>JAEUSI010000083.1 GCA_016788375.1 Ignavibacteria bacterium | reverse complement strand
CTTATTTGCACCAGGGATTTTGGAATACTTTTACTGGATAATCATTTTAACTTTACGTCAGTATCATGGGATAATTCTCCGTTAAGTTCTGAAGTTATGTCACTGAATAATTTTTTCTATACCGGAAAAAACAGCGGAGTTATAACGAAGTACAGTGCCGATTTAACCGGCTTCACTGTTGATTCGGCTTCAGCTCCGGTTATACAGTTTTCGAAAAAATCAGACTCCCTTTTTACCTATATTACTAACAGCAATAAGTATCTTGTAACCGGGAATATTTTATCCTCAACTTCAACTGATATTCTGACTGTTAATAACAACAACGAATTTTATATAAACGGAAGCAGGCTGAATCTGATTTATCCGGTAAACACCATATACAGCTCCCCTGTTCTTGCCGATGTCAACAGCGACGGCAAGCAGGAAATTATTTTTAACGGAGACAATAAGATCTATGCTCTGAATTCAGGCGGTGTTTTAATTGATAATTTCCCGTTCGGTCTGAATTCTGTAATAACTTCGGGAATTTCCGTGGCGGACGTTAATAATGACAATGTTTATGATCTGCTGTTTGTAACTTCATCAGGCGATCTTTATGCTTACGGCGTTAACGGGAATGTTGTACCTGGTTTTCCCGTAAGTGTCGGACCAAACACTGCATCTACGCCTGCTCTTGCCAATCTGAATGATACGCTCGGCATTATTGTTGCCGGCGGCGACGGTTATCTGTATGCATTCAAAACCGGATCTGTTTATAACCCGGATAAAGTGCTGTGGAAAAATTATCTTAAAGACAGCTATTTGTCAAATAATGATTTCAGTTCGGGAAATGTTCCGGTAACTTACTCCGGGAAACTTCCTTCCGACCGGGTTTATAACTGGCCGAATCCTGTTTACGGAAATGAAACATACATCAGATATTATCTGAACGGATCCGCTTCAAGTGTAAATGTTAAGATACTTGATTTGTCGGGCGAACTGCTGACGACACTGAAAGGAACTGTCATTCCGAATGCCGACAATGAAGTACAATGGAATTCTGCCGGTGTTCAGAGCGGAATTTATTTCGCTGTTGTGGAGGCAGTCATTGACGGAAGCAATGAAACGCAGATTATTAAAATGGCAGTTGTAAAATAACTGATTTAAATTCTTTTTTATTCTGAAGGTGATTATCTTTGTTAAACGGATAATCACCTTTTTTGCTTATGGAAATTTTTTTTATTGTTGTTTCGATACTTTATTTTCTGATTCATATTGTTTTATTTCGTGGATTAAGGAAATCCTTCAGCCTGAATATCCTGCCCGGTACAGTTTATCCGAAAGTATCCGTTATTGTTGCCGCAAGAAATGAAGAAGATAATATCCTTAAGTGCATAGAATCATTAGCTGAAATCAATTATCCGGAAGAACTGCTTGAAATAATACTTGTAAATGATAAATCTGACGACAGAACATTTGAAATAATGAAAAACTCCGAACGGCTTCATCCTTCCTTTAAAGTAATAAATTCACATAAAAACGAATCCCCGAATCTGAAAGGAAAAGCAAATGCAATAGATAATGCGGTTGATATTTCAACCGGTGACATTATTCTTATGACAGATGCCGATTGCACTGTTAATCCCGAATGGGTAAAAAACACAGTCAGATATTACATTCCCGGTACGGGAATGGTTTGCGGATTTACACTGATGAATGACCGTAAATCGCTCTTTTCCGTTCTGCAGTCTGCCGACTGGCTTTACCTTCTTTCTCTTGCTTCTTCCAGTGCAGGACTTAACTCAATCTTAAGCTGCATCGGGAATAATTTATCTTTCAGTAAAGAAGCTTACAGATTTACCGGCGGATATAAATTAATTAAATTTTCGGTAACCGAAGACCTTGCTCTGATGAGAAAAATCAACTCGGGTAAAAATTTCAGAGTCAGCTTTCCAGTTGACAAAAACTGTCTCGTTTATACCAATCCCTGCAGAAGCATTCAGGAAGTCTTCAGCCAGAAGAGACGATGGTTCAGAGGCGGTACCGGGATTAATTTTCTTGGTTATATTACAGGAGCTGAACTCTATCTTATGAACTTTCTTCTCGTATCCGGTCTGTTTTTTTTAAATCTGAAATTGTATCTTTTTTTAATCTGTATAAAAATAATTTCAGAGCTGATTCTGTTGCATAAACCTGTAAAGGAATTCGGCTTGACATCATTTTATTTTTATTACCCTTTATTTATGATTTATTTTGCATTTACCGGTCTTTTACTTCCGTGGACTTTTCTTGCAGGCAGTAAAATCAAATGGAAAGGCAGGAAGTTTTAAAACTTTATAAACGGAAAGTGAATTCTTGCCAGAAATGTAAGATTGGAATAATCACCGGCAAAGGTATACTTGCTGTATAAATCAAATATATATACCGTGAATGCTAATCCCGGAGAATATGTCATAATATTTTTACTTTCGGGAATTTCTTCAGTGCTGTTCTCTCTCCCTATGTAATTTGTAACCGTGGCATATTTTACTTCAAATGAAAACACAGGCATTGTAAAATTTGTTTTAATGTATTTGTTCAGTATAATGTCAACGCTGCCTCCGAGATAAGTAATCTGAGTATCATAGTATGTCAGTGTATTTGTAGTCACATAATCACCGTCTCCCGTGTTCTTCTGAAATTCATAAATAAACCCGAAAGAAAACGGATAAAGTTTGCTGAACGCTACTTCGGCTTTTACGCCGTACATTAATCCCGATACCGAAAAATCCCTGAATGTGCCTACAGGAAAAGAAATTCCGATGTAAGGTGCAAGAAACAATCCGCCGAAATTCAGTTTCTTCGGGCTTTTTTTGTTGTACTGTGTATTTACTGAATCACTATAAAGTTTCCTGTCCTTATTTTGTAATGATAATCTGAAAACATTGCTGACATCCGCATATTTCTCTGCCTGACAATACGCTTCAATTCCGGTTAAGAAGATTACGGTAAGAATAAGAATTGTGTTTTTAATCATTTGAAAAGGCTGAATCTGAAATCCTGATATTTTTTTTTTAATTTATGGTTTTACTTTTGCTTCCTGATTCATTAATAATGTAATCATTCATAAGATCAAGAATCGAAATTACATTCTTCATGCTGATGCTCTCTTTCTTAAATGCTACTTTGACAGTCTCCATACCGAGTAATGTATAAAAAGGAATCAATGAAGGCAATTCTTTATTAATTGAATTCAGATGCTTTGAAATGGTTTCGATATCATTCCTTTCAAAAGGTCCGGTCAGAGAATTTATCAGCCCGTCCTCGGATATATTTTTCAGCGTGTTTTCAATTATCGGCCTGAATATTTCAAAGGTTTTCTTCTTGTCTATCCCCATGCTACCCATTATTTCGGATGAAATATTAAGAAGTGTTATCAGAAAGTTCGACGAAATCACACAAGCTGAATGGTACAGATATTTTTTTTCCCTGGGAATTTCAATAAAATCCGAACCAAGTTTCCTGATAATATATTTTGCCGTGGCTTTTCCCTTTTCACCGCCTTCTATTCCGAAATATATTTTCTCAAGCAAATGCCTGTTCACGCTGCTGATTTTGTCAAATGTCTGCACAGGATGCATTGAAACTCCATTATCGCTTTTGATTTCATCAGATCTGAACACTTCGGAAGATTCGGATCCTGATGTATGAATAAATATTTTTTCCGATAAATCACATCCGCATTTTAAAACCGAATCAACAACTTCTTTAATGTATCTGTCCTGTACACAAATCAGTATTATATCAGATTTTTTAATAAACCCGCTGTCAATTTTTTCTGAATAACCTGAAGCATTTATTGTTTCTGATATTTCTTCCGCTCTCCCGGGATTTTTGTCCGTAAGAAATAATGCTTCAAAGCCTTTATCCTTAAGCTCTGCCGCAAATGCCGATCCGGCTTTCCCTAGACCGATAATATATATTTTCTTCTCCATAATTAAATTCTCTCGAGTATGATTGTTACTGGACCGTCGTTGCACAGATTTACTTCCATCATTTCTCCGAAAACCCCTTTCCTTATCTTTTCTTCCGTATAAACCGACTTCATTTCATCAATAAACAACTCATACATTTTATTTGCCCTTTCGGGAAGTTCAGCCTTAAAAAAACTCGGTCTGTTTCCGCTTTTTTCATTGTCGGTGCATAAAGTAAACTGGGATATAACAAGCACTTCACCTTCAGTATCCTTTACGCTTAAATTCATTTTATCATTTTCATCGTTAAAAATCCTGAGATCAGTAATCTTCTTTGCCATTGCCCTGCAGTCAGGTTCTGAATCCGTTTTATGAATTCCCAGCAGCACAAGAAGCCCTTTGCCTATGCTGCTGTATACATTCCCGTTTATGCTGACATTTGCATGATTTACTCTCTGAATTACGGATATCATTTTTCCGCCTCTGCTATTCTGTATATTTCACTGTAATCCTTATAAAAAGCATGTTTTTTATAATTATATCCGTTAATTATTTTTTCAATTTCATCTTTCTGCCCGAAACCTATTTCACAGAATATTTTACCGCTAAAATCAATATCAGATCCGATTCTGAATATCCTTTCGTAAAACTTCAGTCCGCTGCCATTGTCCGTGAGTGATAATCTCGGTTCATATTCTCTAACTTCACTGTCAAGCGATTCATAATCTTTAAGTGATATGTATGGCGGATTTGAAATAATGTAATCAAATTTTCCCGGAAGCTTTTCAGTTTTAAATATATCCTGAACAAGAAATCTGACCTTTCCGTTATCAAGACCATTTAATTCTAAATTTGTTCCTGCAGTTTTTACTGCATTTTCCGAAACATCAACCGACATTATTTCATAGTCAGTACCATGCATTTGCAGATTCTTTGCAACTGAAATTGATATACACCCTGATCCTGTTCCTATTTCAAATATTTTTGCCTTCTTTAACTTCCGTATTCTTATATCATCAAGTATTCTTTCAACAAGCAGTTCTGTTTCCTGACGGGGAATTAATACATCCCTGTTTACTTCAAATTCTAGTCCGTAAAATGAAGTCTTTCCCGTAATATACTGAAGAGGTTCATGATTCAGCCTTCTTCTTACGCATGTTCTGAATGAGTCCGTCTCCGCTTCCGTCAGAGGCTTTTCAAAATTCATATAAAGATCAAGCCTGCTGCAGTTTAGTATTCCGCTCAAAAGAATCTCAGCATTCAGACGCGGATTTTTTATTTTCTTTTCCTCAAATAATCCGGATGTAATATTCAGGAAATCTGTAATATTTACCGGTTTCTGTTTCTGCATTATTATAATTACAATTTCTCCGGATCAAATATGTTGTCATAAGCAACTCTGCCGTTTACAACAGTTCTGAGAACTTTAGTTTCTAGCATTGCTTTCGGATCCGAATTGAAAATATCCTTTGATATGACAATGAAGTCGGCAAACTTTCCTTTTTCAATGCTGCCTTTTGTATTTTCTTCGAAAGAAGCATATGCCGGCCAGATTGTATATGACTTCACGGCATCAAGCAATGAAATTTTCTGATCAGGATTTGGAATTGAAGTTAATACCGTGTCAGTTAACTGTCTAGTCGTAAGATAATAAATCTGTAAAAACGGATTGATCTGATGAAACGGAAAATCAGAACCTGTAGTAATTTTACCCGCTGACCTCAGCAGAGAATTCCATAATCCTGTCTTTACCCCGTATTCAGAATTAATCAGCTGCGGGACAATCTGCAGATCATACATTGTTACATCAGGACGGACGGACGGAATCAGAGAAAGTTCGCTGATTTTGTTCAAATCCTTAGGCGTTACAAATTCGCAGTATTCAATAACCGTTCTCTGATCTTTTGCATTTGTTTTCTTCAGAACTTTATCCATTACATTCAATGATGAACTGACTGCCCTGTCTCCGACTGCTTTGATATAAAACTGAAATTTTTTATCAATTGCCCTTGTATAAACTCTTTCAATGTCTTCTTCTGTTACGTATGGAACTTTCCTTTTAGGGTCTGCAAGATAATCTTCTGTCATTGCAGCATCCTGTATTTCAAACAATCCGTCATAATCCATTGAAACTGCCCTTACGGTTAATTTGTCCTTATATCCGGTTTCAATTCCCTTGTTAAAATATGTGTCAACCATGCTGCTGTCTTCTCCTGAAATAATTGCATACACTCTCAATGGAAATCTGTTGCTGTCTATCAGAGCTTTGAATATTTCCAGTCCTTCCTTGCCGAGAGTTTTATCGTGAACTTCTGTAATTCCGTATTTTACAATTTCCTTGACTCCTTTTTCCACCTGTGTCTGCATTTCATTTTTCAGTAATCCGGGAATGTTGTCCCTTATCAGATTCACCGCTTCATCATAAAAAACCCCGGTCAGCTCGCCGTTTGAATACTTCTCAATTTCACCTCCTGCAGGAGCAGGTGTATCTTTGTTAATACCAAGGGTTCTCATTAATCTTGAATTAACCAGAACAGTATTAAGATTTGCATTCACAAGATAAACAGAATAGTTCGGCGCTATTTTATCAAGAAATTTTTTATCCATCTGCACAAGTTCTTCTTCCGGTATATTAAGCTCATTCCAGCCGTAACCGCCTATCCATTCTCCTTCGTATGTATTCCTGGCTTTTTCGAGAATAAGACTTTTAATTTCATCAAGGCTCTTTGCATATGAAAGATTTATATAATTAAGATTCTTGGAAAACTCGATTATTGAGCCTTCCGAATCTATAAATCCAGGTAAAACCACTGCGCCTTTAAGATCAAATACATCATCAGAACTGTACTTTTCCGTAATTTCCTTTGTGCTTCCGACTTCAAGAATTTTTCCCTGTCTGATTGCAATTGCTTCCGCCACGGAATTGCTTCCGTCCATTGTATAAATTTTTCCGTTAATATATAAGGTTTCGGGTTTGTCTCCGCAGGAGTATATTGTTAACAACAATAATAATACCAGTGTCTTTATTCCCGTTGATTTCAGTTTCATCTTATTTGATGGATTTATTAAATTTTCATAACTTAACAAAATCAATTTATTATTTAAATCCTTATTCTTAACCATATTAAAGTAAATATATTTAGCAATTGTATTGAAATAAGATATGTATATGTATATTTTGCAAAAAAAAATTATGGCCAGAAATTTTTCCATGCAAAAGCTTTATTATTCAATAAGCGAAGTAAGCAGAATTACCGAACTGGAACAGTATGTCCTGAGATACTGGGAAACTGAGTTTGAACATCTGCGTCCCGCTAAGAATCATTCCGGCAACAGAATTTATACTAACAAAGACATTAAATTAATACTTTATATAAAGAAACTTCTCCGTGAGGAAAAGTATACCATCGAAGGTGCAAAAAAACTCATTAAGAATTTTACGGCTAAAGAAGATGAACAGGAAGAGGCAAAACCGCAGAATAATACTGAAAACAAGTCGAAACCATTTATCAGTACAACCGGAGAACTAAGTTTATTCAATACTTCGGAAAACGGTCAGTCTCAGGAGTCAGTTTCCATTAACGAAAATCTGAAAGAAGATCTGCTGGAGTTAAAAACTTTCTTAAGCAATCTTTTAAAAGGAATGGAATAACCTATTTAAAGTAAAGCATGTTACGGAGGATTCAAAATCCGCATTCCGCTCTGATTTTTCCCTGATAATTCAAAACAGAATATTTTCCCTTAGTTAAAACAACTTCAGTTTATAATATTGACTCACACCGGATCAGTTACATTAAAACAGGCCCGACGGATAATTACAGAAAATCAGTTTTCTTATACCGGAAGCTTTAAAAATGATATTTCAGGTATTTCGGGAATAATTGGAAAGTTAGGCTACCTTCAGATTGATACAATGTCAGTTGTCGAAAGATCCCATCATCATATCCTCTGGTCAAGAATGCCGGGATACAAACATGATTTACTTGAAAAAGCCGTTGAGAATAAACTGATTTTCGAATACTGGAGTCATGCCGCTTCATATCTGCCTATGAGAGATTTCAGATTTTCCCTTCCGAGAAAGAGAAGTTATTACAGTAAAAATAAATCATGGAGATCAGCCAATAAAAAAATAATTAAACTTGTTCTTGACAGAATAAAATCCGAAGGACCTCTCCGTTCAAAGGATTTTGAAGATAAAAGCCTGAATAAGTCAGGCTGGTGGAACTGGAAACCTTCAAAGGAAGCTCTGGACTTTCTCTTTCATTCAGGCAAGCTTATGATTGCCGGAAGAACAGGGTTTCAGAAAGTTTATGATCTTACCGAAAGAGTATTGCCTGATAATGCCGATACAAGATTTCCCGGTAAGAAAGAGTTTTATAAACATCTCATTTCTGCTTCGGTAAGTTCTAACGGAATTTCCGGAATTAATGATATAATGTACCTGCGAAAATATGACAGACCTCTTTTTATGAAAGTATTAAATGAACTTACAGAAGCAGGAAAACTGATTCCGTTTAAAATCCAGGAACTTGGAGACAATCTGTATTATTCTTCCTTTGATATCATGGAAAATTTTTCATACGTAAAAATGAAAAATAAAATTCATATTCTGTCGCCTTTTGACAATGTAGTTATAAACAGAAAAAAACTGAAGGAATTTTTTAATTTCGATTATCAGCTTGAATGTTATGTCCCGGCACATAAAAGAAAATTCGGTTATTTCAGTCTTCCGGTATTGTATAAAGACAGGTTTATCGCGAGGATTGACGCAAAAGCATCAAGAATTGAAGATACTTTTTATGTTTATAATATTTATGCTGAAGATAATGACTTGCGGTCGGATAGATTGTATGATAAACTGAAAGAAAAGGTTGAGGAACTTGCTTTGTTTTCAGGATGCAGTAATGTTAAAGGCATTTAACTGCTTATACCGTAATGTCAATATTTATTCCGTCAAAATCCCTGATACTCAGAATATCCCTGTCTGAATTTTCCGAAATCAGACCATACTTTCCTGCATCTTCTGCAAAACTGTTAATATAATCCCTGTCAGGAATATTTATTGTAAATTTCGAAAGACCTGCCGTGTTTCCGGAATATGCTGCTCCTTTCCTGTAATTCCAAATGTTTGCGCCGATGTGATGATGATAACCTCCCGCAGACAGGAACAATGCTCCGGGATATGAATTGTTCGTTACATTAAATCCGAGAATCAGGCTGTAAAATTTTTCCGGTTTGAAAATATCGGACACATTCAGATGAATATGCCCGATATCCGTATCCTTGTCAATTCCGTTCCAAACTTCCGGATCATCAAGTTCTGAAGTGATCAGGCTAAGATCCAGCGGAAGACTGTCCATTACAACCTGTGTTGCACTCCATTCCCAGTTTTCCCGCAGCTTGTCTGCATAAAGCTCGACTCCGTTACCTTCCGGATCCGCAAGATATACAGCTTCGCTTACAATATGATCTGTAAATCCCTGAAACTTGATTTTGTTTTTAAACAATCTCAGAAATACCCTGCCAAGCTCTTTCCTGTTTCTGAATCTGAATGCAGTATGATAAAGCCCGGGAGACCCCGGAATTCTTGCTGATGCATTTTTGTCTTCAGTCAATTTAATAAGATAAGGCAGTTCGCCGTTTGCTGAAAGCAATGCCGTCGTATTGTCCTTTTTTATTAATCTGAATCCGAGCATGTCAGAGTAAAATTCAAGCATTTTTTTTAAATCTTTTACTTTCAGATCTATACTCTGTATTCTTGTTTTATCCGGAATGGTCATACAAATATTTTTTCAGTTTAATGAAAAATTCGGCGTTAGTGTATTTGCCGTGTTGTAAAAAGCAAGCTTAAAAATCCTGTAATCCGTCAGATCAATTATCGGAAAGCCGGATAATATTTCTTTTACCTGAGCTTCCGATTCAGCCAGTATCGTCGTCCAGAGTTTTCCTTCTTCCACCGAAACTGCATAGCTGGAAATAATCTGATCTTTCATAAGCTGATTTATATATGCCCGCTGCTTCGGAATCAGTGAAATAAATTCATTGTCAAACGGCAGCGGAAGATCTATCTCCGCCATAAACTCATACAACAGATTGCTGTTCATAATAATATTTTTTTAAAATGTTAACATTGCCTTTTCTTAAAAATTCTTCTTCGCCCAGCTTTCAAATCCCGTAAGCCCCGGATGTATTTCTTTCATTAATCCAAGATCAGATTTGTATCCTTTCTCCATAAACCACTTGAACATGTTTCCGACTTCCGCGCTGTTTGAAATCAATATATCCACCGGAAGTTCGGCGAATTGTGACTTATGTCCTGTTACTTTTGAATAGATTTCAGCAACTTCCGGAATAGTAAGTTCGTCTGAGGCAATTTCAATTTCTTTGCCGAGATACTTATCAGGATTATTAAATATTACTGCTGCAATTGCCCCGATATCATCAACAGCAATCATCTGAAGTTTCGTATCTGCTTTCATAGCCATTGTAAAAGTATGCACGCCGTCTTTATCCTCAGGCTTGAACCAGGTTTTCAGATTTTCCATGAAAAAGACAGGTCTGATTATCGTATAATTTAACTTTAATTCTTTGATATGTTCTTCTATTACAAATTTAACGTCAAAATGCGGGAGGTTTGTCTTTCTTTCGGCTCCTCCTACTGAAGACATCAGGAAATGCTTAACATCCGCTTTCTTAGCCGCATCTGCTACAGCCAGTCCCTGTTTTAATTCGCCTTCGTATCCGTGTTCCCAGAAATTCTGTACGCTGAAAACACCGTATACTCCCGCCATAGCTTTATCAAGTGTCTCAGCATCAGCCATATCCCCTTTTATAATTTCGGCTCCTTTTTCTTGCAGCTCAAGAGTTTCTTTCTTTTTATCGTCTCTGACAAACGCTCTCACTTTCCATCCGTCTTTAAGCAGATGTCTTGCCACAGATCCTCCCTGCTGTCCGGTAGCTCCAGTCACTAATATTACTTTTTCTTTTTTTTCCATTTTGTTTTATTTTATTTAAAGTTTATCAAAAATATTTTTTAACTTGGGTGAATATGATTCTTTGAATATTTCAAATTTTACATCTTTGCTCAGCTGATTTTTAATGTCAGATGCATCTATAGTCGCTTTAAATGTAACGTAACAGTCAAGAGCTTCCCGGACTTTAACTATATCAGAATCATCTGCAGTTTCTATAATGTCTATTTCGTCATCCTTTGAACCGCTGATTCGGAAATGCTTCTGCTTTGCCGCATCTTCCTCCGAAAGCGTAAAGAATGCCAGTCTTTTTAAATAACCGGCTGATTTTTTCATTCTGCAGTATACTGATTTTACTGCCGCGTGAGTTACAAGATGATCGTGAAAACCGCTAATTCCGTGAACTGCATAGGTTACAACTACATCCGGTTTTATTTTTTCAATATGCTCTTCTATAACTTTTTCAATTTCTTCGGGATACATCTCCTTCATTCCGCTGTCCGGCAAATCAAGTACTTCCATCCCGCTGAGATTCAGAACTTTCGCAACATTTTTCATTTCCTCAAATCTGACTTCTCCCATTTCGGAAACTGTATAACCGAACTTTTCTCTCTGTTTCGTTGCTCCGCCTTTTGTAAGTGTCAGCAGATATACTTCATGCCCGTCTCTTCTCTGTTTCACCATTGCCGGTGCTGGTCCGAAAGATTCATCGTCAGGATGAGGGAAAATATATAACACCTTCATTTTATTTCCTTTTAAATTTTATAAATTTTACCGTGCTTATCAGACGGTATTTGCGTTGCGAATTTATTTTCAGTTCATCGGAACTTCAATGACAAGTATCTCGCTTTTTTCAATTGTCTTAAAATTGATTTCATTTTCGCCTTCAATGCCCGCTGCATCCCTCCTGTTCAGCGTTTCGCCGTCTAGTTCAACGCTTCCTTCAATGATAAAAATGTATACTCCGTTGCCTTTATTCTTTAATTTATACTGAACGTTCATATCCTTGTCAAAATCAGCCAGTGAAAAAAATGCGTTCTGATTTATCCAGAGTGATCCGTTTTCTTTTCCCGGTGAAACAAGCAGCTGGAATTTGTTTTTTCTTTCTTCAGAATCAAATTTTTTCTGATCATACCTCGGTGTAATGTTTTTTTCTTTGGGAAATACCCAGATCTGAAGCAGATTTACCAGGTCTTTTTCCGAGTTGTTGAATTCAGAATGTGTCAGTCCGCTTCCGGCTGACATTATCTGAACTTCACCGGATTTTATTACTTCCTTTGTACCCATGCTGTCTTTATGAGCAACTTCGCCTTTCAGCGGAATTGTGACGATTTCCATATTGTCATGCGGATGTGTCCCAAATCCCATTCCGCCAGCTACTATGTCATCATTCAGAACTCTCAGCAGGCCGAATCTTATTTTTGACGGATTGTAGTAATTTGCAAAACTGAAAGAGTGATAACTCTGCAGCCATCCGTGATCCGCATATCCTCTTGATTCTGCTTTGTGAATTGTTTTATTCATGATGTTTTCCGTTTTAATTTATTTTGCTGTAATATTTAACTTTATGCTGAACTCGTCATTGATCATTTTATCACCGAGGTTTTCATAAAATTTACCTGACCTGAATTTAATGTCCCATAATGTCCTGTCAATGCTGAAATCTGCCGATGCTGTGACAACATCACCGTTTGTCTTTATGCTTGCAGGAAAACTGATTTCCTTCGATATTCCTTTGATTGTCAGAATTCCCCCTAAAGTGTAATTATTCTGGGTTCCATTGTTTAAAGGCGTAATGGATTTTATGACAAACTTGCCTGAAGGAAAATTAGAAGCGGAAAAGAAGTCGTCGGACTTAAGATGATTCGTAAGCTTGTTGTTCATTGCTGTATCAGTCAGATCCAGAACCTTAATTGATGTAAAATCTATATCAAACTCCCCTCCTGTAATTGTGCCTTTGTTTGAATACAGGAATCCTTTACCTATATCAACTGTGCCGTGATGCTGACCTGTAACTTTTGAAGCTGTCCATTCCATTTTACTCTCCTCAGTTGCTACATTAAGCTTTTTACCCTCATTAGATGCAGATACTTCCTGCGGATTTCCGCCAGATTTTAAATCTGTACTGTTTTTTGAACATCCCTGATAAATAAAACCTGCTGTCACTAAGGCTATCAGAATTAATGTGATTTTTTTCATTTTTGTTTTTGTTTTATATTTAAAATAACTTTTAAATTATCCTCTTAATCTGTCCAGAATGTTGTTTATTTTTTTTACGTCATTCAGATTTATTACTTTAAACTGATCTTCCCACTTTCTGAGGGTTTCATCAATCTTGTCCAGCAGTTTCAGCCCCTTATCCGTAATTACAACATCTACGCATCTCCTGTCGCCTGTGCTGACTTTCCTTTCTGCAAGCTTTTTTGCCAGCAGCTTGTCTACTATCCTGGATGCATTTGACATTTTATCGAGCATCCTGTCTATAAGAAGATTTACAGTCGCAGGTTCGGGATACTGCCCTTTCAGTATTCTCAGAATATTATACTGCTGAATCGTAATTCCGTATGGTTTCAGGAATTCAGCATTCCTTGCATTCAGCCAGTTGCCTGTATATATCAGATTGACAATCAGCTTCTGATATTCGCTTTTAAAATTTTTCTGCTTAATTTCTTCTTCGAGTTTCATGATGTAAATTAATTTATACAAATATATGTATATACATTTAATGTGTCAACACCATTTTTAATGTATATACATATATTAATTTTTTGTTTCTATTTCCGGGCTGATTGATTATTTTTACGGAAAAAACATGAAGGATAACATACTTAAAAGTTTACATTGGCTTGCAGGACAATGGGAAGGAATTCAGAATTCCGGGGTCTATCATGAAGAATGGGAGTTAAAAATTGGTGGAACATCTCGCGTGTATTTCCCGAAATCGGACTGATATTTAAGCATAGTGTCCAAGGATGTGAGCGAAATTTTTATCTTCATTCGCACTATGCACGATATTGATGATGTAGAAAAG
>JAEUSI010000082.1:2280-13948 GCA_016788375.1 Ignavibacteria bacterium | reverse complement strand
TCTAAAGACGCTTCAACTATCATTATCGAATCTGAACCGTTTCTGAAATATGCAATATCGCAATTGAAATCAGTAAGAGTACTGCTTGTAACCGAACCCATAAAACTATCTTCCTTATATGTAATTGCCGGGGAAACAGTGTATGGATTAAGGCACAGGGCGACTTGTTCTCCCAAAAAATATGAATCCCCATTGTATCTCTTGTAATTAGATGCAATATAAACCCAGCTGTTGTTAATATACTGAGAATTATCGGAAACAAGTTTAAGTTTGGAATTACCGTTGTAAGTCGGCCAGTATATTTCAGTTAGCCCATAGTCTCCGGTGTTTAAATTATAAACTAATAAACCTCCTCCGGGTCCGACAAAAGAAATAAGATCATCATACAATATCCATAGATACTTTCCGCTGGTTCCTTCAATAATTTCAACATCAATTTCATATTCCACAAAACCTCCTGCATAGGAAACTGTTATATTATTTCCGTACTTTGTCCAGCTGACTCCGTTATTATCCGAATAAAATACACCGATAGAAAAGATAGTATATTTCCCTCCGTCAACAGCCATATTTGCAACTGTCCAGATTCTTCCGGAATTGCTCCCTCTCTGCTCGGTGCAGGTTGCAGTTGAAAGTATTTGATATGTATAACCTGACAGAGTATAAATTTTATTTGAATCAATGTTACTTATATCAGTTTTTAATTCCTTAACTGAATTGTTTTTACTATCACCTGCCTGCGGGAACATCGTCTTTGTATTCAAAGCATTATCAATTTCACCCTGCAGTTTTATTGATTCATTTAAGTCTCCTGATTCCTTCGCTCTTTTCATCTTAGCTTCAAACTCAATAGCATCCGGAGATGAATAATTTGAATGTTCATTAAAGTTTCTGTTTGATTCGGTATTTGTAACCGGAGCAGATATTTCTCCATTATAAACCTTTTTCTCCTGTGATAAAACATTCAGAAAGGATATTGCGACAATTACAATTGTGATAAACGATTTAGTAATGATTGTTTTCATTAGGTTTAAATTAAGTTAAAAGTTAAATGCAAAAAGTTAAAAGTTTTTCAATCTAAAATCATAAATCCAAAATCTAAAATCAAAAAATCCCAAATTCGATATCCCAAATTCCAAATTAAGAAAAACAGCCCTGCATACCGGCGATGCTCTTAAGTGAATATATTCGCGTACAATTCACGGGCTGTTTCTTTTAATTTCAGATTACAAATTAAGAGCTGAGAATTAAGAGTTTTAATATTTTTGACATTTGAAACTTGACATTTGTAATTGTTATTTTAACAGCATCATTGATCTTGTCTGTACAAAATCTCCCGCTTTGATCCTGCAGAAATAAATCCCGCTCGGCAAATCAGACGCATTAAAACTGTATTTATAATTGCCGGGCTGTAAATTTTCGTTTACTAATGTTGATACTTCTTTACCAAGCACATCATAAATTTTTAACGAAACAAATTCCATTTTCGATAACCCAAATTCCACATTCGTAACGGGATTAAACGGATTCGGATAATTCTGTGACAAGTAGTATTCACCCGGGATTTCAGTATTCAGACTGCTTGTAATTCCTGTTGTACCATTCACCTTGCAAATATTATCGAGATACAAATTATTCCCAAATCCGCTCACTACTCTGAACCGGATCATATTTACTCCATTTGGTAAAGCATACTTCTTTGCTGCCCATTGTGAAGAAGAGGGTACAAATGAGTTCTGAGTTGGAGGAGCTGTTCGAAGAGGTCCTGAAATTCCACCTGCTAATTTTATAAGTACTGAATAGTTGTTACCGAAATCAGTTGAAACTTCTATTATCAGAGAATCAACTTCGTTTATGTATGTTGTATATGCGTGATCGAATTTAAGAGAATCTCCTGCGACGGATTCGCCGAAAGGATTTGTCACCATAGATTGTGTAACTCCCGGCTCTGCATTATAAAAATTAAACATAGCCGATCCAGTGCCGGCTCCATATGCACTTACAGAAGCTCTGAACCAGAGCGGTGCAGCGGCATATTCCAGATTCCAGAACAGAGGCGGAAATTCCGTCGCAACATAATCCTGACAAAGATTTAATACCTTTATACTGATTTTATTCAAAGAAGTAGAATCACGGTTATGAACGCCTGAATTATCCTGCGCATATATCCTGTAAAATATCGAATCACCAATGGTAACATCAGAATTTACAGAGTTAAATAAAGCTTCATAGCTGTCATCATATATATTAAGCAGCTTAAAATGTCTTATTACAGAAGGATTATTTTTATACCATCTGACCCACACTGAATCAATACCAACTGTATCAGTTACCATTGACTTGATTTTATAGGGCCAAAACTGAACCGGCACAAAAGGTGTAACAATATGGGAAATTACCGGTGGAGCAACGTCGCTCAAAGCATTAAATGAAAAACATGATTGAGGTGCAAGCACAGGATAAGTTTTTGATACACCTGTCACATCACTTGCTTTTATAAAATATTTATAAGAAGCAGGAGCTCCGTTTCCGGGAATGTTTGCAGACCAGTTGCTTCCTGCGCTGTTTGTCATCGGAATGCTGTCGAATGAACTTCCCCTTGTCCAGAATAACTTTGTTCCCGAAGGATTGATTGAGCCGTTTAGAGAAACAATGGAACTCGTTACTGTATATGGACCTGATACATTATCAGTATTCATTAAAGATGTGTGGGTAAAAGTAAATCCCATACTGCCAAGTACGTATCTGACTGCATTGTAAGCGTTAGCTTTTCCGTATCCCATTTCATTGTTCCAAGTGCGTCCGAGATTCGGCAGAGGACCTGTAGAATTATAAGAATAATTCCCTGTCTTATCTGCGCTTCTGTCAAGATACTCCCTGATTTTTGCCCAGTTTAATGTTGAATCCACGGATAACATCAGTGCACATACACCTGACACATTTGGTGTAGCACTTGAAGTGCCATTAAATAAAGAAGCATAATTTCCCGGTTCGTATCCGCCTGCCCCGGAGATATCAGTAGTAAAAATCTTTACACCGGGAGCTGTTATATTCAGACCTGCACCAAAACATGATCCCCACCATGTCTCACCATCACAGCTGGTAAAACTTTTTCTTTGATTGCATGGACTTACAGCTCCGACTGATATAGCATTTGGATTTGAAGCAGGGTAAATTAATGCTGTATTATAATTTCCCGCTGCGAAACAGTAAACTGTTCCTTTGCCGTTTCTTCCTAACATAGTCCCGTCTAATATGGCATTATCAATTCCCGAAGAAGGCGTCCCTCCTCCCCATGAGTTAGAACTTATCCAGCAGCCGCTTTGCCATGAATATATCAGTCCTTCGATTGCATCAGCGAAAGTTATTCCGGCAGGACCGGCAATCTTAATGTTTATCAGTTTACAATTTGGCGCAGCTCCTGTTATACCCAATGAATTATTTCCCGTAGCAGCTGCAATTCCAGCACAGCAGGTACCATGTCCCTCATCATCAAAAGCATTTGTGCTGTTGTTTACAAAGTTGTATTGAGTATTCGGTATAAGATTTCCCCGAAGGTCTTCATGCAATGTATCAATACCCGTATCCACTATTGCAATCTTTACCTGACTGCTTCCTAATGTAATATTCCATGCGCTGTCAAGATGCATATCACATCCCGGGATCCCGGATATTCCTCCGGGTATATTGTTACCTGTGTTTTTTAAAGCCCATTGCTGAGGAAAATACAGATCGTTAGGGATGTATGAAAGAAGATTTGTCATAAGGAAATTCGGTTCAGCATAATTTACGATTCCGCTTTCAAAGATCTCATTTGCAGCATTCATTGAGAAAGTGGTTTGATCAATCCTGTAAACTTTCGTCACACCTCCTCTGAGATCCAGACTATGAATAAATGTTAAGTTTTTACTTTGTTCAAAATCCGAGATCTGATTTTCGGTTAGATTTGATTTATACTGAACGATTATTTCATTCTTTGCTGCAATCAGTGTATTCGGATTGCCTTTGCTTTCAGGCATTGAAAATACAGGAGAAACATTTTCATACAGACCAGATGATCTCAGATTATTTAAAAGATCAGTTAATCCCGACTCGCTTAATGTAATACTTAATTTGATTAATTGATTGACATCGTTAAGAATAAAGCTTTCATAGCTGAATATCTGCCTGAAGTTCTGTGATGAATTTATAAACTCTTCTTTTGTCATCACATTTTTAAATCTCAGATAAATATTTTCTTTATTCAGATTCAGATAATAAGGAGTGTTTTTATAGTAATAGAAATCTGTAATGGATTTCTTTTTTGGAAATGCGAATGTTGAGGATACTGCAATTAAAAAAACAATAACCATGAATAATTTAGAATAACTATGGATCATTTTACTTTTTGTGGTTATTAAATTGTCTTTCATGTAATTTTCCCTTTTTAGTTGAAAGTTTTTTAATGATAATATGACATCATAAATCCAAAATCTAAAATCCAAAATCTAAAATCCAAAATCTAAAATCCAAAATCTAAAATCAAAAACAGCCCTGCATACCGGCGATGCTATTAAGTGAATATGTTCGCGTACAATTCACGGGCTGTTTTAAGAGCAATTACGATTTACGAATTACGAATTACGAGTTAAATCCAAAATCAATAATCTAAAATCAGAATAAATCCCCAATTTAATTACTTCACGGCAAACATATTCTTTATCCCGGAAATACCTTTTACTTCTAATTTATAAGTCAGTTCTCCTGCAATGATTTTATCCGCAGATTTATAATGCATATTATACACTCCGGCATCCATTAAGTCATCAATCAGAGTATCGATTATTTTTCCTTCCGGATCACAAACTGTAAGATGGACATTTGCTTCTTCACCTAACTCAAATTGAATGGTTGTTGTATTATCAAATTGAGTCTGCTTGCTGCTGTACAGCTTAAATATTCCGGTCTGCGGGTTCTGATCTTTTCCGGAATTAATTATTGCATTCTCGTTTGAAACGGTTATTGCTTTTTCCTGTGAATATGAACTGCTTAATGTCATCAGGAGTATTACTGTAATTATGGGAATTACTAATTTTATTTTAAACATTTTTTCTCCTTTCTTAATGTTTGTGAATTAATTGCTACAAAAATATATCCGGCTGCCTTACATTCCAAAGAAACTTTTTGCCGGTTTTCACCGGTAAACACTTACATATTTTAATAAAAAGCGTTATTTTGTGCGGAAATTGGAATAAATATTTTTAAACTTTCATAGCTGATAGCAGTTTGCAGTTAACAATTTGCAGTTAATTTTATTTATAATTTGAAATTATGCTGAAAAGCTCATTACTCGAAATCCTCCGCACATTTTCAAAACAGGAACTGATTAAGTTCGGGGACTTTGTCAGGTCGCCTTACTTTAATAAAAAGGAAAATGTCCTGAAGTTGTTTCTTGAGATAAAGAAATACTCGCCTGCTTTTGAAAGTGAAAATCTGGAAAAGGAAAAAGTATGGATGAATTTATTTCCCGGGAAACAGTATAATTACGGGATAATCAAAAATATTATTCACGACCTGACAGGATTAAGCGAAAGGTTTATTTTGCTTGAGCATTATTCGGAAGATTCATACAGGTGTGAATACGATCTAATAGAAGCAGCAAATAGCAGGAATATTCAAAAATTTACCAAAGGCAAGATAGATCAGTTCAGCAAAAGAGCAAGAAGTGAGATTGACCCAAACAAATATTCAATCATCGATGATTATTTACTGATTACTGCATATTACAATTATGCTAAGTCATCATTTATTCATGAATATAATCTGAAGCAGGACAGAGAAGAATCTCTCCGGCTCGCTTCAGATTATTCATTGTTTTACTTTCTGATTAATTCATTTAAATTATTACACAATACAGTCGCCCACGAAACGCAGGGAAATCTGCCTTTAAGCAGGACGCTTCTTGAAAAATTCTTTCTGAAACTTGAAGAGCATTCAGTACTCGAGGAACTTCTGTTATCTGAAAATACAGAGCATGACAGTGTTTCAAAGACAGTAATATGCTTTTATCTCATGTATAAAGCTCTGACTTCAGACGGCGACAGAGCCGCGTATGATAGGTTTAAATCTTATCTCCGGAAAAATATTGAAATCTTTTCTGCATTTGAACTTCAGAACCTGAACAACTGCAGGATTACATGCTCGATAAATCTAAAAAGCCCGGATTCAAACTCTGCAAAAGAATCACTTGAATGGTATAAATTCCTGATGGAAAAAAATATTCTTCTTCAAAGAAACGGATTAATTTCCGTATCCTCAATGTCTAATGTTGTGAATTATTCGGTTAAACTGAAAGAGACGGATTTTGCAGAAGAGTTTTTGAACAGATATGCAGGCAGGCTTCCTGCTGACTCGCGTGACAATACTTACAATTATTGCATGGCTATGATCCGCTTTGGCAGGGAAGAATTCGGTAAATCCCTCGAATCTCTTTCAAAAATCAGCGATGAAAAACTGCTGCGTAAATTCTTTTTGAAAAAACTTTACCTGAAAATCTATTATGAACTTAACGATTATGAATCATTTGTTTATGCATTTGATACTTTTAATCATTTTAAAAAAAGAAATAAACTAACAAATGAAGCAAGAACACTGGCTTTTTATAATTTCGGGAATTTTGTAAGAAAGCTTTTCAAACTGCGCAATTCTTTTGACAAATTTGAATCAGAAAATCTAAGGAAAGATGTTTATACTAATCTGCACGGCGAACAAAGCTGGTTCATCGGGAAGCTGGATGAAATTGAGTCATGGATGCAAAGTTCCAAATCCGGCAAGCAGTCAGTAATTAAATAGCCGTAAATAAATTATCAATAGATATGCTGTTTGTAAATTGAAGTTATGCTAAAAAGCTCATTACTCGAGATCCTCCGCACATTTTCAAGACAGGAACTGATAAAGTTTGAGGACTTTGTCAGATCGCCTTACTTTAATAAAAAAGAAAATGTCCTGAAGTTGTTTCTTGAGATAAAGAAATACGCGCCGGATTTTGAAAATTCGAATCTGGAAAAGGAAAATGCATGGCAGAAATTGTTTCCTGGTAAAAGTTACAATTACGGGATCATGAAGAATCTTATACATGATCTCGGCAAACTCTGCGAATCCTTTCTTTCGGAAGAAGTTTATAAAAATAATGAAACGCAAAGAAGTCTTGATTTTTTAAATTCTGTTTGCAACCGGAATATACAAAACATTTTTCTGAACAAAACTGAATCAGCGGAAAAGTCTTTCTTAAAAAATTTTAAAACTGCTAAATATGATTTCCTGATTGATTATTATGACGGCATGAGGGACTTAAATCATTTGAAGGTTGGATTCCTTCAGGCAAACGAACAGTTTAAAAAAAAGGACGAGCTTATAAAATCTCCGGAAAATCTTATATTTGGTTTTCTGATAAGATGTTTTGAAACATTTCATAATGTTATTCTCAACAGTCTTAATTATAATTCACCTTTAAAAAGCAATATTACATATCTGTTCTTAAAGGATCTGGAAGATCATTCGGTATTAAAAAATATTCTGGATTATACAAAAGAGCATTCTCCTGAAAATTATCCTGTTTTACAATGTTACTACAGCATGTATAAAGCTCTGTCAGTAAATGACAGTCTGGAATACTTTAATGAATTTAAAAATAATCTTTCGCAAAACAGTGGTTTGTTTTCAGAAAAAGAATTAAGGGAATTATATAACGGCCTGCTGACAAGCTTCGGGAACAGAAAGATTACAACAAATAATTTCCATCATGAATACTTCAGTATAATTCAGATCGGGTTTAAAAATAAAATCATACTTAAGCCTGACGGCACTATTGATCCGGTCAGTTTTACTTCAATAGTAAATGTATCATCTGCAAAAGATATTAAATTCACAGAAGATTTCATCAGTAATTATAAGGATAAAATTCCTGCAGAACACAGAGAGAACCTTTATCATTATTCAATGGCTGTTTTAAATTACAGCAAAAAGAATTTTGAAAAATCACTTGAATACATTGCAAAAGTACAGGGAAAAGACCTGTTGATGAAATTTTCCATTAAACATCTTCAGTTAAATATTTATTACGAATTGAATGACAGAGTTGCGTTCGATTATTCCTATGACGCTTTGAAGCATTTTATAAAAAGTATAAATTTAACAAATGAATCAAGAATAGTTACAAGAGTAAAATACGGTGAATACATCAAAGCACTTTTTAATCTCAGAGAAAAACCTGATGCTTTTAAACTTTCCTGTCTGAAAAAAGAAATAACTGAAAATAAAACCCTGAACAAGGAATGGCTTCTGAGAAAAATAAATGAGCTGGAAAAAGTTAAAAGTTAATATGTTAACCTGCTTAATGCAATTATCACTTCAGCAGCATCATCGTTTTAGATTCCGTAAATTCTCCCGCCGTTAACCTGTAAAAGTAAGTTCCGCTGGAAAGATTACTTCCTTCGAAATTAACGGAATAATTTCCGGCAATCTGTTTCTGACTGACAAGTGTCATAACTTCATTTCCCAGAATATCATAAATTTTCAATTCAACAAAACTGTTCACTGGGATACTGTAACTTATTGCAGTTGACGGATTGAACGGATTAGGATAATTTTGCCGCAATGCGAATGATCCTGCGGTCTGAATATCTGCCGGAATTCCGACCGGTCCTTCATTGTATGAAATTATTTTTATATCATCTATATACCAGCCGTCGTCAGATACAATCTCATCACTTGACAACCTGAATCTGATTTTGATCTGTGAAGATCCTGCAGCATATTCAGTTAAATTAAATGATTCAGGAGTCCAGGCTGAAAGCGATCCGGTATATGATTTAATCGTCTGCCATGAAGTATCTAAGGCATCAGAAACTTCAAAATTGCAGAAATCAAATCCCTGTTCAGTTGAATATTTATGATAAAAAGAAATCTTAACGACGGAAGATGAAGAAATACTGATCGCATTGGCCAGTGTCATTGAATTATTTGTATTGTCATTATACTGTCCTGCCGGGCTGTCTGTAAATGAATGAGTCGGAGAGTTTGACTGTGAAGAAGTAATTCCCCAGCTCTGATTAGTAGTCCAGTTGCTGAAAGCTGCTTCGGCATTATCGTTCAGTACAATGTTACCGTTTCCGATAAGAACATAAATCTGTTCAGAATATATGACGATTGTATACATTTCTATTTTCAGATTTGCTTTAAGAGCAGTATTCACCGGCACACTGTTACCGGCTGTAAAATTAAATGAAACACTGTCAGAAGCAAACGAATTTATATTTGAGAAAGAATATTGCTGAACAGGTATTGTCAGACCGGCGCTTGCAGGTGTAAGAATAATTCTAACATTTGAAGCATTTAACAGTCCTTTGTTTTTAACTACAACCTTTAAATTCCCGGATTCCCCGGGATTATAATTTTCCTGACTGAAATTCTTAGAAACAGGATTTACGAATGGTCCTGCAATCAGCGACATATACTGATTTGAAAAAAGCATATTCCTGGCAAGCGGGATAATTTCATTCTGAGCGGGCCAGAAGGACGGACCCGTTTCAGGTAAAACACTGAAAATATTATGACCGGAATGTGCTGAATCATTATAAAACCAGTCAGACGTTCCTCCCCGTACAAAGTATCCTAAAGTCTGAGAAGCTGAGCCTGTTGTGTAATTGCTCTTTTCACTCATATCACTTAAAAATTGATTGAACTTATAATCATCCGGTGTAGGAAGCGGATCTATGTAATCCCATGGTTTTAACAGATAATTTCCGTAAGTATGCGCGTTAAAAGCTGAATTGAAATTTCTTGAACTTACAAAATTCATTACGTTTCTTGTTTCAGCTTCTGAGAACGGTGAAGTTCCCCTGTAAGTGCTTTGCCCTCCTGCGCAGGAATCTGTGCTGGAGCCGCCGTTTGAAGAATTCCAGAACTGATATATTCCGAAGTTTCTGTTCAAATCAACCCATCCGCAGCTGCCGTTTCCGTGTCTGTTGCATCGCCACATTCCCCCGCCGTTTGGATTTGTTGTTTCATTATAAACATATCCGTCTGCATTAAAAACAGGCATCCAGTATATTTCACGGTTGTTTAATATGTAAGTTGCCACAGGGTCTGTTCCGTAATTTTCCAAAAGCCAGTAGAAATAATACATCTGCGTTTCCATACTCTCCGGTTCGCGCGCGTGAATCAGCGCATTGTAGAATACTTCAGGTCTTCCGGACGGCGCATCAGGATTTTTAGTCACTCTGACAACCCACATTGCCCTTCCCTGAAATGTGTTTCCGATTGAAAATTTCTGAGAAATCAGCTGCGGATATTCTGATCTCATAGAATCGAGTTTTGCGACAACTTCGCTGTATTTTAAATATCCGCCCATTGTTCCGTAAATCGAATGTGAAACATTATCCTTAACTTTTGCTTCTCTCATCTGAGCATTTATTTCGTTTTGATTCATTATCGGCAGATTTTTGTAATATTCATCCCAGTCTTCTGTAATTATTTCAAACCGGACACCAGATCTTTTCAACAAATCAATTTCATATTCAGACAACCAGGCATCAAGATATATGCCGGGCTTTCTTGTGCCATGATCAATGATGAGTCCTGCTTCGGACATTCTTCTGAAATCAGACTGATCAGCTGCATAAATTCTGACTTCTGAATACACCGGCTGAGTTCTTTCTGTACCGGATTCATTTGAGAAAATTATCCCGGACCGGATTAAGAAAACGAATATTGTCATAAAAAAAATCCGGATAATTCTTTTCATATTTTTTAAATTAAAAACTGAATCTGAATTTTTCATATAGATTTTCATAAGGATTTATAAGACCGGAAGAATTGAAAATAAAAGCTATAAGTTCGGAACAAATACAAAATCCTGAATCCTGATTCCAAAACCCTGTTTCTGATACTAAAATCAGAAATCTCTTTTATAAAATTACACCGTTATTTACTTGTCTTTGGAAACTACTTCATAAGCTTCATCTCCGTTATACAAAACCGGCTGATAGTAAGCATTATTATATTTTAAAAGCTTTGATCCGTTAGCATCTACTTCTTCCGCTCCTTCCGGAAGTTCTGTAACTACAGCTCCTGCCGGCGCTTTAACCACTGTATATTTCCCGCCTGAATAACGGTAAAATGTTCCTCCGTAATAATAATATTCATCCGGCGGAACCATCACTTTTACAAATCCGGGCGGAAGGTCATCTACAGAAATTCCTTCCGGCGCATAAACAGAAACATAACCTTCTCCCTGCGGCTGATAATATACTCCTTCATTGTAATAATAATTATCGTTGTTCGAGGATACAAGTATCGCTGTCGCAAACATTGTAGCAGTAAAAAATCCTACCGGATACCATGAAGGTCCCCAGAAAAAGGGATTGTATCCGTGATAATAATATGGATGATATCCCGAATATCCGTATCCGTGGTAAACCGTACGGTTAATATTATTATTGCTGCCGATATTAATATTGTTTTCCCTGTTTCCGTCCCTGATACCGTTTTCCCTGTTTCCGTTATCCCTGTCCCTTATTTTGCTGTCCTTATCATTTCTTCCGGGATTTCTGTCCTTCGTGTTTAAATCCCTGTTGTTTACAGTATTTCTGTCGGTATTTTTTTTCGTGCTTAAATCCTTGTTTCTTGA
>JAEUSI010000082.1:0-2270 GCA_016788375.1 Ignavibacteria bacterium | reverse complement strand
TTCTGCTTCGTTGTATTCGTCCGGTTTTTACCGGAAATAGTATTGCTTCCTCTGCTGGTATTATAAGATCGGTTTGTATTATTATAGGATCTGTTAGTCGACCGTCCTGAGTTTCCCGACCTTCTCATTCTCTGCGAATAAGCATCGCCTGAATCAATCGCTAATAATATCAGAGTCAGTCCGAAAATAAGGAGAAGTGTTTTTGCTTTCATGATATTTATTAATTTATTTTAAAATTTTGATTCTCACTGCATCTTCAGGAACTGTAAATTCAAACAATGAATCGGGAATTACAGGATTCAATTCCCATTCCGAATAGACAGCTTCAAACTGCGGCTTGTATTGCTTGTCTGTATATACAATAACAAGCTTTAGGGGAAGATAATTTTCATCGTTTGATACCCAGAACTGAAATGTCTGATCGTCATTAGTTCCGGCAATATGGAAACATTCCTTTCCGCTGACATCTGTCAGACCGAGATAAGAAATTATATCCGAATTTTCGATCAGGTTATCAGTGAAATCCTGATAAAAAAAGTCAGCCGCCGGGAAATCAATTCCAAGGGAATTGTGAACACTGTCTATAGTTTCCATAATTGTCGGCGGTGCCGGTGCCGAAGCATACATTCTCGTATTTTCGAGATAAACTGTAATGTCTTTACCGTTATAATAGATATTCTTCATACCACCGTCTCCTTTTTTCTTCACAAGCATTTTGTCGGGAGCTTTGAGATAGACATCTGAAATATCAGAATGCTTTACAAGTCCGAGCTTCTCGTCATACTGGTCATATTCCATATAAATTGAAATTCTGCAGGACTCAAGATCAGTAATATTGTCGCTCATCTTATCAAGTATTGCTATTGCAGCCGAATCAATCTGCGAACGTGAATCTCCGCCGGAAAGTATAATTATTATTAATGCAGAAAAAATAAGCTTTAAACTTTCGGATGTGATTTTATTGAAAGTCATTTGATATGTATTAAGTTAATTTAAATTAACATAAGCCGTTTGTAAACTCAATGTACAATAAACGCTTACAAATTAAATCGCTTATATGTGTTTGCTTATTTCCGCTTTGATGGAGTTTTCTTCTTTACTTTTAATTGAAAATTAAACAAAGAATACTGAAATCAGAATCACAGAATTATTTTTTAGTTAAGAATTTTTTTATTAAATCCTATTTCTGCTTTCCCGGACTCCTGAGAATGTGTGAAAACGAAATTACAGTAAAAACCCCGAAGGCTCGAAGTCTCAAAGATTCAATTTTTTAAGGTTTATAACTTAGAGTCCCTGAGACTTTGTAGTTTATAATTTGTTTTCAAACAGTCCTCCTGTCCGGGAAATTACAGAAATAACAGAATATTTCTGAACAGAAACCGGAATTTCAATAAATATTCCTGTATTTATTTTTTACAAATTTTTTAAACTCAGACTCAAAATCTTTCCTGCAGATGCTGTCAAATTCTGAGGATGAAATGAGTTTTGAAACTTTTCCTGCATAGTCCCTGTGCCTTTTCAGTTTGGAATTATAAAAATAATGAACTGAAGCATAGGGAACGGATTCGGAATCTTTCCATTCAGTTTCAAAATAACTTCCTGAAGGAGGATATTTCTTCAGTAATACACAGATTTTATGCTCAAGATAAAAGTTGGCTTCAAAGCTGTATTTATCTTTAATTTCCGGATCTGCAAAATCCGCAAAGCAAGGCGGATCTATGTAAACACGGTTTAAAGGATTTTCTTCAGTTTCTAAAAAGTCATCTTCTCCGGAAAAGTAACTTTCCCCGTAAAATTCATTTTTCATGATTTTTAAGATTTGATTAATAAAATGTGTTTTTATTCCGGATTTTTAAAAAGTATTTTCTCGCATATCCGGCTGTTTTAATATTATTTTTAAAAATGACGGAATATTTTAGTGTAAGATTTGATTAAGTTTTTCAGAAATCCTGCTTGAAGCAAATTCACACAGATAAAAGTATGAAAAAACATGAATCAGCTGATTGACATTACTAATTAACCCGGGATTTGTTGAAAGAAAGCTCCGCAGGCAAAATTTTATCCTTAAATTACATTGACATTTCTAAGCATTAAAAGTATATTGAAAACTGTATTTTTTAAACCTTTTCAATGTATTTTTTTAATATCATTAACAACTACGGAGTGGAAATTTGAAGAAAAACCTTTCTCGTATTATTATTACTATTGTACTGATTGTAATGTCTCTTTACTTTCTTTATCCGACATATCAGGACAGCGAACTTACAAAA
>JAEUSI010000081.1 GCA_016788375.1 Ignavibacteria bacterium | reverse complement strand
TCGATAATGTGAAGCAACGTGATTTCTGAATTATAAATCCCGGCAAAATCAAGAAGCTTTTTGAAAGAGGGAAGTCCTGATTTAATGTCATCGTAGGCATAAACTATATTGCCAATATCCTTAAACACTGCATTCTGAGGTATCGCAAGAACAGGAACCGGCGACTTTTCTATAATGCTTGCTGCATTGCTTCCGAGAATTAATTCAGTAATGCCGGTCGCTCCGTGTGTTCCCATTATCACAATATCAGATTTAAAATCATTTATAACAGATAACACCTCATCTACAACAAGCCCCTGTGATACAATGGCTTCCGTTGAAAATAAATTATTTCCCTCATGATCCCTGTTGGAGGAAGTTATGCGCTTGCACAGTTCGTCAAGATTTTCTTTCGCGGATTTTTCCTCTTCCTGATAAGCCGAAAGATAAATCTCCGCAGGCATATTCGGATCTATCAGCTGTACGCTGTATGCATGAAACAATACAAGATTTCCTTTTACCTTTCTTGCTATTTCAACTGCATAACTTAAAGCATTCTGCGCATTCGGGGAAAAATCCGTGGGGAATAATATATTCTTCATCTCAGTAGTTTTTGCTTTCTCAAAAGTCTTAAAAATATTGCTTTATTACAATTGAATAATTTGTAAATAATGAAGTCATGCGTAAAAAAAAATGCCGGAATCTCACGGAAATTCCGGCATTAGTTATAGCTTTTTACATTTCCTGCTTACATTTTCGGAAACAAGAATGTCATTACCGCTCTTACTCCGAAAGCACCTAGCAGACCTTCAGGCGCAGCTACCGGAATTCTCGGTCCGACAGCAAACTGAACCGGGATCTTCGAAATAGTTGTCAGGCCGCTGAATACAAGATTTATATAAGTAAGTGTCCTTTTGATTTTCCAGTTCTGTGTCAGCTCTGCATTTAAATTAAATCCGCCTCCGCTTTTCCATGCATACCCGAGAAACGGCTGCAGATAACCCTGCGTCTGATTTCCTCTGTCCGGATTTCCTCCGACTGACCAGTACTGATTTACCAGAGCTCCGAATGTCCAGCCTTTGGACTGCATAAGAAACACACCTGTCGGTCCGATGCTGAATCTTCCTGAGCCGGTTAGAGTATTGGTAGCAGTAGGTATTGACATCACAGGACCTACTCCCCAGATTAGCTTGCTTTTTGCGGGTGAAATAAAAATACTGTAAACCATGTCACCGAGTGAATTCTGAGACTGTCCCGCTCCCGTTACATTATACTGCGTAACCATGGGTAATATTAACCTGTTAATCAGATTAATCTTTTTCGAAAGCTTTATCGGAATTACCGGCTGAAAATTCAATACATTCTGAGAACCGTTGTCAGTACCTATTCCCCATACAGTATTATTCTGAAATGGAACGCTTATCAGATTTGCTACTGGATTTGAAAGCATTATTGCAAGCTTCTGAGCCTTGCCGAGAATTTTTTTCTGTGCAAATGTATTCTGTGCAGAAGTAAAAAGTACACAAAGCGCAAGGATCAATACTACCCTTTTTTTCATTATTTAGTTTTTATTTTTAAAAAAATTATTTAACCTTTACTACAGCCGGCGGAGTCCAGTTACCGTTAATAACAGTATCTTCCGGCCAGTATAATCTCAGCATTAAATTGAAACTTCCCTTCGGGGAAGGAAGCCAGTTATTTTCACTTTCCTTTCCGGGTGATTCATTCTGTATATAAATATCCAGTGATCCGTCTGTGTTGTATTTAAACGGCGCACCATGTCCCACTGCATAAATGTTTATTGGATTCTGAATAAAATAGCCGTCCTGATCATACATTGTCAGAGACCAGAATGCTTTTACAGGCGGTAATTTATCCTTGTCAAAATGAAGTATATACTTATTCGATCCGTTATACGGCTTTCCTTCCTGATCAAGACTGTTTGAAGGATATATTGCGTCCTGCGGAAGATTTGCGCCGAGTCCAACGTATGTAACAAATGCCCTGACCGCGTAAGCTGTTCCGTATGTACCTATATCTTTAACTACAATATTCCATCCGTTTATTAACTTTTCAGGTTTTGAAAGCTGTTTGTCAAATCCTGCGTAAACTTTATTCGGTATGGTCTTCATAGCTTCCTGTGTCGGTCCGTCAAATTTAGATAATTCAAATTTTGCTCCCGGAGCAATTCCTATTTTGGCAAACTTCTCCAATGCGCCTTTATCGGCTGCAAATGGCGGGTTACTAACCATAAGTTTATTCGCATAATTGAAGAATTCTTCAATTGGCATATTCAGGACGATTTTATTCGGGTCCTCTTTCGGAACAGAAGGATCAATTGTTCCTTTCGGCGGAGTATATTCTTTTCCCCACGAACTCAACGGAGTTAATTTAAGTTTTTTCTGAAGAGGCACTACATTCTTCTCTCCGTCTGTCTGTCCGTTAACCTGAAATCTTCCGAGTATCCAGACTAAATTTGTCGGTGCTTTAATCTGCTCTTTAATGCCGGACGGAACTGTTCCTTTCCAGTCCGGTCCTGTTATTAAATATTCTCCTGCTTCTGTTCCGGTCGTTCTTTTTCCGGGAGATGAAAATACATTTGTATATGCATCAAGCATCGGCATCAGATAATATCTGCCGGATGTATTCGGCAGTGAAAGTACAAGCGCATCTGCAGTCAGATCAAGAAATGCCGAAGAATAGTATGTGTCGGCATTAGGTCTTACAACATCCTTGAATTTGTAATCAGGATATACATTCATATTTGCAAACTGATTTATCGGCGCGGATCTCATTCCTGCTGTATCCGAATTTGTAAGTTTTTTCCTTGTGAGGTCCATTATAACCAGCGGGTATGCAAACAGAAAAGCTTCTTCTGCGGTTTTAAATGTGAGTGAATCTTTTAAACCTTTTGAATCACTGCTTCCTTTATTTCCTTCTTCTGTCTTTTTGCCGCAAGATGCAAAAATTAATGCTGTTATTAATAATAATGCTGTTAGAGATTTCATTTTACTGATTAAAGTTTTAATGTTTTTGAAAAATGTTATTTAATAAAGGTATATAATTTAATTTTAATCTATTAAATCTTCAATTCATTTTACGGGTGAATTATGATTAATTAGTTTGTATGATTAAAGTCTTCAGGAATTATTCTGAAGAAAATGTCTGCTGCCGGTTATTCTGCACTGAAAATTTGTGATCAATGCTCTAAAAAATTACTGATTTGAATCCGGTAAATTTGTATTTTTGTAAAAATTTTTTCGAAAAATAAATTTATTAAAAATGAGAATCTTTAAAATTTTAATTGTATCTGTATTGCTCATGCAGTTTAATTCGGACATTTTCTCACAGAATGTTTTTAAGGATGATTTTATCTATCCCCCGGTTGACAGTCTGGAAGGAACCGGCGGCTGGTACAGAAGCGGTGTAAATACAAGCTATAATATTAAGGTTGTTTCACCGGGATTGACTTATGCCGGTTACGCAGGCACAGGTCTGGGAAATACTGCTTATTTATCAAATTCAGGCGAAGGAGATGTTCTGTTTCATAATTTAAGTTCTGCAATTACTTCCGGAGCGGCTTATATGTCTTTTATGCTGAGAATTGACAGCCTTCCCGGTACAATGACTCAGGGTTACTGTATTTGCTACAATCCCAATACCGGCGGTACAAATCTGAATACAAGAATGTATATAAAAAGACTGACCGGCACTACTTTCAATTTCGGGATTTACAAGTCATACAGCGTTTCTTATAACAATACGGTTTATAATTCAAATACGACATATCTGGTGGTTCTAAAATATTCCATTGTAAGCGGGGCAAATAACGACAGTTCTAAAATTTATGTTTTTTCTTCAGGTGTTCCGGCGACCGAACCGTCTTCACCGCTCGCTTTTGCCACAGACAGTCTGGATTATACGGGTCAGGGTTCAGTCTGCCTGACTAATAATTATGCCCAGACCGGTCTCAGGGGATGCAGCATTAAAATTGACGGAATACGTATCGGTACTTCCTGGAGCTCAAGTGTCCTTAGTTCTGTCAGACAGATATCAAATGAGATTCCTTCTTCTTTCAGCTTAAAACAGAATTATCCGAATCCGTTTAATCCAGTGACAAAAATATCATATGAACTTCCAAATTCCGGTCCTGTAACTCTGAAAATATATGACGCTCTGGGAAATGAGATTCAGACTCTTGTCAATGAAAGTCAGATCAGCGGAAGTTATGAAACCGAATGGGATGCTTCCGGTTTTGCCAGCGGTGTTTATTACTGCAGGCTTGAATCCCGGGGAAATTCTCTTTCAAGGAGTATGATACTGGTAAAATAAAATTGCTGTATTTTTAATTTATCTGAAAGTATCCGGGTGTACGTTTACATTATTCCTTATATAATAAATTCCGTGGATATTTTTTATTAACCCGGTTTTTATTCCGGGAAATTGGGTATTAACAACTTTCGTAATACGGAAAATTCATATTGTCAAAAAATGATTACTCCGAAGTAAGAACATTTGTATTTGTCTGAAACTGATTAATTAATATATTAATAATTAATTCCGGGCTGGATAAGTATTTTAAAAATCAAATGAAAATTTATTTAAATAAAATGATAACCAAAGGAAAAATAAATATTTGCCTGATGCTCCTGCTGACTGTTTTTATAAATTCAGCCGCATATTCAGGATGGCAGCTGATGCAGACAAACAGTTCTGCTTATCTGACTTCTGTTCATTTTACTGATCCTATGACAGGTTATATCGGCGGTCTTAACGGATTTCTTTCGAAGACTACAAACGGCGGTATCAACTGGACTGTTCAGAATCCTGTTATGACATCACAGTTTGTAAGGGATATATCTTTTGTAAATTCTAATACCGGATTTATCTGCGGTGATGACGGCTTAATTAGGAAAACAACAAACGGAGGGTTGAACTGGATTCCGCTTACGGCAAATACTTCATCAGGAATTTACGGCATTGACGCTCTGGATTCTCTGCATGTTTATGCTTCGGTTAACAACGGGACTGTTCTGAAATCCACAAACGGAGGATTAACTTTTGAAACGGTTACTGTTTCAGGAAATCAGCTGCTGACTATCGATTTCAGTTCCAGAGACACCGGTTATACCGCCGGTCAGGGTGGAGTCGTTTATAAAACAACCGACGGTGGTCTCAGCTGGATTTCCCTTAATGCTTCTACTCTTAATAATTTCTGGGACATATGTGCATTAACGAATAACAGTCTTTATCTTGCTGCATATTACGGAACTTTGCGAAAGACAAATGACGCAGGAGATAATTTTTCTTCGGCATTCGGTTATAATATGAACTTTGAGGGAATTCAGATGGTGAATTCAATGATAGGTTATACCTGCGGATTAGGAGGAGTAATTAACAAAACTACAGACGGAGGTTATTCATGGCAGCAGCAGATTTCCGGAACAACGGAATCTGTAAATGAAATTTTCTTTCTTAACTCTTTAACAGGTTATGCTGCTGGTACTAACGGTACACTTTTAAAAACAACTGACGGAAGCGATAATTTTGCAGTATCAGTTTTAAGTCCGAATAACAGAGAAGTGCTCACTTCATTATCATCTTTCCCGGTCAGGTGGTCATGCGCATTTTCGGGAAATGTAAAACTGGAGTACTCTCTTAATAACGGAGCCGGCTGGAATGTAATTCAGAATTCCGTACCGGCTGAAGATTTCCATTATTACTGGACAGTACCTCCGGGAAATTCTTCTCAGTGCAGAATCAGAATCACTTCAGTTGAAAATCCCGCCTTATCAGATGTCAGTGACGGAAATTTTACAATTGTCAGCTCTAATCCTTTTTATAATGTACCCGAACTTGTTTATTACAAATTCAACAGGGGAGTCAACTCTACTCCTAATTATGCAATCCCGGGCGAATATACAGGCAGTGCTGTAATACAGGGAATGACTTTACAAAACGGTGGTCTTGCCGACAGCAGTCTTGTCGGCGGTGGCGGAGGAGGAACTACGAATTTTGTTTCGACAAACTGGGCAACCTGTCTTCCGGGAACAGGATGGACTATCGGTTTCTGGATTAATAATATTTCACTCGGTGCCGATCCTAATAATGCAGTTTATCTATTCGGTGATGTGACTGCAGGCAATCTTCGCTGCTATTACGGAGGTGCAGGAGGACTTACTCCGGTTGATACTGCAGTAATGTTCAGATGCGCGGGATTGACAGATGTAAGAATACCGGTTGTACGCGGACAGTCTTATTACATACATATTGTTTATGAACCGCTTCCCTCTGCCGTGAAAGTTTATGTTAACGGTATCCTGAAACAGACAAATCTTCAGCCGCTGTTTCTGCCTGTCGGAAACGGTCCGCTTACCGTCGGAGCGCATGCGAGTTTTAATTCTTCACTTTCGCAGAATATGAGAATGGATGAATTCAGGATTTATAACAGGCCTCTTGCACAGGCGGAAATCTCAGCTACCTGGAATACAACATTCCCGTCTGTTATTACTTCTGTAAGCAATCAGCTAAGCATTATTCCGGATAAATATTTACTTTACAATAATTATCCTAATCCCTTTAATCCGTCAACTGTAATAGCTTTTGAACTACCGTCAGATTTCTTAAATGTAAATCTGACTGTTTATGATATTTCAGGTAAGGAAGTAGAAGTCCTTCTGAATCAGCAGATGCAGGCAGGGAGTTATTCTGTTGAATTCAGTGCAACAGATCTTTCTGCAGGAGTTTATTTATATAAACTTGAAGCCGGAAATTACTCTGAAACAAAGAGAATGATCCTTCTGAAGTAATCTTATAATGATGTATAATTTGTTTTACAGTCATTGATTCCTCTTTTAATAATGTCTTAGCAGTTTTATACTCATCTCTGTTGTTCAAAACAATAATAGGTTTTATTTTTATAAAAAAATTTCAATTTATTTTCCATTGGAAAACAGAACAAATAATAACAAACTCCGCCCAAACCCTCTCCTTTTTAGAGAGTGTCTCAAAACTAATTAAAATATTTTACCACGAAGTCACGAAGGCACAAAGATCACTATTTTTAAACTTTATTCTTTCGTGACTTGGAGGCTTTGTGGTAAAAATGGAAGTATTAAGACAATCTCTTTAAAAGGGGAGGGAAGGACGAGACAGTTGTATCAATGCAGCTTAGATTTTTTATTAAATTTTCTATTAGAATTTAAGTTTTTATTAAAGTTTAAAAACTTTTTGAGCGGATGTGATTCTCATCCTTGCTTTCTCAAAATATTTAGATTGTTATTTATTTATACTAATATTATTCTTTGCTGAAATTAAGACTTAAAAATTAAATTATTAATTCCGAAACTTGGAAAATCCGGTAACAATATCAGAACTCACAAGAGATATAAAATATCTTTTGGAAAACAATTTCCAGTTTGTATATGTAACGGCGGAAATATCAAATTTCAAGCATCATTATGCTTCAGGTCATTATTATTTTACGCTTAAGGACGAGAAAGCTCAGATAAGCGCTAATATGTGGAATTCCCGCACAAGGAATCTCTCTTTCAAACCCGAAAACGGAATGAAGGTTCTTGTTAAAGGAAGAGTTACATTGTATGAGACAAGAGGGACTTATCAGATTGATGTATTTGAAATGCAGATTTACGGTCTCGGAGATCTGCAGGCTGCATTTGAATTGTTAAAACAGAAGCTTCTTGCCGAAGGACTTTTCAGCGCTGAACATAAAAAGCCTCTTCCGCTTTTTCCGGAGAGAGTTGGAATTATCACATCTGCAAGCGGAGCTGCACTTCAGGATTTTCTGAAAGTAACGGAAAAAAGGTATCCGCTTGTTAAGCTTTTTCTCTTTGATGCGGTAATGCAGGGAGCGGGTTCTCCTGAGAGTATCTGCAGAGCGCTTGAACTCGCAAATGATGTAAGATTTGATCTTGATACAATTGTTATTACCAGAGGCGGCGGATCCGCTGAAGACTTATGGAGCTTTAATGACGAAAAAGCAGCTCGGGCAATTTACAATTCGCGAATACCCGTTGTTACTGCAATCGGTCATGAAGTTGATTTCACTATCTGCGATTTCGTCGCAGATCACAGGGCGGCAACACCTTCTGCAGCTGCCGAGAATATTTTTCCTGATAAAGCTGAGCTGCTGAAGTATATAAACGAAGCAAAATCCGGGCTGGAAGGAATTGTTAACAATAAATTAAATCATCTGAAAACCGCTCTGAATAATTTCGCCGGTAACTATTATTTTAAAAAACCGGGTGATTTACTTAATGAATACAGAATAAGAACTGATGAAACGGAAAAAAAGCTTGAAGGTAAAATTGCTTCAGTATTCCGGAATCTGAAAGCTCAGCTCTTTAACTATTCAAATAATTATTATTTTAAAAAACCGGCTGATCTTATCAGTGAAAATAAAATCCGGCTTGATGACATGAATAAAAAATTCGATGAGATCCTCAGAATCAGGATTAACAATCAGAAGTCTTTTCTCGATGCCAGTGAAAAATTAATAAACAGCATCGGTCCGGAAAAAACTCTGAAGAGAGGATTTACAATAATCAGAAAAGAAGGCAGAGTCGTTTCACGTATGAGTTCAGTGAAATCTGAAGATGAAGTAGAAATTGAATTTTTTGACGGAAAGAGTGAAGCTGTCATCAAGTAATCCGGATTAATTAATAAATTTTTGTTTAAACTTAACTATAAATATAATGAAACAGAAAGAAACTGAGCTGAAAGGGAAAAATACATTTCAGAATTCATTTAAAAGACTGGAAGAGATTCTTGACAAACTTGAAAATGAAGTCGAGGATTCTTCCCTTGAAGAAATAATCAGTTACTATCAGGAAGGTCTGAAACTTCTGAAAACCTGCAGGCAGAAGCTTAAGGAAGCAGAACTTAAAATTGAAAAAATTAGCACTGAAGAAAACATATAAAAACAGTATATTTATAAAAATATATCTGAATTTTATCAGTTTAAAATGGGCGAATACAATATCAGCAGCACCAAATATTTAAAAAAGATTAATTATCCGGTTGATCTCAAGAAACTTAATCTGATGGATTTAAGAGTTCTTGCTGACGAAGTGAGAGAATATCTGATAGATACTATCTCAAAAATCGGTGGTCATCTAGGAGCTTCTCTCGGTGTATGCGAACTCACACTGGCTTTGCATTATGTTTTTAATACTCCAGACGATAAAATAATCTGGGATGTCGGACATCAGGGTTATATTCATAAAATACTGACCGGCAGGAAAGAATCTCTTAAAACAATCAGACAGAAAGGCGGAATCAGCGGTTTTCTTAAGAGAGATGAAAGCGAATTCGATGTTTTCGGCGCAGGACATGCCACTACATCAATTTCTGCAGCTCTCGGAATTGCAACAGCAAGGGATTTTCTCGGAAAGAAAAATAAAGTTGTTGCAGTAATAGGCGACGGCTCGATGACCGGAGGAATGGCATACGAGGCTATGAACAATATCGGACTTCTGAAGAAAGACATAATTGTAATACTTAATGACAATAAAATGTCCATTGCACCGAATGTTTGGTCGATTCAGAATTATTTCAACGAACTGATGACAAATGATACTTACAACAGATTCAGAAGCAAGGTCTGGGAAATGACCGGTGTCCTTGATAAAAAGAACAGTGACCGGCTTAGAAGAGCTGCAGCAAAAATTGAAGGCGGATTAAAAGGAGTAATCACTCCGGGAATGCTTTTTGAAGCTCTCGGATTCAGATATTTCGGTCCGATTAACGGGCATAATGTTGTCAATCTTGTCAAGATGCTTGAGGAAATATATAAAATGTCCGGTCCTATTCTGCTTCATGTCATTACTGAAAAAGGAAAAGGTCCGTCTTATGCAACCGTTCATCCGCAGAAGATTCATGCTCTTAATCCGTTTGATAAAATGACGGGAATAGAACACAAGAAAACTCCGGTTACATCATATACAAAGATATTCGGAACAGCACTCGTTGAACTTGCAAAGAAAGACGAAAGAATAGTTGCCGTTAACGCTGCAATGCCTGACGGAACAGGGCTTAATTATATTCAGCAGGAAATTCCCGAAAGATATTTTGATGTTGGAATTGCCGAACAGCATGCCGTGACTTTCTGTGCAGGACTTGCAACCGAAGGATTTACGCCTGTTGCCGCAATTTATTCAACATTCCTGCAGCGTGCATTTGATCAGATAATACATGATGTCGCGATTCAGAAGCTTCCGGTGATTTTTGTTCTTGACAGGGGAGGACTTGTCGGAGCTGACGGAGCGACGCATCATGGTGTGTTTGATCTCACATATTTAAGGCTCGTTCCCGGAATGGTAATCATGGCTCCGAAGGATGAAAATGAACTGAGGAATATGCTATATACCGCTACACAGTACAAACGCGGACCAATAGCTATTAGATATCCGAGAGGAAACACACTCGGCGTTAAGACCGGAGATTTTGAAAAAATTGAAATTGGCAGAGGTGAAATTGTTAAAGAAGGAAAAGATATTGCTGTGCTAGCAATCGGAAATATGGTTCACAATTCTCTTGAAGCTGCAAAAATTCTGTCCGGAATTGGTATAGATGCGGAAGTTGTTAATGCCAGATTCGTCAAACCGCTTGACAGGGAACTATTAAAAGATGTTTTCGGCAGATTCGACAAAATTATTACGGTTGAAGACAATACTATAGTCGGAGGATTCGGAAGCGCTGTATCCGAATTCGCGGTTCAGTATAATCTGAAAAATGACATTCTCATTCACGGAATTCCCGACCGGTTTATAGAGCACGGCAAACCTGAAGAACTTCATGCTGATCTGAAAATTGATGCAGCAGGAATTGCTGATGTTGTAAAAGAATTTCTTTATAAAGAAAAAGTGCATGTTTAAAAAAACGATTTCCGGCATATTACTTTTATTCCTGTTTATTTCCGGATGCAGTAAAGATAATCCCGTTACTGAAAGCAAGGAAACACTCATTTTTCAGAGAGACGGGATAATCGAGAGTTTCGGAGGAGACTGTTCTGCCGTTCAGGTCAGGACAAGTTCTCTCGGAATTCTTGACTTCACCGGCATTTCACGAATAAAATTCACATTCAGCGGATACTCCGATGCTGATTTATCCAGCATTTCAGTTTTTTATCTGGACAATAATTCACAACAGGTAAGTCTTTTCAGCCTTCCGCACAGAGATCAGATTAACAGCACTCAAAGCATAGAAATTGACTCTCCTGAATATCAGGGTGAAATATTCCTCAGGCTGACGCTTAAATCTTCAGTTTGCACAGGTCAGATTTTTCACATTGAATTCCGGGATTTAAAAATTTATTCAAAGGATTAAATGACAGATATATCACGTTTAATCTTGAACAATACTCCTTCTGTTTATCCCGTAAGCAAGTTCAACAGAATATCAAACGATAAGAAAGTATATATTGAAACTTACGGTTGTCAGATGAATTATTCCGATACTGAAATAGTGTTAAGCGTATTAAGCGACTTCGGTTACAATGAAACCTCTGACATTAATGATACTGATGTTATTCTTCTGAATACTTGCAGCATCAGGGAAAATGCCGAAAACAAAGTTTACAAAAGGCTTGATGATCTTAAAAAGTATAAAAAGAGAAATCCCAATCTGATACTCGGAATTCTCGGGTGCATGGCAGAAAGGCTGAGAAACGATCTTCTTGAAAAAAGAAAGGTTGTAGATCTGATTGTAGGACCGGATGAATACAGAAAGGTTCCTCATCTGATTGATAATCTTATTGAGACAGGCGAGAAAGGGATTGCCGTTAAACTGTCAAGAGTTGAAACTTACGATGACATTACTCCTGTTAGGAAAAAAGGAGTAACAGCCTGGATTTCAATTATGCGCGGATGCGATAAATTCTGTACATTCTGCGTTGTACCTTTTACACGAGGCAGAGAGCGCAGCAGAAATCTTGACAATATTGTTAACGAAGCAAAAAGACTTCAGGATGAAGGCGTTAGAGATATCTGGCTTCTCGGACAGAATGTTAACTCATACAGATTTGAAAACAGTGATTTTGCGGATCTTCTGGACAAAACAGCCGAAGCCGTTCCAGGTGTAAGATTAAGATATACCACTTCACATCCTTACGATTTATCGGTTAAACTGCTTGAAGTTATGGCAAAGCACAGTAATATATGCAATTACATTCATCTTCCGATACAGTCGGGATCAGACAGGATACTTAAAGAAATGAACAGGCTGTATACCGTCAGCGATTATATGAAAGTTATGAGGCTTGCGCGTGAAATGATGCCCGGCGTGGGGCTTTCGACCGATATAATTTCATGCTTTCCGTCGGAGACGGAGGATGAACATAAAATGACGCTTGATGTAATCAGAGAAGTCCGTTATGACGGGGCTTATACATTCGCATATTCTCCGAGAGAAAATACAAAAGCTTATTTTCTTAAGGATACTGCCGATGAGGAAACAAAGAAAAGACGACTTGATGAGATCATTACTTTGCAGAGAAAGATTTCCGTTGAAATAAATCAGAAATTAATCGGCAGTACAATGCCTGTGCTGATAGAATCTCTCAGTAAAAAATCGGATGATTTTTATATGGGAAGAACAGACTGCAACAAATCGGTAATTGTTTCTAAAACAGGTCCGTTTGTTTCCGGATCAGGCGGGCTTAATCAGAACCGGTATCTTGAAATCGGCGATATGGTTAATATTAAAATTAATAAAGTGAACTCGGCTACTCTGTTCGGAGAGCCTGCTGAATCGCATGAAACTCATTTTTAAAAGATTCAATATTTTATGGCAGATTATTTAAGTTTATTTGTGTTCAATACTGCAGGATTCTTAATAAGAATAATGCCTTTTCCTCTCGTTCAGAGACTCGGTAGATTAACCGGATTATTTTTTTTTATCTTCTTCCTGTCAGAAAAAAAACCGGGCTTGATAATCTGACTCTCTGCTTCCCCGGTAAAGATCAAATCTGGAAAAATAATGTTTTAAAAGAATGTTACGTTAATCTCGGCATTGACCTGTTAGAATTTCTCTGCTTTCCGAAATTGGATAAAACCCGGCTCAGTAAACTTGTCAGATATGAAAATCCGGAGATGGTTGACAAGGCTGTTTCAGAAGGCAGAAGTACTTTCTTCCTCAGCGGTCATATTGCAAACTGGGAACTGACTGCTTTTTCTTATCCAAAACTGTACGGCAGGAGTCTTAAGATTATTGCAAAGGAACAGGCAAGCAAAAAGCTAAACAGGAAAATCAATGAGTACAGGGAACTTGGAGGCAATGAAATTATACAGACCGGTTTTTCTCTCAGGGCTGTGTATGAAAAAATTAAAATGAATGAAATAATATGCTTTCTGGTAGATCAGTCTGCCAATCCGGATTACTCTGTTTATGTTAAGTTCTTCGGTAAAATCACAGCTACTTTTTCCGGTCCTGCCAGAATTGCCCTGAAGAAAAGACCGGTGCTTTTAACCGCATATTCAGTCAGGCAGAAAGACTACAGCTATTCAATAAAATTCGATAAAATAGAATATGATGACATTACAGATTACAGCGAAGAAAATATAAAGTTACTTACTCAAAGGATTCAGAATAAATTCGAAGAAATTATTACTGCTAATCCCGGCATGTGGCTCTGGCTGCACAGGAGATTCAAACATATAAAAGAAAGTGAAGACAAATAAAATTTTAATACTTCAGACGGCATTCCTCGGCGATGTGATCCTTACATTGCCTTTGCTGAATGTATTGAAAAAGAATTTTCCAGGTTCAGAAATTGATTTTCTCTGTATTCCTGAAACTTCCGAAATCCTGATTAATAATTCCTGTATAAGCGAAATTATCCCTTATGACAAAAGGAAATCAGGCTTATACGGATTGTTTGAACTGATAGTAAAACTCAAAAAGAAAAATTATGATCTGATAATATCTCCGCACAGGTCTTACAGGAGCTCGGTAATCAGTTATCTGTCCTCACCTTTACGGTCAATAGCTTTTGATATTTCATCTCTGTCTTTTCTGTACAGCGATAAAGTTGAATACATGAAAAACAAACATGAAATTATCAGAAATCTTAATCTGCTTAAACCTATCGGAATTAATGTAAATGAAATTGTAAGACCCGGGCTTTTTATTTCTGATAATGAAAAAAGAAAAATTGACTGCGTATTTTATGAGCATAAAGTAAAACCGGATGAAAAGTTTATTGTAATTGCTCCGGGTTCAGTTTGGTTTACAAAGAGAT
>JAEUSI010000080.1 GCA_016788375.1 Ignavibacteria bacterium | reverse complement strand
CAGGCATTTCTTCAGAAATGTTCCTCGAAAATGGAAACACGGTTTATGCAGTCGAGCCGAATTTTGAAATGAGATCTGCCGCAGAAAAAATTATGAAAGATTTCGGAGGATTTATAAGCATTGACGGTACTGCGGAAAATACTTCACTCGGATCTCAAAGCGTAGATCTGATTATCGCCGGACAGGCATTTCACTGGTTTGACATTGAAAAATGCAGACCTGAATTTAAAAGGATTCTTAAAAATAACGGATACGCTGTCCTGATGTGGAATGATAAAACCGAATCCGATGATTTTATGAAAGGTTATTTTAATCTGATTAAAAAATACGGCACTGATTATGAAAAAATAAATCATGCAAATGTTGATGATACCGTAATCGGGAAATTCTTCTCTCCGTCTGAATTCAAAAAGAAATTCTTTAAGCACAGCCATAATCTGGATTATAAAGGTCTTGAAGGAAGACTTCTTTCTTCTTCCTATATTCCTCTTGAGGGTGAAAGTTACAATGAAATGATTAATGAATTAAAGGAAATGTTTGATAAATACAGTATAAAAGGTGAAATTGCGATGCAGTACGAAACTGTGATTTATTTCGGCAAGATGTGAAATTACTTTTATTCGGTTTCGGAAAGTCTTTCCGCCCTGTCGGCTGTTTTCAGTCTGTCAATAATTTCGTCAAGGTCGCCTTCCATTATATCGGAAAGATTATAAAGCGTCAGTCCGATTCTGTGATCGGTAAGCCTGTTTTGCGGGAAATTGTAAGTTCTGATTTTATCGCTTCTGTCTCCGGATTTAACCATATTTTTTCTCTGCGAGGTTAGTTCCCTGTCACGCTTTTCAAGTTCAAACTCATAAAGCCTTGATCTCAGAACTTTCATCGCCTTGAGTTTATTCTTCAGCTGCGATCTTTCGTCCTGGCACTGAACGACGATTCCCGAAGGAATGTGCGTAATCCTTATTGCAGTTTCTACTTTGTTTACATTCTGACCTCCTGCGCCACCGGATCTGAATACATCAATTTTGAGATCATTTTCATTTACTTCAATGTCAAAGTCTTCAGCTTCAGGAAATACAGCTACTGATGCCGCAGATGTATGAACTCTGCCGCTGGCTTCTGTCTTCGGAACTCTCTGTACGCGGTGAACTCCGCTTTCGTATTTAAGATCTCCGTAAATGCTTTTTCCGCTTACATTCAGAACAGCTTCCTTTAAACCTCCCGGATTTGAAGCATCGCTGAAGTCTATCGTATCCACCTTCCAGCCCTTCTTTTCAAAATATCTCATGTACATTCTGTAAAGATCAGCGGCAAATATAGTCGCTTCTTCGCCGCCTGTTCCTGCTCTGATTTCAAGAATAGCGTTCTTGTCGTCAGCAGGATCTTTCGGAACGAGAAGTTCTTTTATCTCTTTTTCAATTTCAGAAATTTTATTATCAAGTCTTTCCTGTTCCTCCTTTGCCATTTCCTTCATTTCACTGTCATTGGTTTCAAAAAGAAGTTTCCTGTTGTCTTCCGCATCCTTCTTTGTTTTGACGTAATCATTATAGGAATTAACAATGCCTTCAAGCCCCGAAAATTCCTTAGACAGTTTTCTGAATTCATTCTGGTCGCCGATTATACCAGGATCTGAAAGCATTTCCGAAATCTGATGATAGCGTGATTTTACTTTTTCTAATTTATCGAACATTCGTTTAAAAAATCCTTTTTATTAAAAATTGATATTTCAATGTTAACTGGAATATACTCCGGTTTGATTTTATTGCTTCAAGGAACTGCTGGTCAGCTTTTTAAAATTTAAAAAATTCCCTTTTCCCTTAAAAAGCTTCTGATGTTTTCACTGTTCAGTTTTGAAAGAGTAATAATTCCGAAAACAAAGCTTACTACATTTCCGGTGATTATTGTAACAACCTGAAACACCGCTGCAGTCTGAATTGTATTGTAAGTTCCTGTCTGATTAAGCGTATTGAGCTTATTATAAGCTATAAAATCCATTACACAGCTGACAATATTTATTACCGGTAAAAATCCGAAGATACAGCACGTACCGCATGAAAAAATTCCTCCGAGCAAGGCAGAACCTCCCCATCCGAAAAATCCCAGAATGTTTAATATTCCCGAAACAAGAAAAAATGTTTTTGCAGTTTGTAATTCTGAAGGCATAATAATTTGTAATTATTTAATTTACTTTTTATTACGCAGAATAACTGCATTTGTTTGTAAAATTACATTCCTCCGGAAACAATTTATTTTCCGTCAAATAAAAAAGCAACCGGCATATTATTACCGGCTGCTTTTTTTGTATAAATCAAACTGAGCTATTTTACAAGATTGAATTTTTCTCCGTACTGACCTATCACCGGCAAAGGTTTTAATTCTCCGTTTGCAGCATTCATCATACCCATTATCAGAAGTATTACCCATGGTATATACAGAACCAGTCCGATTCCGCATGTAAGAGATCCGACTATTCCTGCCGCAATATTGAGAAGAAGAAGAACAATTGCCTGCTCTGTATGAAACATAACGAATTTATTATTTCTCATATCATCCATTAAAAGCGGAATAAAAAAAATCAGATAGGAAATGATTGCCATTGTTTTACCGGCCTGAATTTCCTCCGGTGTGACATTAATACTGCGTGTAGATTCTGACATTAATTTTTCTCCCTTCGAAATAATAAATTGATTAATAAATGAGTGTGAAACTATAAAAGCAACTATCTGAAAATTGCTTTGATACTTCCCCATGTACTGCGGATTCCTGATACAGTATGCGAAACTGTTATATGATTTGTATAGGTATAGCTTCCGTTAGGCTCAACGCATTTCAGTCTGTAATAGTAAATGGATAATGAACTCCTGTTTTGTATTTCCACTGAATTGTCGAGATAAGAATAATATGAATTATTTCCCGTTGCATTAACAGATTCAATAAGCAGAAAATTATCTGGTGTATCCGCGCTTCTTTCAAGTTCAAATTTCGAAGTTCCGCCTTCATTGCCGGTTTTCCACTCGACAAGAACTCCGTTTGAATTGTCCCTTGCGGTGAAAAACTGAAGCGTTACGGCTGCATAAAGCAGTCCGGAACTCATTAAAACCAATGCTGAAATCAGTTTTATATTTGGTAATGCTTTTCTCATATTTATTCAAATATATACGCATTAAAACTGAATATCAAGGTTTTAATGACGTAATACTGAAATTTTTGAGTCATCTGAATGTGTGTATGAATTTACAGCCGGTATAAAATTCTTCGTGTAATTTTACGTTGGAATTTACTATTTTTAAAAACACATCAAAAAAATTTTCCGCATAATATCTTTTTGATCCATGTTTCAGGAGATTACATTGATGTCAGTATTTTTAAAAAATATTTATAATAATTTTAAGGAGTAAAATAATTTTAATGAAAAAAATCGGAATTCTATTCGGACAGGAAAACACTTTTCCGCAGGCATTTGTAAACAGGGTAAACGAAAAAAATGTAGACGGCATTGTTGCAGAATTTGTCAACATTGACAAAGTAATACAGGGTGAATACTGCGGATATGATGTAATATTTGACAGGATTTCACAGGATGTTCCGTTTTACAGGGGATTTTTGAAAAATGCAGCCATAAGCGGCACAGCTATAATTAATAATCCGTTCTGGTGGTCAGCTGATGATAAATTCTTTAATAATGCTCTTGCTTTGCAGGTAGGAGTTCCGGTTCCTAAAACTGTCCTTCTTCCGTCAAATCAGAATCCTCCTGATACCAGTTCAAATTCATTCAGAAATCTTGCGTTTCCTCTTGACTGGGAAGGAATATTCAATTACATAGGATTCCCGGCATATTTCAAGCCGTTTTCAGGAGGCGGCTGGAAAAGTGTATATAAAGTAACTTCACCAGAAGATTTTTTTGAAAAATACAAAGAAACCGAGCAGCTGGTAATGATGCTTCAGGAAGAAATTACATTTGACCTGTATTTCAGATGTTACTGTATCGGACTTCAGGACGTACTGATTATGCCTTACGAACCGAGAAATCCTCATCATCTCAGATACGTTGTAGAAGAGAAGCAGATTGATCAGAAGCTGCTTGATACAATTCACGATTATGTTCTCAGGCTTAATAATGTTCTCGGATATGATTTCAATACAGTTGAATTTGCTGTCAGGGACGGAATTCCGTATGCAATTGATTTCTGCAATCCCGCTCCTGATGCTGATGTGCATTCTGTCGGCCAGAAGAATTTCGACTGGGTAGTGGAAGCTGCAGCTAACATGGCAATCAGAAAAGCAAAAGAGCATGTTCCCGGAATTAATAACATGACCTGGGGAAATTTTGTAAAATCTTTCACAAAAAACGAAGCAGTTTCAAACGGCGCATCAGAAAAAAAAAAGTCTAAGTCCGGAAAGGCTTCTGTAAAGAAGGCAAAAAAATAATGAATTAATTACTCCGGCACGGAGGAAAATATCATGAATGAAGAAAAATATACTTTAGGAATAGAGGAAGAGTTTCAGATCATTGATCCTGAAACACGTCAGCTTCAGTCTCATATTCAGGCGATATTTGAAGAAGGAAAGCTTCTCCTCAAGGAAAACTTCAAGCCTGAAATGCATGCTTCCGTTATAGAAACCGGAACAAACATATGCAAAAATATTCAGGAAGCACGGTATGAAGTTACAAATCTCCGGACTTCCCTTGCTCAGCTTGCAGATGTGCACGGATTAAGAATTGCCGCCGCCGGCACGCACCCTTTTTCCGACTGGAGAGATCAGGAAATCACGGATCATCCGAGATATAAGGAAATAATCAACGAGATGCAGGAAGCTGCGCGCGCAAATCTGATATTCGGTATGCATGTTCACGTCGGAATTGCAAACAGGGAAATCGGTATTCAGATCATGAATGCCGCAAGATATTTCCTGCCTCATATCTTTGCACTTTCCACAAATTCTCCTTTCTGGCTCGGCAGAAATACCGGTTTCAAATCATACAGGGTAAAAGTTTTCGATAAATTTCCTCGAACCGGGATTCCGGATTTCTTTAACAGTCTGAATGATTATGACAGTTTTATTAATCTTCTTATTAAAACAAACTGCATAGACAATGCAAAGAAAATATGGTGGGATATAAGAGCACATCCGTTTTTCAATACCCTTGAATTCAGAATCTGTGATGTGCAGATGAATATCAACGAAACAATAGCTCTGGCTGCGCTTATTCAGGCTGTGGTGGTGAAACTTCATAAACTCATTCAGCAGAATCTCGGATTCAGGATTTATGAAAGAGCTTTAATGATGGAAAACAAATGGAGAGCCGCAAGATACGGAATTCACGGCAAGCTAATCGATTTCGGAAAGCAGGAGGAAGTTCCGTTTACTTCGCTCGTCAGAGAACTTCTGGAATTCATCGATGATGTTGTTGATGAACTCGGAAGCCGGGAAGAGATTAATTATATATTCAAAATGATAGAGCTCGGAACCGGTGCTGACAGGCAGCTGAAAGTCTGGAATGAATCCGGTCAGGATTTCAAAAAACTTGTGGACTATATTGTCGAAGAAACCTATTCCGGAATAAGTTACATACCTTCAAAAAGTGCCAAAAATAATCTGACTTCTTCAAACACAAAAAAAAAACCAATTTTAAAATGAAAAATACATTTATTACTGAAGTTGATTTTGACAAAGAATTAAGTCCCGGAGCATTTAATGCCGTTAACGCCTGCCTGAGATTAAAGCCTGAAGAGAGAATTACAATTATTACTGACAATGATTCGCTTGAAATCGCATCTTCACTTGTTCATGAAATAAAAAAGATCGGCTCTGAATTCAGCCTGATGATTATAGAAGACTACGTTGTCAGACCGACTCCGAACATGCCGAAGGAAATACTTGATGACATGCTTAAGTCACAGGTAAGTATATTCTGCGCACAGGCTCAGACAGGTGAGCTTAGTTCAAGAATTCAGATGACGTCCGTTGTCAATGCAAACAAAATGCGTCACGGACATATGGTCAATATCAACAAGCAGATAATGATGGAAGCTATGAGAGCGGATTATGCCGAGGTGGATAAGCTCAGTCAGAAACTTATTGAGAAAGCGAGGAAGGCAAGATACATTAAATGTAAATCAAAAGGCGGTACTGACATTATAGCTGAGTTTTCACCGAAACTGAAATGGCTTAAGACCAGCGGGATTATTTCGGTTGACAAATGGGGAAATCTTCCCGGAGGCGAAATATTTACATCTCCTTTAAACGTCGAGGGAATGTTTGTCTGTGACGGTGTAGTCGGCGATTATCTGTGTCAGAAATACGGCGACCTTAAAGAAACTCCTCTCTACATTGATATTGTTGATTCAAGGATAAAGGAAATGAGCTGTCACAATACTTATCTTCTGGAGGAAATGACCGCTTATACAATGACTGATGAAAACAGCAACAGAGTCGGTGAATTTGCTATCGGTACAAATATTGCGATATCAAAAGTAATAGGTCATATTCTGCAGGATGAAAAACTGCCGAGCATTCATATGGCTTTCGGACATCCTTATTCCGAACATACCGGAGCAGACTGGGTTTCAACTACTCATATTGACTGTGTCGGAATCAATTTTGATATCTGGCTTGAAGACGAAAAAGTCATGGAAAACGGAAGGTTTCTTATCTGAATTTTTTTTACAGTGCTTTTCCCGGTTTTTATTTCAGTTGAATTTTTTCGGTAAAGTTAACCGCATACTCATAAAGAATTGATAAAGGATATCAGAGATAAATTTAATTCAGGATTTACGGAAGCAAAGTATAATTCCTTTGTAAATGATCTGAATTCTGAATTTAACAAGCATATTGAATTCAGAATCGCAGAGACTCCGATTTTTATTCCCCGTGATTTATCTGAAGTTATTTTCAAAGCATCCGATGAAATAGTTTCACAGCTTCTCACTCCCGAATTTAAGAAATATTCGGAAAATGCCGTGCCTGCTCATCTTGCAGTTCCCGGTGAAGATGAACATACTTCCCTACTTGCTCTTGACTTTGCAATCTGTAAAGATGAAAACGGCAGTCTGATCCCGCAGCTTATAGAGCTTCAGGGATTCGCGTCTCTTTACTGCTATCAGGTTTTGCTTGACAGGATGACAAGAAAAAATTTTGAAATTCCCGGTACAGTATCAAATTTTCTGAACGGCTATGACGAGGAAACTTACCTGAAAAAAATCAGGGAAGTAATTGTCGGGGACTGCAGTCCGGAAAATGTTATTCTGCTAGAAATCGAACCGGAAAAGCAGAAAACGTATATAGATTTCCTCTGCACGGAAAAGTTTCTCGGCATCAAGCCTGTTTGTCTTAGTGATGTCATTAAAGAAGGAAGAAAACTTTATTATAAAAATAACGGAAAGAAAATTCCGGTAGACAGGATTTATAACAGGGTTATAAATGACGAACTTGATAAGAGGAAAGACCTGAAATATAATTTCAGTTTTCAGGATAATCTCGAAGTAAAATGGATCGCTCATCCGAACTGGTTTTTTAAAATCAGCAAGTATTCGCTTCCCTTTCTCAAAAGCAGATTCGTTCCCGATACTGAATTTCTGAGCGATTATAAAGAGTTTCCCGCTGATACTGAAAATTATGTCCTGAAACCGCTGTATTCTTTTGCCGGTGTGGGTGTTAAGTATGACGTGAAAAAATCTGATCTTGAATCTATAGAAGAATCAGAAAGAAAGGATTATATCCTTCAGAGAAAAATCAATTATGAACCCGTGATTAAAACTCCGGACTCTCCGGCAAAAGCCGAACTCAGACTTCTGTATGTATGGCAGGATAAACCGCTTTTACTGAATAATCTTGTTCGTCTCAGCAAAGGCAAGATGATGGGTGTTGATTTCAACAAAGATAAAACCTGGGTCGGATCAAGTATAGCTTACTTCGAAAAATAAACTTCTCCGGAATATTTATCCTCTAAACTTATCTCAACACTACAAGCTTCTGCACCGAAGATTCTTTTCCGGAATCATCTTCCGTCACAATCTTATAAAGATATGTTCCGTTAGCCACATTGTCTCCGTCCGAATCCCGTCCGTCCCATGAAATCTGGTTATATCCGAGAATTCCCGTGAAATTAATTTCCCTTATCAGTCTTCCTGCAGCGGTGTAAATTTTAATTTTACTGCCGGCTGAATTGAAATTTCCGGAAAGATTAAATACAAAATCTGTATGATCTTTCATCGGATTAGGAAAATTATACAGTTCTTTTATTGTCAGTAAATCGCTTGCCGTAAAGTCATAATAAGCCGTATCAGTTTCATCAGTGTCGTATTTATAAATCAGCGTTAGTTTATTCGTTCCGTTTTTAAAGACGGGATAGAAATTATACGACTTTACAATTCCGGAATTTCCGTCGCTGCTCTGAATTTCCGCCGGCTTCAGCTGCGCATTTGCTTTTCCATTTGTGAAAAAAGGCACATAGATATCATTCAGTTTAAGTGTAAGTCCCGAAGTATCCGAAATTAATTTCGTGTCTGTAAATTCTCCTGAAATATTTATTTTCATTTCCGGCGTAGACCTTAAAACATCACCGCTTTTAACAGGACTGCCGTCACTGATCAGTTCTATGCGGGAATCCGTTCTGGGATTTTTCAGCGTCACGCTGAAGTTAACGGGATTGTTGTATGAGTAAAATTCGTTATTCTCACCTTTTAAAAGCAGATCAACATAAACCGGAAGTTTTCCGTCGGCTCCGGTTCTGTAATACGGCACTTTAAATTTTGTGTAAAAATTATTTATACTGTCCGGTTTAAATGACTTTGTTACGGTATCCGATCTTATCAGATTTACGGCTGAAGGCGAGACTTTGTAAATATTGACAACAACTCCGGGAAATGAAGTGTATCCGAGATTATAAATATTAAATCCGAATTTTAAATCCGAACCGGTAAATACGCTTGTATCAGAAAGTTTCAGCGATGAAATATCCGGCGCAAGCTCGGACGGAGCAGTGTAATTTACAGTAACTGTATTCAGAAATGAAGAAGATTTTCCGGTATTGGTGTCTATTGAAATTTTAGTCAGAAGATTTAGATAAGGATACTGATAAGAATTAATCGAACTGAGACTGACTCCCGTGTTATTGTTCTGATCAGACATAAGCAAAGTCTGTCCGCCGTTCCTGTCAATTCCAATTACATCAAACAGAACGGTGCTGTTTGGAACAAGCGTATTCTGCCATCTGAAATCTTTCCAGCCCTGCGAAGGACCTATTACATTTGAAACTGTTCCGTATGTATCATAATATGTTCTTGTAAGATAACTGTTGGATTCTCTCCATCCAGTTGATACAGTATAAAGATAAAACTGTTCGGAAACATCAGAGCCTGTAGCTCCGAGCGAACCAATAAAACTCCATGTATCAAACCAGCCGAATTTGGCGACACTGTCAATCTTTGTGCTTCCGAAGCTTTTTATTTTATTCTTGCATGCTGTCGTCATAGGCACTACTGTAAAATAATCCACATATGATGCATTCAATGCCATCAGATAATATGTTGAATCAAATGTATTCAGGAAATTAATTACTGAATCGGAAGCCTGCGTGCTTCTCATTCTGAAATTCTTCTGTTCGATAATGTGTCCGTTAATTTTCCTGACTTTAAGCATATTCAGTCCGGGTGATCTTCCTCCGTCAATATTTACGGCTTTATCGTTAACGCTGAAATTTGAAATCTCCGCGCCGCTGCTTCCCATTGACCTTACTGAAAGATTAAGTGTATTTGTATTAAGAGAAATTCCGTTTGCTCCTGAATTTGTGTAATACATATCATACTGTCCGAACTGACTGCTTTTGAATTTATGAACAGTTATGTTGTTAGAATCCGCACTTGTCTGAAGAGGTTCAGGTGTATCCTTATCCTCAGTGTTAAACAAAACATTCGTATTGTAAGAAAGTGATTTTGCCGTTGTCCATCCGGAACTGTCACTGTTTATAACAGCGTTGGTTCTCCAGTAATACAGGACTGTATTGTTCAGTAACGGTATATCTGACTTAAACTTTGTATAAACTCCTGAAACATTATTCTTTACAAATGTCCGTTTCAGAGGAGAGTTAAATGATTTTGTCGTATCAAATTCAAGCAGAACTTTTATATTTGCCGAAGGTATTTTTGAAACGGGATTTATTCCGAGAAATTCAACGCTGTCAGTCTTAATCACCGAATTTTCTACGGGCTTGACGGTTAAGAATGAAATATTTTTCAGCGGTATGTTAATGTTTATAGAATTGTTTGTTTTGAGCTCAGCCGGATACCAGTTGTCCTGATCAAGCGTTGCGGTCACCGTGTAATTCTGAAGAGAGTCAAGTTTAAAACTAAAATAAACAGAGTCTTTGAATTTAAAAGCTTTCAGTACAGTATCACGGACAAGAACCGATACATTATTTTTTTTCAGATCGAATCTGATTTTACAGGAATCTGCATAGAGTCCGAAGTTTTTCGGATAAAGAGTCAGATATACATTTTCATTGACCGCAGGAAAATTATTAGAAAGTCTGTAATCTGTATTTGTAATATTAAATTCAGGCAGAACGGGAAGTAAAAGTTTGACTGCAGGATCGCCGATCAGTCCGTAACAGTTAATTGTATGTCTGACAGATGAACTTGATGAATCATACAGCAGTTTGCTCATACCGAATTTAAGAATATCACCTACTCTTCTGAGTGTGTCATGAGCAAGTCCGTAAAGCATCCAGTTCTGAAGACTGTTCCCCGAATATGCAAATCCCCAGCCCGTAGATCCGAGAAACCCCACTGCTCCTCTGTTGCTCATATTCATATATCTTTCTCCGAAAATTCTTGCCGTGGGGTCAGCAGTCTTTCCGGTATAGCATGTCATGCTTAAAATAAAAGGAAGTTTTCCGTAATTTGCCAGAGTAGTCGGATCCTGCATACCGTCTTCCCAGTCCTGATTTCCGGCATGTCCCTGAAAATTCACTATCGCAGCTCCGTTATTTATGTCCCGTCTGATTGAATCTTTGTAATTGTATGTCACCTGCGATGTATAATCTGTGCGGAATATTTTGTGCGGATCACCGGATAAAGGAGGAGGAATTACGTAATTATTTATGAACGGAGTTATCAGCGACTGAAAAAAAGTCTGATCTGACTGAGTTCCGCCGCCGACAATATAAATATGATTTTTCCACCACGAAGCCGGTGACTGTGTTTCATAGGAGATAATATTGTCAACCATAATCTGCGCTTCGGCAGCTGTAATGGCAGTCAGTCTTCCGACTCCTACATTTAAGTTAAACGAAAATCCGCCTCCGTTGAAATTTCCGAAATAATTATCGGTTGTAGGATTTCCGACAACTGGTATGTAATTGTTTCCGTAAATTGTAGTGGTTGAATTTTTTTTCGGGTCAATAGTTCCTCTTCCCATAAGACACATATACTTGAACTTCGGCGCCTGCCAGTAATTGTAAACATATCTTCCGAAATTTCTGATCGCCGCAGGATCTTCAATCCCGTAATTGAATATATCATATACATCTCTTATTTCTGCTTTAACTGATCTGAAATTGTCATGAGTCTGTCTGTGATTTCTCAGCTGCTCTGCCTGTGAAGTAAACAGTGAATGATAAATAAGCAGATAATCCGCCCCGTTTGAAGCAGAAGCAAGATCAGGAACCTGTCTTACTGAAATCCGGAATGGTTTTTTTGTATTTGTTTTATTTATGATTTCAAATTTTGCATTGCTCTTTCCTGTAAATATAAGCGTATCGCCGCTGTATGTGTAATTGTTTACAATGTAACCGTTCTTTACGTCGTATATTTTCAGCTGGTTTGCAGGAACGAAACCCGTAACTCTGAATTGTTTTGAGGTTGTGTCTGTATTCAGCTCTGCGCTGAACTGATTGTTCCTGAATTTGAATATCTTCGGATACTGTATCTGCATAAAATCGAAATTCACGTGGCCGTCATAACCTGTTGCAAAATACTGACATCCGACGGTATTATATGTAGATGTGTTGAACATTGAAGTTGAAAATGCAATAGTCGTATCAAATCTTCCGAAATCATTTTTAAAAATATTCCCGACTACAAGCCCGTTTATTTTTATCACGAGATTATGCTCGTTTGTAACTCCGGTATTGATATCGGAAGGATAAGCGAATATTTTCACATAAGCGTTCTGAGTCACGGGGCTAAGAAGCGGCAGTGAAAATGTATCAGCGATATTTACATTTGTGTACATATTTGACCAGTACCAACCTTCACCGAGGAATAATTCATTGTTAAAATATCTGAAGTCATTTCCGTCAGCTCTTTCTCCCTGTGAATATACTTTGTCTTTTTCAAAATGAATTTTGTCAATGCTGATATCTGAACCGTAGAGTTCGGTACTTGTATTGTTAAGGTCGGTAAATCTCGTTCCGTTGCTTCCGTCCCAGCCGATCCAGTAAACATTAGTATCCGAATAGTTATTATAATATTCATCCTTTGTGTACATTACTACATTGTCAACATTATAATATTTAGTCAGCCCGCCATAATTCCTTTTTCCGTAAAAATCCAGATAATCCGTCGCATCAAACACTCCGTCGCTGTCTCCCTGAAAATATATTGGAATCTCGGCACCTTTGTTGTAAACTTTTATTGTTCTGGGATCTATAGAGGAGGTTGTAATACCGGCATTTGTAAAATCTGTTCTAGTAATTCTGTAAACCGCGTCTTCTACAACAGACAGTTTAAGATAATTTTTATTCGGTGTGATCCAGTTATATGTCTGTGAATATGAATCTGTTGAAAGCAATATTAAAAATAAGTAAGCGGAGAATATTATTCTTTTCATGATATGGGTATTATTGAGGAATTATGTTCATTATTAACTTACAAAGCAGACAGGATTTAATCAACACAATCTTTTTTTACTGTAATAAATTCAATTTCAGACTGAATTATTATTAATCCGGGAAAAATATTCCGGATCACAGTTAACATTGAATCTCAGCTGTTTATTTATTCTTTCAAATTTTTCAGGAGAAGTTTAACTGATTCATTTAATTCAGCAGATAAAAATAATTTTAGTTCAATCATGTTTAAATTATAATTAAAATAAACAGATTTTAAAATCACACGAAAGGTTTACTTTTTATTCCCGCTCAGAATAAAGGCTTCTTTTTTTGGAAATTTCTTTACAATATCGCGCGGCAGATTAAGGTTTGCCGAAACAAGTTCATCCGGATTTGAAGAAAGCCATGAACTGAGAGATATCTCTTCGTAAGTGCCGCTGTTAAAGACAATAAGTAACCTGCAATCGGAATCACCTGTATTTTCAATTGAATGTCCGTACCCCATCGGAGTATATCCGATTTCATTTTCCGAAAGTTCAACCACCGAAGAAAGACCTGATGAAGCAAATACAGTCAGTCTTATTTTACCGGAAATCACATACAGCCATTCGTCTGCATTCGGATGCCAGTGAAGTTCTCTCAGAGCTCCCGGATTTAATACAAGAATACCTCCGGTCATTGTAGTTGAAATCGGAAATTCTTCGGAAGAGGCGATCCATAATTTTCCCCCGTCGCAGTCCCGCAGCGGTATCTGAGAAAGCAGACTGTATTTATGAGTAAGAGGCGTTGAGTCAAGTTTTTTGCTTTCAATCTTTTCCTTTATTTCTGCAATATAAACTTCCTTGTCCGGAAGATTATTCAGATCTACTGCGTCAGTCTGAAGGTTTTTTGAAACAATTTCGACCGGTGTCTGTGAAAGCCAGTCTGTAATGCTGAAAGTTGCAAATTCCGAAAACGCTCCGTTGTCAAAGACAAGCATAAATGTTGTTCCGTCCGGACCGAGACCTTCAATGGAATGTCCGTGACCTCTCGGAAAATACCAGATATCACCTTCTTTGAATTCGTTCGTTTCGTATCGTCCCTGCGGATCAATTATTGTTGTTCTTACATTCCCTGAAATTACAAATCCCCATTCGGCGGCATTTGCATGCCAGTGAAGTTCTCTCAGACCATTCGGCTTCAGCTCCATCAGAACACCCGCTATGTTTTTTGAAACCGGAAAATCTGTTACTGTAGCCTGTTTTGCCCAGCCCATCGGAAGTTCGCGCGCCTGCTGACCCGAAAGTGAAAATTTAAATTCCGGAAGTTTGTCTGAATTCTCTGAAGACAATTTATACCTCTTTCATGCTTTATTTAAAAGTGGAAAAATAGATATTTCAATTTATTATTGCAATATTCAATCAGAATTTACAGAATTAATAAAAGTGTATTCAGTCTTGAACACGGAATCATCAGTCTTAATCACGGGATT
>JAEUSI010000007.1 GCA_016788375.1 Ignavibacteria bacterium | reverse complement strand
AAAGGAAATTTGCAGGATTTATGATAATCTTAATATCATGAAAAAAACATATGATATTAATGAAGAAGACAATATCGTTTTATCAATGCTCAGAACAATAGACTTCGGTAAATTTCTTGCAATGCTTTCTGAAAACTCCGGAAATGAAAAAGAATCCTTAATCTTCCGACTGCATCATGCAAATTTTCTTGCGTTTTCGAACATGGATAACACAAAGTATTACTTTGATTACAAGAATCTGATATTGAGTAACGCAGCACTTCTCGGAATTGAAATCAGATTGCATACAATAAATCTGATCAGATACTGCATGCTGAAAAAAAAATCGGTGAAATCCGGGGATAACTTCTGCTTCGAAAAAGAAAGATTCGAAATATATAATTTCATTCTTGAAAACAAGTATTACAAATCGGATGTATCGACCGATATTCCGGTCGAACTTTTCCGGACTGTTCTTCTTCTCAGTCTTGAGCTTAAGAAATATTCGTGGGCTTATAAATTCATCAGGAAATACAAATCGGAAATCCTGCCGGATAAAAGAGAAAACATGTATCACTTCGGATGCTCAGAATATTATTTCCACAGAGGAAAATTCGCCGAAGCTCTGAAAAGCATTAACAAGATAAAGCCGGATCATTTTATGCTTAAGATTGATATGAGGAATCTTATGCTGAGATCTTATTATGAACTCGGTCTTTTTGACAACGCGCTTTCTCTGATTGACTCCTACAGACATTTTTTATCTAATGAAAAAACTCTTTCCGCCTCCGAAAAAAAGTTGAATAAAAATTTTGTTAATACAGTTTATAAAATGATCAAATACCGCATCTCTTTCTGTAAATCAGTAAAAGACTTGCCTGAATTTGATCTCAGCATTGAACTGCCGCACAAGGAATGGATAAAGGAAAAAGTAACTGAGCTGAACAGAGAGCATTTGAAGACAGCCTGAAACACACTTGTATTTAAAAATCAATCTGAAGTTTTTATAATTAAAATCAGATGTTATCTAGTTACCGGTTTTCCGTTAAGTCGGTGCTTAAAGCATCATCGTCTTGATTGAGACAATAACTTAATACAGCAGAGTTGAAAAACATTTATATGTTTATTACGGGATTTATGCTCACCATATATTTTCCCGTTTATTCATTTTCGCAGGAAAGCGATTCTTCTGAAACAGAAAAATGGAATATTAATCTTGAAGCAAATTTTTATTTTTCCGATCCGTTTATATTCACTCCGGTTGTGCAGGCGGATAAAAAAAAGCTTCATCTTGAAGCACGGTATAATTATGAAGACGAGAAGACATTTTCTGGGTGGGCAGGATATAATTTCTCCGGAGGAAAGAATTTTGAATATAAAATAATTCCGATGGCAGGATTTCTAGCCGGGAATATAGACGGAGCATCTGCGGGAATTGAGTTAACATTTAATTTTGCCGGATTTGAACTTAACAGCAATCCCGAATATGTATTTGATTTCAATGACGGCGAAAATAATTTTTATTATAACTGGACTGACTTTTCCTATTCGCCGGCAGACTGGCTGTTTTTCGGAATAAGTTATGAGAATACAGTAGAGAATAATTCTTCTTCCGACATTCAGGCAGGATTTCTTGCCGGTGGAAGCTATAAAAACTGGGAGCTGACGGCATATCTTTACAATCTGAGCATTGATGATCCGTTTGTGCTGATTACGGTTTCGGTGGAATTATGAATTCAGTTGTTGCAGAATATTTAGAGAGATAATAATTCACCGTATTTAAAATATTTTTTATAAAATAGTAAGTTTATATATAATTTTATTTTTTGTAATTTGAACCCATAAAAGTTTTTCCTTATCCAATAAAATCAATGCGAATGAAAAATTTTACTGTTTGTGTTATAATCATAATTGCTTTGATTTCTTCGTCGGCAGAATTTTCCTCAGCACAGCAATTGCCAAAAACAGAAAAGCTGACATTAAAAAACATATCCGGAAAAATTTCCGCAGCAGATAATAATTCAGGAATAAATCTCCGTCTGAATTCCGGTAAATCAAATCAATTTGCTTCATCATATGTAAAAAGTTTATCAGGGATAAACAACAACATTCTTTCAAAAAGTTTTGACAGTAAGGATTCTCCCAAAGACAAATATATTCCTTTGTCTCAGCTGTCTACGGGTCAGTTAAATAAAAAAGTGGATATATCAAACTACTTTCCTCCTGACTACAAGCCGTGGGAATCCAGCAGGCATTTCGGTCTGGCAGTAGGCGAAGGAGTGCTGTTCAATATTTTCATACCATGGGCGATGGCAAGATATTTAAGAACATGGGATTCAACATCCGAAGAAAGATGGCCTTTTATCGGATTTCAGTCTATATGGTCCAATCTGAATCAGGGCTGGAATTATGACGGCGATAATTTTCTGACAAATCTGTTTTCACATCCTTACGGCGGCAATTTGTTTTATAACAGCGGAAGGTCAAACGGATACAATTTCTGGGAATCATCGGCGTTTGCCCTTGCCGGAAGCTATATCTGGGAAACATTTATGGAAACGAATCAGCCTGCCATCAATGACTGGGTAAATACTGGAATGAACGGCGCTGCATTCGGTGAAATTCTTTACAGGCTTTCAACTATGATTACGGACAACACCGCAAGAGGTTCACACAGAGTCTGGACTGAAATTGCAGGAGGTTTAGTAAATCCCGTAAGATTGTTTACTAGGCTTGTGAACGGAGAAATTTCAAGAGTCTTTCCGAATCCTGCCTGGCGAAAACCGAAAGAATTCGAACTTACGCTTGATGCCGGAACAAGAGTCCTGCTTGAGGAAGATTCTGTACATAATGCCGGTCCTAAAGAATTAGACGGTATATTTGAAATGATAATTAAATACGGTGATCCGTATCAGTTAAATCATACGACACCGTTCTCACATTTTGTTTATAATATTGCAATTGCATCTTCATCTCCGAATCTTACAAGCATGAATGCCGTAGGCAGTCTTATGGCGTTCCAGATATCCGACAAGGAAAATGTCAAGCACACACTTGAAACAACTCTTAATTATAATTATATAAATAATCCCGGATTTCTTTACGGAGCTGCTTCTGTTGTCGAACAGCTTAATTCTTACTGGACTGTCAACAAGACATTTGATATTCAGACAAGAGCCGGAATAAGATTTATTCCAATGGGAGGAACTCCGAATGATTATTTCTATGATTCAGTTGATGGAAGAAGCTATGATTTCGGTCAGGGTCTCGGAGCTCAGGCAAGCCTGTCGCTTTTTAATAATGATACATGGGAAGTATTCAATATTCAGTATTCAATGAATTATATCTGGACACAAAGCGAGCCTGCATATTCCAAGCATTTTCTTCAGGAAGGTTCTGTGAATTTACAGATTCCCCTTAAGGATTATTTTGTATTCGGAATCGGAGCGGGATATTACAAAAGAAAAAGTTATTATTTTTATCCGGAAGATTACTTTGGTTACAATGTACCCGGACAGCCTGAAACGAATGCTCCTGATGTAACTTATCAGACTCCCATATTAAGAGTTTTCTTCAAAACAAGAATATTATAAAACTATAAATAAGTTTATGAAAATAATTTTATTAATATTAACTTTTGCGGTTTCAGGACTCAGCTATTCCCAGTCCCTGAATCACGGGAATTCATCCGGTCTGAAAAACAAGGATTATCTTAAACAAATGAATAATAAGGATTATCTGAAACAGCTTGATAATCAGGTGTTTGTCAGTTACAATTATATCCGCAATCTCGGGCAATTCGGTGATAAATATGATTACGGAAGCGGAGTTCTTTTAAATTACGGAAAGTATTTTCCGAATTCATGGCTTGCAGTTCTGCGGATAGGATATATGACGCATGAATTAAGAGCAGGGGTTGATTCCGGATACGCTGATTTCAAGGTGTATCCTGTTCATATCGGAGGAAGGTATTATGTTTATAAAAATATCGTAATGCCGTATTTCTCATTCATGAACGGCATTAATCTTATTACCAACAATAACTATCTTGCCGGCGGACAGGATGATCAGTTTCTGATTAAATATGCATTTCAGGTCGGATTCGGATTTGATGTTAAATTTGCAAGAAATGTCGGCATAAACTTTAACATCAATTACAATAACAGTTTTTACCAGAACGGGGATTCATACATAGATCAGCCTTCTGCCATGATGACCGGATTTGAATATTCCGGCGGTGTTTCATATGATTTCGGCAGATAGTTAAGAAGCCTTATAAAAAGTAAGTTGTTATTTCATTTTAATAAAAAAGTTTTTCATTTGAAGAAGATTCTGAATCTTCACATTTGAAAAACTTTTTTTTGCATAGGAAACATAACTTCAAAAAATATAAACTGTCATTAAATAAATCAGCAGGATAAATCAGTACAGCAATTCAAAATATTTCATAAGCATAAGCTGAATTATTCTTTACACAAATATCACTTAAGCATTCGCGAAATAATCTCGGACAGATCCGGTTTTCCGATTTCCTGCAGATCATAATTTACCCGGACTGCCGGCTTTTTAAATTTAATAAGTCTTCTCAGATCAATCGGAGTTCCGATGATAACACAGTCACACGGTACTTTGTTTATTGTATCTTCAAGATCTTTTATCTGTTTATTTCCGTATCCCATAGCCGGAAGGAGATTGCCTATAGCCGGATATTTGGAATAAGTATCTTTAATTGTTTTCACAGCATATTTCCGAGGGTCAGTAATTTCCTTTGCACCGAATTTCTGCGCTGCCAAAGTTCCTGCACCGTATTTCATTTCACCGTGTGTTAATGTCGGACCGTCTTCAATAACGAGAACTTTTTTACCGCGTATCAGTTTTTCATCCGATTTTTTTTCAAGAGAAATAGGCGATGCAGCTTCTACTATTAATGCTTCAGGATTGTATTTCTTTATATTTTCCCTTACAGCATTGACATTTTTCTGATCAGCGGATTCGACTTTATTAATAACCACAACATCAGCTATCAGAAGATTTGTAAATCCCGGATAATAATTAAGTTCATGTCCAGGTCTGTGCGGATCAACTACCGTTATAACCAGATCGCTTTTATAAAACGGGAGGTCATTGTTTCCTCCGTCCCAGATAATTACATCAGCTTCTTTTTCAGCTTCTCTGAGAATTGCTTCATAATCTACTCCGGCATAAATAACATTGCCTTGTGAAATATGCGGCTCGTATTCTTCCATTTCTTCTATTGTGCACTTATGTTTTGCAAGATCCGATATCTGCGCAAATCTCTGAACTTTCTGCTTAACGAGATTACCATACGGCATCGGATGCCTTACTGAAACAGTATTCTTTCCGAGCTTATGAAGAATTTCCACAACTTTGCGTGAAGTCTGACTTTTCCCCGCGCCAGTTCTCGAAGCAACGACTGCAATTACAGGTTTGGAGGATTTTACCGCTGTCTGTTCATAACTGAGCATTTTAAATGATGCTCCTGCGGCATTTATCAGTGCGCCTTTTGTCATAACATAATTAAATGTCACGTCCGAATATGAAAATATAACCTCTTCGATATTGTATTTCTTTATCAGACCGAGCAGCATCTCTTCCGGATAAACCGGTATTCCCGATGTATAAAGCCTGCCGCTTAACTCAGCCGGATATTTTCTGTCGTCAATAAAAGGAATCTGTGTTGCCGTAAATGCAACTATTTCATAGGCAGGATTATTTCTGAAACAAACATTAAAATTATGGAAGTCACGTCCTGCAGCACCCATTATTATTGCTTTAATCTTTTTCATAGATGATAATTAATTTTAGAATAATTAAGCTTTAATTACTTACAAAAATACAAATAATGAAGTTATCTTTTAATTCAAATTTAATGCCATTCCGTTTTTTTGTGCTGATGTAAGAAATGAATTTCTCTTAAAAACTTAATAGAGTATATTTACCCCATAAAAAAATAATGATATGAAAATAGGAATTACCTGTTATCCTACATACGGAGGAAGCGGTGTTGTAGCTACTGAACTTGGTAAAGCACTTGCGCTCAGGGGACATGAAATTCATTTTATTTCTTATGCAATGCCGACCAGGCTGAACGGTTTTATTGACAATATTTTTTATCATGAAGTTGAAATAAACAGTTATCCTTTGTTTGAATTTCCTTTATACAGCATAGCGCTTGCCAGTAAAATGGTGGAAGTAGTTAGGTTCAATGATCTTGATCTGCTTCATGCTCACTATGCAATTCCACATGCGACAAGTGCATATCTTGCGAGGGAAATTCTCAAATCCGAGACAAACAATTCAATTGACATAAAATTCATCACTACTCTTCACGGAACCGATATTACTCTGACAGGTCTCGAACCGAGTTTTCTTCCAACCATGAAATTCAGCATAGAAAAATCCGACGGAGTAACGGCAGTTTCAAAATTTCTCAGGGATAAAACACAGCAGCAGTACAAGATTAATAAGGAAATAGAAGTGATTCCCAATTTTATTGACGTAAATAAATATAAAAGGGAAGAAGATGAAAAAACTAAATGTTTCAAGAAAAACTTCGCTCCGAACGGAGAAAAGATAATGATTCATACCTCTAATTTCCGGGCGTTAAAAAGAGTTCAGGATGTAATAAAAATATTCGACGAGGTAAAAAAGAAAATTGACACTAAGCTCATTTTGGTAGGTGATGGTCCGGAAAGGGGAGACTGTGAAAGGCTCAGCAGGGAATTAGGTATATTTGAAGAAATAAAATTCATGGGCAAGCAGGATTCACTTGTAGAGCTTCTTTCAGTTTCAGATATCTTTGTTATTCCTTCACAATCGGAAAGTTTCGGTCTTGCTGCACTCGAAGCAATGAGTTGCGGAGTACCCGTGATTTCATCGAGTGTCGGAGGTCTTCCTGAACTTAATCATCACGGAGAAACAGGTTATATTGCAGAAATTGGTGATGTTGAAAGAATGGCCAAATATGCCGTAGAACTGCTTTCCAATCAGAAGAGGTATGATTTGCTTTCCGCAAATGCCCGCAAACGGGCTGAAGAACTCAGCGAAAATAATATTGTCCCGATGTATGAGAAGTTTTACGAGAAGATAATATCGGGATGAATATAATGTTTGCAAGTAAAACAAATTTCCTTACATTTTTTATCCGGATTTAAATTAAAAACACTTCGGTTTGTAACGCCTGCTTAATTTCTTGTAAATCATCATAACAATTACTTTATACAGCTTCCGGAAATCAATCCGTTATAAAATAAATCTTAAATAACTGACAAATACAAAACCTGTAAAAACATTTATAGACATATTTAAAGCAGGAAATAAACAGATTTAGGAATTTTGTCAGCTTTTCTTTTTTCAGAAAACATCAAAATGTTGTATGATTGAGTGAAACTGTTCTAAAATTTAATCCCTGATTAATTTTCCCTGCTTTAACGAAGAAGAAATTTTCCGTATGCTTTTTTTGCGGGGGAAGTTTAATTTTTCTAAAATAAAATATTTTGTTTCGGATATGTATCAGTTATCAATGTCTATCTCGGTATCTGCACTTATGATAATAGGAACCGGCAAAGATACTGGACTAAACAAACTTCGCAAAAAAGCAATCTATAATCTTTCTATGTTCAGAAGGAAAAGAAAATTAAAGATTTTCTCGGAAAGGTTGAAATAAAGGATGAGTTATATTATTATTTCAATTATCAATTTTCAAAAATAAATACTTCACATTTCAAATTTAAGAAAACAGGTTACTTGTTCGATCTGATATAAATAGAATCAGATTCATTATATTAGTATTCACTATAGATATAATTTGCAGTTACTCAAATATGTAAACAAACAGAAATCACGGTAACATTAAGTTTGATCTGAAGATGTTCAAAAATATATGGAACTTCCTAATAATGATTAAACTAAATTGAATTCCTCCCTTATGTTATACAGACAGATTGTTAAACTTGAACTGACAAAAGCCAAATATGTTACAGAGAACTTCCGGAGCTGAAAACAGGTATCTGAAGTTTTACTGATGAAGATGTTTATTACATTCTTTTTGTGCCTTATTCCTTTGCGATATACAGATTAAGACTCGGTGAAGGAAATTTTTACAAGAATAGGTATATATAGTTTAAGCAAATATTTGAAAGAAAATTTACTCTGCAAAGTTATACTTTCTATGAAAATATTGTTTCTCCTTTTTCGTCCGCCTATAAGGCTGATGATTTAAAATGGGTTGATGATTTTTTAAACAGGTTTCAGAACCGGATATCTCCTGCAGGAGAAAAATCTGATGGTTAATTACTGTAAGGCTTTTATGAATTGCAGATTTAAATATTACAATAAAGCTCTTAAGTATTTTATAAGACAAGTTTCAGATTGTTTCTGATGAAAGTAATGGTAAAATGTTATACACTTAGAATAAATTATGAACAAAAAATGAAGGATCGGGCATTTTCTGCGATTGATGCTTTCAGACATTTTCTTAAGTAAGGAGAAATTTATTTCAGAAGATCAGTAATCAGTTCATTGCGAATTTATGATTCACTTATCTGAAATAATAAAGATTAAAATCGAAAAACAGTTTTAATGAAAAAATACTCACAATATAAATAACAGATAAACGCAATGAAAAGCTATCAGTTAGAATCGAAGAACTGTTCTATGAAGAAAACAGGGAAGTTAACATTTGATATTGATTTAATTTTCCGAAATTATATATTTTTAAATAAAATATTATTATTACATTAATACTAACTAAAGTGTGGCACATTTTGAAAATGTGGCACATTTCTTTCTATGTTTTTGAAATATTTTTTAATTATTTCTTCAGACAACAAATTATTTGTGTAGTTTTCAATATCTGTATTGTCAATTCCTAGTAACTTTCCGGTAAGTACTCTGTTACACACACCATTATCTTTTCTTTCTGAATATTCTTTGTAAGAACTAAATTCCCATTCGCTGAGTTTTTTCACTAACTGATTTCTCACAGGACTTTGATGAATATACTGAAAACAATATCCCGCTAACAAATCATCAGGTGAAATATATCTACATCTTGTATTCTGCATAAATAATGATCCTCTTCTGTTTTCCTGTCTGTTAATTCCCTTTGCATATGAACTCAATAACAATCTGAATCCTTCGCTTAGATTATTCTTTCCTTTTGAATCATGAATAGTTGTACTTTTAACTGAATAAATAAGTAACTGAAACTGATTGGGTATCAGCGAATATGCATTAAGTTCGCAAAAAGGTCTGATATATTTTCTTAATTTGAACAAAAAGTACGAATAATTTTTTCTCCTGAAAAAAATATTCTGATAGTTAATTCCCTGATTGTATATATGATAAAAATTTCCTTCTTTAAATTTCATAATTTTTATGAAAATTAATTACGGAAAATTATCATATCCCTGCTGTTTAAAAACTGAATATTTTAATCTGAGATAAAAAACAGTATTATTATTAACATACTTAAATAATTTTACTTGCTTTTCCTCTCTTAATGAATTTCCCGTAACCCTTACCGATCTTTACCTTATTTTCATGAACAGCCACATTTCCTCTCATCAAAACAGTCTCAACTTTTCCGTTTACTTCTCTGCCTTCATAAGCAGAGTAATCTACATTCATATGATGGGACCTGGCAGATAAAGTATGTTTTTTTTTCGGATCAAATATCACCAGATCAGCATCACTTCCGATACCGACAGTTCCTTTTTGCGGGAACATCCCGAAAATTTTAGCTGAATTTGTAGAAGTGACTTCTACATAACTGTTCAGACTTATTTTTCCCTTATCGACGCCTTCTGAAAATAACAGTTCCATTCTGTTTTCTATTGCAGGATGACCGTTTGGAATTTTTGAAAAATCTTTTTCACCCATAAGTTTCTTTTTCCACTCAAAAGGACAATGATCGGTTCCGACAACTTGCACTAATCCCTGATTTATTCCTGCCCACAAAGTTGCCTGATCTTTTTTCTCTCTCAAAGGAGGACTCATTACCCATTTTGCTCCTTCGAAATCTTTTTCGTATAATGAAGCATCCAGAATCAGATACTGAATGCATGTTTCAACAAACACTTTCTGATTGCGTCTTGTTGCATCCCTTACTTGATTTAAAGCACCTTCGCAGGTCAGATGCACAATATAGCATGGTACATCTGTATGATAAGCCATATCAACAAATCTTCCGGCTGCTTCTGATTCGGAAATTTCAGGCTGTGAAAGATAATGATATAGAGGAGAAAGTTTTCCTTCTGACCTGTGTTTTGCTGTCAGATAATCTATCATATCGCCGTTGGTTGCATGAACAGTTACGAGTCCGCCCATATCCCTGACTTCATTCATTAATCCTATCATTTGTCTGTCATCAATCATAAGTGCACCTTTATAAGCCATGAAAGTCTTGAAAGAAGTAATACCTTCTTTGTAGATCAAATCCTTAATTTCTTTTTTAGTCTCATCATTGAAATCAGTTACCGCCATATGAAAAGAATAGTCGCTGTAACAATTTCCGTCAGAACGGCTTCTCCATTCATCAAGTGCACTGTATAACGATTTGCCCTGAGTCTGTAAAATAAAGTCAATTACAGTTGTTGTTCCTCCGTAAAGAGCAGCCAGAGTTCCGGTTTCGTAATTATCACTTGAAAATGTACCCATAAAAGGCATGTCCAGGTGTACATGCGGGTCTATTCCGCCGGGAAAAACAAATTTACCCGAAACATCAATAGTTTCATCAGCATTTGCTTTTAAATTTCTGCCTATTGCAGAAATTTTTTCTCCTTCGACAAAAATATCCGCTATATAATCTTCAGATGCAGTGATAACTCTTCCATTTTTAATCAATACAGACATAATAAATTATTTTTATGTTAATAAATTTAATTCTGTTGAATTATTTATAAATTTTCATTTTCAGAAACAATAATACCTGCAGGCTTATTTTTCATCAGAACTAAATAAACCAGAAAAGAAACACCGAATCCTACAAACCATGCATAGTGATAAAGATTTTCAATCCAAAAAGGAAAAGCATCTTTGCTGATCAGACCAACTGTTGTCAAAAAGCCGGGTCCATTCGGAATAATACCGCAAACAAGTGCTGTAAGAGCACATCTGTTAAATCCGTTTGCATATGTGTACTCGCCATTTTCTTCATACAGATCACGTATGTTCAGATTTTTCTTTCTAATAAAATAATAATCGGCTATCATAATTCCTCCCACCGGTCCGAGCAGACTTGAATAAGCTATAAGCCATGTAAAAATATATCCCGTCGGGTCGGAAATTAATTTCCATGGGAAAATTAATACTCCGATAATTCCTGTTATATATCCGCCTTTTCTGAAATTAATTTTTGAAGGGGAAAGATGTGCAAAATCATTTGCAGGGCTTACGATATTTGCTGCAATGTTAGTTGCAAGTGTTGAAACAGCGATACATATCATTGCAATGCTTACAAGAATTTTGTTTTCAAACTTTCCCGCAAGTACAACAGGATCCCAGATTGTATTTCCGTATATAATAGCTGTAGCAGAAGTAACCACAACTCCTATAAATGAAAACAAAGTCATTGAAGGAGGCAGTCCGATTATCTGTCCGGTAATTTGAGCCTTCTGACTTTTTGCATATCGGGTAAAATCAGGAATGTTAAGCGAAAGTGTCGCCCAGAAGCCTACCATTCCAGTTAAAGCAGGAAAAAAATAATCACGGAAATCTGAACTGTTCTGAAATTTTGACGGCTGAGACAATATTGGTCCCAGTCCGTTACCGGCTGAAATAGCCCATAATAAAAGGGCAATTGCAGCTGCAGGAAGGAAAAAAGCTTTGAACACCAGGAGTTTTTTTATGCTGTCTACTCCGAGATAGACAACATACATGTTAAGAAGCCAGAAAATGAAAAAACATATGGCCGGTCCTGTCTCTAATCCGAAAAAATCAGGAAAAATCTGAGGCAGTTTTTCGGTTGAAGGAAACCAGACTCTTAACATCTGAAATAATGAAAATCCTCCAATCCATGTCTGAATACCGAACCATCCGCATGCAACAATAGCTCTCAGCATTGCGGGAATGTTTGCGCCTTTAGTTCCGAAACTTACTCTTGCAAAGACCGGAAAAGGAATTCCGTATTTTGTCCCTGCATGACCGTTTAAAATCATCGGAATAAGTACAACTGTATTTCCTAAGAAAATTGTCAAAATTGCCTGCCACCAGTTCATTCCTCCGTCAATCAGCGAACTTGCCAGCATATATGTCGGGATGCAAAGACTCATACTTATCCATAATGCAGCATAATTCCATGTTCCCCATGTTCGCTTTTCCGGCGGGACAGGTGCAAGATCTTCACTGTATAATGAAGGTGAATTATTTCCGGTATTAATTACTGATTCAGATTTGTCTTTTTCTGACAATGAGTTTTTATTAAAATTAATTAAAACACTTTCGGAATTTCTTATCGTGTATGAAAACAGTTTATTCCGGCATACCGCTGTTTATCCATGAATTAATTTTCGACAGATCGCATCCTTCAAGTTTCGGAGCTTTCCTGGGCATGGATTTAAATCCGGGTAAATGATTTATAGATCCGTACAATTTTCCTTCATCACCTTTTTCCTTTACCTGTGAATATGTTTCAAGATTGAACAGTTCCGAAGGAGAGTTACCTGAATGACACTTATAGCAATTTTTTTCAATTACCGGCTGTATATCTTTATAAGTTAAATTCAATGTATCACAATTTCCTTCTGCTTTATCTGAAATTACTAAGGAGTCTTTGCTCTTTCCAATGCTTTCATTAAGTTTTCCTGTGTCGCTGCATTTTGAATCCGGAACTCCGGCAAGAATCCATTTGCCGATAATTGAAATCTCTGCAGATGTTAAATGAGGATTTGGCGGCGGCGGCATTCTGTCATTATCTGTGTCTTCGGTTATCTTTTTGTATACCTTGCTCTTCTTGAGATTATACGGAACTATTGCCCTGCCTCTGTTGCTTGTAGTAATGTTTAAATAAGAATCAAATACAAATCCGTGTTTTGCCGATTCGGAATTATGACATCCGCTCAATGCACAGTTTTTCAGAAATATTGGAAGCACGTCACGTTCAAAACAAACTTCGTCATCTGTATTTTCCGTAACTCCGGAATCCGATGTCCAGCTTGCTGCAATTAATGTAATTAAAAACAACACTGAAATAATTTTCATTTTACTTTATGTATTTTTTAAACTTAAATCAGATTAAAACCGGATTTATCCGGAAATATTTACTTCATAGAAAAATTAATACCATATTACAAATCCCTCCTTTGCGGAAACACAACCGCAAGCAATAATTTTTCTTAAAATCAATTATTATTCAATCGCAAATCCGAAAAATAATTTAATAGTTAATTTACTTCATCATCAGCAATTTTCAGCGCTTCTGAAATTATATCCAGACCTTCGTCTATCTGCTCCTTCGTCACGCACAAGGGAGGGGCAACAAAAATAAAATTCCATCTGCCCATAGTATACATTCCCAGCTCTGAAATCTTTGCCATCACTTTATTCATGATTCCCATTTCTTCCGGCGGAGCATTCCATCTTGCCATCGGCTCTTTTGTCTCACGGTTTTTTACGAGTTCAATGCAGCCCAGCAAACCGGTATTTCTCCAGTCTCCGATAGAAGGATGTTTTTCTTTCATATCTACCATTCTTAAGTCAATATACTGTCCCATAATTTCCGCGTTCTCAATTAAATTTTCATCTTTATAAACATCAATCACTGCATTAGCCGCTGCAAGAGTTACAGGATGTGATGAGTATGTCAGTCCGAGCATTAACGGTTTGTCGTCAAATGTCTTTGCAATTTCTTCCTTAACCATAATTCCGCCGAGAGGCAGGTATGCCGACGTGATTCCTTTTGCCATGCACATAATGTCAGGTTCAACACCGTGATTATCAATTCCGAACCACTTTCCGGTTCTTCCGAAACCGCTCATTACTTCATCATCAATCGTCAGCAATCCGTATTTATCAGCAATTTCCTTCACGCCTTTCCAGTAGCCGGGTGTGTATTTAATACATCCGGAAGAACCAGATTCGCCTTCAAGCATAATTGCGGCAATGTTATTCGGACCTTCATACTGTACGACTCTCTCAAGATGCTCAAGCGCTTTTTCAGTGCATTCCTGCGGAGTTTTTGTATTCCACGGACATCTGTAAAAATACGGATTCTCTGCATGTACAAAATTCGGCGCTTGCTGCGAATCCATAGGAAGTTTTCTCGGATCACCGCCTGCTGATGCCGAAGCATATGTAGCTCCATGATAAGATAAATAAAGCGTCACAATCTTATGCCTGCCGGTATAAAGCCGTGCAAGTTTTATGGCATTCTCAACGGCTTCAGCTCCGCCGAGCGTAAAGAACGCTCTGTTAAGACTTCCCGGAGAAATATCGGCAAGTTTTTTTCCGAGATCTGCTCTAGCTTTTGTAGTCATGCCGGGATAAATGTAACTGACTTCGCTCATCTGCCGGGCAACAGCTTCTGCGACTTTAGGATGTCCGTGTCCAATATTTACGCAGATTAGCTGTGAAGAAAAATCTATGTATTTTTTCCCGTCGCTGTCAAAAAGATATACGCCTTCAGCTTTGTCAATTACAAGAGGTTTCACACCTCGCTGCTTCGACCATGAAGTAAGCGTGTGATTCATGCTGTTTAAAATAATCTCTTCCTTTAAAGAAGCTGTAGTTTCCATTTTTTTGAATATTTATGGTTTAAATTAAATTATTTTTTTCTGACCGTATAATAAGCCGAACTTGCCGCAAATCTGTCCGGAAAATTTTCCGGATAATATTTACCCGTATCCGGCAGACTGCATAAAAGTCTGTCCGTGTGATACATCAGTTCCGGAAATCTGCAGAGAAATTTTGATTTTCTTAATAGAAACATCAAAGGCTTATAATATGATTTATGAATTTCAAGAATATCAAAGCCCAGATTTTCAAATTCTGTCCTGAAAAAACTCACCGGAATACCCCTCTCATTCGGACTAAGTTCGTCCGGCTTTACATTTCCCGAATACATCCAGCAGACAGGCTCTCTGATAATTGCAATTCCTCCCGGCTTAAGTACACGGTGAAATTCTTTTAAGACAAATGATACGTTTGGTATATGATGAAGCACTCCGAAACAGAATATATAATCAAAAAAATCTTCCGGATAATTTATTCTTCCTTCTGTTGTAGCTTTTTCAATTTTCGATCCCGGGAAATTTTTTCTGAATGCCCGTATAAGTTCTTCCGAAGACTCTATTCCGTATAATCTGAATCCGTATTCCCCGTAAAGCTTTGCAGTATCGCTTCCTTCGGCGCATCCGAAAGACAAAACTTTTTTTTCTTTTGTTAATTCTGCAAATCTGTCAACCGCATATTTCCTGTTAAAGACTTCATATATTATCCAGTAATCACCCGATTCATTCCTTCCGTCAGAAAACTGATTATGCCATTCCTCTTCTTCAGTATACCATTGCTTTATCTCTTCCTGTGTGTAATCATTTCCTTTAAGTTTGAACATCTGTTTCAGAAGTGAATGTACATTTTGTAAAAAAAATAATCTTTGAATTTAAGAATCTGTTTTTAAACTCTGACATACTGTCTGATATAAATCTTCCCGGAATCAGCAATTTAAAAGTGAATTCATCTGCCTGAATGTATATCCTATTTTCTATGAGAAAAGTATGGTAATAAAATAACTCAGCTCATCCAGTTTTTCTTTGCTTCAGGATTCCACTTTGTAGTGGTTTTCTTGAGCAATGTCCAGAATTCGATCGAACTCTTTCCCGTAATATCACACACTCCGAATTTTGACTCATTCCATCCGCCGAATGAAAACGGCTCTCTCGGAACAGGCACGCCGATGTTTATCCCTATCATTCCTGCGCTTGCATGATCCATCACATATCTTGCAGCGCTTCCGCTCTGTGTAAATACAGATGCTGCATTTCCGTATTCGGAAGTGTTTTCAATTCCGATTGCTTCATCCAAATCCTTCACTCTTATAATCGAAAGTACTGGACCAAAGACTTCCTCTTTTGCAATTGCCATTCCGGGAGTTACATAATCTATCACTGTCGGTCCCACATAAAACCCTTCTTCTTTCCCTTCGACCACTGTATTTCTTCCGTCAACTAAAACTTTAGCGCCGAGCTTCTCGGCTTCTGTTATATATTTCTCGATTCTTTCCTTAGCTTCTTTTGTGATCACAGAACCGAGATTTTTTCCGGGAATAATTTTTTTTGCTTCTTCACAAATCTTTTTTATAATTTCGTCAACCTCTCCCACACCAACCATTGCTGAAGCAGCCATGCATCGCTGCCCGGCACAACCCGACATAGAAGCCGCTACATTGTTTGCAGTCATTCCGGGATGTGCATCCGGCAGAACTATTAAGTGATTCTTTGCACCGCCCAGCGCAACGCATCTCTTCAGATTTGACGTTGCTCTCCTGTATACTATTTTTGCAACTTTTGTCGAACCTACAAATGATACTGCGGCTATTCCCGGATGATCACAGACAGCCTCAACAATTTCTCTGTCTCCGTTTACAACATTAAAAACTCCGTCGGGAAGTCCGGCTTCCTTAAGCATTTCGGCGATCCTGTTTGAACTGATGGGAACATGCTCGGAAGGTTTAAGAATCATGCAGTTCCCGAGAGCTATCGCATTCGGAATTGTCCAGTGAGGAACCATGTGAGGAAAATTAAACGGGGCAATAGATGCTACGACTCCGAGCGGCTTATGCTCGATTCTGCATTCAACACCCGAACTTACTTCAAGTAACTCACCTCCGATCAGCTGAGGAAGTGAACATGCAAATTCTGTCAGCTCTATGCTCTTCTCAATTTCAGCTGCAGATTCATCCATGGTTTTTCCGTTTTCAATATGCGTGAGTTCTGCAAGTTCTTTCAAATTCTTTTCCAGAAGAGTCTTATACCTGTAAAACACCTGAACTCTTTCTTTTATCGGAGTTGCTGACCAGCGCTTAAATGCATCTGTTGCGGCTGAAACAGCTTTGTCAAGATCATTTTTATCGGATAAAGGAACTGTGGATATTTTTTGTCCGTCCGAAGGACAAATTACATCAAGGGTTTTATGACCGTTTTTAGTGAATTCCCCGCCAATATAATTCTTTACTTCTTTGTATTTTGTGCTCATGTTTTTAAAATTTTTGTGTTAGAAAAGTATATCTTTTAAATTTCAAATTAAAGGAAATATAACTTATGAATGATTCATATGATTACTTCATGTCTTCGAAAATTTTTCCTCTCTGATAATCCGGAATTGATAATAATCTTCCCACTTGAAAATTAAACTGTCTATTGATAAGTTAGATAAATTATTTTTTAAGGCAACTGAATGAATTTGTTTAACCGTTTATCGAAACTTATTCCATTTTTAGTATTTCTGTTTATTACTGCCGATTCTTTTTCGCAGAATACACCCCCGAAAATTCTGATGGTAACTGCTCATCCGGACGACGATGCGGTATTTTCCGCAACAAATTATAAAATCGTTCACGATCTGAACGGAATCGTGGATTTAGCGCTGATTACCAACGGTGAAGGAGGATACAAGTATTCTACTTTATCCGAGGAAATATACGGACATGAATTAACAATTGAAGATACCGGAAGAAAGTACCTTCCCGAAATACGTAAAAAAGAACTTGAAGCAGGAGGAAGGATTGTCGGAATCAGGAATTATTATTATTTCAATCAGAAGGATCACCGGTATATTACTTCCGCCGATATTTCGGAAATACTCGACAGCAATATCTGGGATCTGAATTATATCAGAAATAAGTTAAAAGATTTAATTGTGAAAGAGAATTATGATTACGTTTTTATATTAATACCGACAAAAGGTACTCACGCTCATCACAGCTCTGCCGGAATACTCGCTCTTGAAACCGTTGTATCTCTGGATTCAAATTCACGGCCTGTTGTTCTCGGCGTAAGCACCTCGAATAAAAATGACTCGGTAAAATTTGTTTACAGAGGATTTGAAGGATATCCTGTTACAAATGTTTCCGACACCATACCTTTTCAGTTTGACAGGACACAGAAATTCGGTTATAAAGACGCGCTTGATTATAAAATTATAGTAAACTGGGTGATTGCAGAGCATAAATCTCAGGGAACAATGCAGATGCTGACTAACCGCGGTGATATTGAAAATTACTGGTATTTTGACATCAATCCGAAATCCGGACTGGAGAAAACCCGGAAACTGTTTGATGAACTTAAGATAAATTATTATCCTCAAAAAGAATATAAATAGATGAAAAGTATTTTCAGTTATATCTTTCTGCTGATGACGGTAATTATTTCCGGCTGTTCAGATAACAATAAAACAAAACTGGTTATTTACTCTCCGCACGGAAAGGAAATGCTGACTGAATTTGAAAAGCAGTTTGAATCTGTGAATCCCGGTATTGATGTTCAGTGGCTTGATATGGGTTCGCAGGAAGTATTTGACAGAATAAAGACTGAAAAGGAAAATCCGCTTTCGGATGTCTGGTGGGGTGCGCCTTCTACGATTTTTATGCGTGCGGAAAAACTGAATCTGCTGGAAAAATATATTCCCGTATGGGCTGATAAAATTTCTTCTTCTGCAAAAAGTAAAAACGGATATTGGTTCGGCACATTTCTGACTCCGCAGGTAATCGCTTTTAACGATAAAATCCTGACAAATCAGAATTCACCTCAGGACTGGAATGATCTTGTAAAGCCGGAGTGGAAGGATAGAATCATTATAAGAAATCCTATGGCTTCGGGAACTATGAGAGTTATTTATTCTGCAATTATAGCTAACTCAATAAGAAATACAGGAAATGAGGCGGAAGGTTTTGAATGGCTCAGGAAACTTGATGCCAATACTTCATCATATGCTGCTGATCCGACACAAATGTATATCAAGCTTTCCGGGAATGAGGCTGCAGTTTCATTATGGAACATGCCCGATATTATTCTGCAGAAAACACTTTACAATTATCCCTTCGGATACAATTTCCCTTCAGGCGGAACAGTAGTTCTGACCGACGGTATTGCAATTGTAAAAGGCGCAAAGAATCCGGAAGCGGCAAAAAAGTTTTATGAATTCGTAACTTCAGAACAGAGTCTGATTCTTCAGGCGGAAAAATTTTACAGGATTCCTGCAAGATCGGATATCCCTCAGGATAAACTTCCGCAATGGATAGCCGGTGCTCATTATAAGACTATGGATCTTGACTGGAACATGATTTCTGAAAATGAATCCGAATGGATGAAGAAATGGGATTCGGAAATAAAAGGGAAGTCAAAGTAAACTCTCTCCGTTTAAATTAAACAAATAAATGCAACGGAAAAAAACAGCATGTCTTGAAGCGGTAAATATTTCAAAAAAATTCAACGGAACAAATGTTCTCACTGAAATTAATCTGACCGTTGAAAAGGGTGAATTTTTTTCCATTGTCGGTCCGAGCGGCTGCGGTAAAACTACTCTTCTGCGGATAATTGCCGGGCTTGAGTTTCCGGATGCCGGAAAGATTATAATAAATAATATTGATTCAACCGGATTTACGCCTCAGAAAAGAAAGACAGGGATTGTATTTCAGAACTATGCTCTGTTTCCGAATATGACAGTTTATGAAAATGTTGCTTACGGGCTTGAGGTAAAAAAAACAGATAAAAATATTATAAGAGAGAAAGTATATTCGGTTCTTGAAAAAGTTCAGATAAGTCATAAGTCTGATGTATCGGTAACCACTTTGAGCGGAGGAGAGCAGCAGAGAGTTTCTCTGGCAAGAGTTATTGTCACCGAGCCTGATCTCATTCTCTTCGATGAGCCTCTTTCAAATTTAGATTATTCTCTCAGGCTTGAAACGAGGAACGAACTTAAAAGACTTCAGCGTGAAGCCGGAATTACTTCAGTATATGTTACTCACGATCAGACTGAAGCACTGGCGCTTTCGGACAGGATTGCAGTTTTAAATAACGGAGTAATACAGCAGACAGGAAATCCTTTTGATGTTTATTACAATCCTGAAAATAGTTTTGTTGCAGGATTTATCGGACACTCAAATTTTTTTAATGATGTCATGTCGGGGGATATTTTCAATGTATCCATTAAGCCCGGTGAAAAACTTTGCGTTCTGCCTGAGGAAGTAATTCCGGTTTCCGGCGAAGGCAAAGATTACGGTCTGATTACGGATGTACAGTTTACTGGATTTTCTGTTGAATATACTGTCGAAATAAGAAATCAGCTGATAAAATCAATTCAGTCTTCGGGTAATTCCAAACCGGAGTTCAGTGCAGGCGATAAAGCCGGATTGAAGCTGTTAACAAGTAAAGCCAGAATTTTAAAATGAATAAGAATAAATTATCGGGTTTAAATATTGTTACTCTTCTGATAATAATTTTTTTCATAACAGGCTATATTATATTTCCGCTTTATTCGCTTTTAAAGGAAAGTTTGCTTAATCCGGGCAATATATTTTCATTTACGTCATATTCGCAGCTGTTTTCAAAAACTTCCTTCAGCGCAACATTCAATTCCGTCCTGCTGTCCGTTATTACGGTTGCAGGAAGCGGAATAACCGGAATTTATTTTGCTTATGCATTTCAGTATCACAGAATACCGTTAAAAAAAATATTAACGTCCGTGCTGCTGATTCCGTTGGCAACGCCTCCGCTTATTGGTGTTGTTGCTTTTCTTTTTCTGCTGAATGAAAACGGACTGCTGATAAAATTGTTATCATCCGTTTTTAATCTTCATAATCCGATTTTCAGATTTGACGGATGGACTGCGATAATCGTAATTCATATTTACTCGTTTTATCCGATGTTCTTTCTGTTTGTGACATCCGGACTAAAGAAAATCGATTCTTCCGTAACAGATGCTTCCTATTCAATGGGTGCATCACGATCAAAAACTTTTTTCAGAATAATTCTTCCGCAGCTTGTTCCTTCAATTACCGGAGCTTCGCTGATTGTATTCATGGCAAGCATGGCGTCATTTTCTGCGCCATTTATATTCGGAGGATCGGACAGATTTCTTACAACGGAAATTTTCAACGCTAAGATAAACGGAGATAATTCATTTGCTTCGGCACTTTCTGTTTTGCTTGCAATTATATCGGTTGCATTTCTGATTTTACTGAGACTATACCGTTCGAAAAAAATTATTACACAAAGATATAAAGGAACTCCGAAATCAACGACATTACATCCGAAAAAAAGCTTCGGATTATTCAGCACGGCTGCTGCGTTTATATTTGCAATTTTTATCGTGCTGCCGATTCTTACGCTTCTTTTTCTGTCACTGATTCCCGAAGGTTCGCTAATGAGGAATTTTTTCGGCGAGTCGTTTACACTTGAAAATTATTCCCGGATTTTAAGTGATCCGCAGTTTTTCGAACCATTCAGAAACAGCGTCGGAATGTCTCTGGCAGCGGTTGTAATTACACTCTTAATCGGAGTCAGCTCCTCGTTTATAATCACTAATAAAAATCTGAAAGGAAAAAGTATACTTGAAGGTGTTTTGTCTCTGCCTTACGGAATTCCCGGAACCGTAATTGCGCTCGGATTTATTTTAAGCTTTAACTCCCCGACGGTGTTTACTGCGTTTGTATCACTGGTTGGAACATACTGGATTCTTCCGCTTGCTTACGCGGTCAGAAATTTGCCTGTGATGACTCAGTCATCAGTAGCCGGATTTCATTCGATAGACCCTTCGCTTGAGGAAGCTTCGCAAACTCTCGGAGCCGGAGGCTCGAGAACTTTCAGAAAAATAATTGTACCGCTGATTCTTCCCTCAATACTGAACGGAGCTTTGCTTGTATTCATAAATTCAGTCGGGGAATTTGTTTCAACGATTCTTCTTTATTCATACTCTACAAAAACTATTTCTGTCGAAATTTATTCGCAGATAAGAATGTATAATACCGGCGCAGCTGCTGCTTACGGCATTCTGCTTTTTCTGATGGTAATGATAATTGTATATTTTTCGAGACGGACTTTGGATAAGAGTATTGGAGTTGTATAATATTGCAAATCTGTGAATAGTGACGCAGCTGATTTCAGGAAATAATTTTTGCAAAAATCCTGCTGTTAAAATTTAAAGAGAATCAAACTAAGCGGAACTTGTTTACCGACTTACAAAACCTGTTTTATTGAAAATCCTATAATTCATACTCATGCAGCTCTCTCTCCATTTCAATAATTTCCAGCATCTGATTCAGAAACCATTTATCAATCTTCGTTGAATCATGTATCTCATTTATCGCAGCTCCGAGGAGCAGTGCATAACGAATGTAAAAGATATTATCGCTTCTGGGAGTCTTGAGTTTGTTCAGAATTTTCAACCTGAGATTCGATTTTTCTTCATCATTCATTTTTAAAATCGCTTTGTATCCGTAAACATCCTTTCCGTCAGAACCGAGACCTGCCCTGCCGTTTTCAAGCGAGCGAAGCGCTTTCTGCAATGCTTCCTTGAAATTTCTTCCGAAAGACATGGCCTCTCCGACTGATTTCATCTGAATTCCCAGTACGTCGCTTTCCGGATTTGAAGAACGGAATTTGTCAAAATCCCAGCGCGGTATTTTAACTACGATATAATCTATAACCGGTTCAAAGCATGAAGGTGTTGTTTTCGTTATGTCATTCGGAATTTCATCCAGCGTATAACCGACTGCAAGCTTTGCGGCGATTTTTGCAATCGGAAATCCGGTTGCCTTTGATGCAAGCGCAGAACTTCTTGAAACACGGGGATTCATTTCTATTACAATTACTCTTCCGGTATCGGGATTTACGGCAAACTGAATATTTGATCCGCCGGTTTCAACCCCGATCTCCGAAATTACTTTCTTCGCTGCGTCACGGAGAATCTGATACTGCCTGTCACTCAGCGTCTGAGAAGGAGCTACCGTTATTGAATCTCCCGTATGAACTCCCATAGGATCAAAATTTTCTATCGAACAGATTACCACAAAATTATCGTTTTTGTCTCTCATTACTTCAAGCTCAAATTCTTTCCAGCCGATGAGAGATTCTTCTATAAGCACTTCGTTTATCGGAGATGCTTCAAGTCCCCTGTTCACCATCTGTTCAAATTCCTCTATGTTGTATGCAATTCCGCCTCCTGTGCCTCCGAGTGTAAATGAAGGTCTGATTATTACAGGGAATCCCGTTGATTCCGCAAACTCCTTTGCTTCATTGAAATTTTTTACAAAGATACCCTTAGCAACCTCTAGTCCTATCTTCTTCATCGCGTCGTGAAATTCTTCGCGTGATTCCGCTTTTCTGATTGCTTCTACTTTTGCTCCGATAAGTTCGACTTGGTACTTCTTCAGTATTCCCTTCGTGTGTAAATCCATAGCGGCATTCAGCGCAGTCTGTCCTCCCATAGTCGGAAGTATCGCATCGGGTTTTTCCTTTATGATTATTTTTTCGATAAAGTAACTTGTAATCGGTTCAATATAGGTTGCATCTGCGATTTCAGGATCAGTCATGATAGTTGCAGGATTTGAATTAATCAGAACTACTCTGTAGCCTTCTTCTTTTAACGCTTTAACAGCCTGCGTACCCGAATAGTCAAATTCACATGCCTGACCGATAACAATCGGACCGCTTCCGATAATTAGAATTGTCTTAAGATCTGTTCTTTTTGGCATTAGCTGTTAAGGTGTGATTTGAATATTAATTCAGAATGAGTTTTATGCTTCTGTTTTTTTATGAACACCGTTGCGGGTGACTTTCTTTCTCATTTCCTGCTTTAATTCCTTTTCATACTTCTTTATTACTTTCTTCACAAAGTATTCCTGAATGTTTACTTTGTCATAATGATCCGAATTTTCCATGAGAAACTCGGATTTTCTGATGTACGAACCGTTGCTCATCATCACCCATGTTTTTTCAGTGTCAGTTAAATACAGTTTTAAAATTTCTGTAATATCGTCCCTTATCCTTTTGTCATCAACCGGAAATAAAACTTCTATTCTCCTGTCAAAATTTCTCTGCATAACATCTGCGCTTCCGAGATATAGTCTCGGATGACCGTTATTGTGAAAATAATAAGCCCTGCTGTGTTCGAGAAATCTTCCTACGATGCTGTAAACATTTATATTTTCACTGAGATCTTTGACCTTCGGTTTAAGCCTGCAGATGCCTCTCGTAATCAGGTCAATCTTTACTCCGTTTCTTGATGCCTGATACAAACGCATTATGACTTCTTCGTCTACCATTGAATTGATTTTAAACAGAATATAGCCGTTGCCGTTTTCCTTATGGGATTTGATTTCTTCGTCAATCATTTTTAGCATCTTTCTTCTCAGATTCAGAGGTGCTACAAGCAGTTTCTTGTAATTGTTATGTTTTGAATAACCTGTCAGATAATTGAACAGGTTAGAAGCATCTTTGCAGAAATCCTGACTTGCGGTAAAAAGCCCGAAGTCTGTATAAATTTTTGAAGTGACTGCGTTATAATTTCCCGTGCTCAGATGAATGTATCTTTTCATTCCCTTTTCCTCTTTTCTGACGACAAGCGCAATTTTGCAGTGCGTCTTAAGTCCGGCAAGCCCGTATACAACATGCACTCCGGCATTTTCAAGCGCGCGCGCCCAGATAATATTATTCTCCTCATCAAATCTTGCTTTTAATTCGACCACTGCAGTAACCTGTTTGCCGTTTTCGGCAGCCTCAATAAGCGATTTAATAATCGGAGAATCACCGCTTGTTCTGTAAAGAGTCAGTTTTATTGCGTAAACATTCGGATCTTCAGCCGACTGAGCAATAAATTCACTGACTGAAGAAAAAGAATAAAACGGATGATGAAGAAACACATCATGCTCTGAAATTTCCTTGAAAAAATCTTCCTTCTCCCTGAAAAATGATGATATTCTCGGAGTAAAGCCTTCGTATTTCAGTTCACGCTTGTCGATTTTATAAAGAGTCATCATATCACCGAGATTAAGCGGACCGTCAATTCTGTATATTTCATTGCTCTCTGCATCGAGAATATTTACAAGAAAATGCAGCAGTTTATCCGGCATTTTTTTGTCAATTTCAAGACGGACAAGAATACCGAGTCTTCTTTTCTTAACTTCTTCTTCAATAAGCGTCAGAAGATCCGCCGCTTCTTCTTCCTCAAGTTCAAGATCGGCATTACGTGTTATCCTGAATGCAAAACAGTCAATTGATCTCATCCCGGAAAACAACTTTTCCGCATTAGCTTTTATTATTTCCTCGAGCAGAAGAAAACTGTTTTTACCGTCTGATCCGACCGTATAAAATCTTGATATATTGCTCGGAATCTGAATTACGCAGACTTTCTCTTCTACTTCATTTGTATCCGGGTCATCAAGTATTATCGCAAGCGCAAGACTTCTGTTTATAAGGTTCGGAAAGGGATGAACATTATCAATTGCAAGCGGTGTAAGAACGGGAAATATTTCGTCTTCAAAATAATCGTCAACTGTTTTTCTTTCTTCGTCATTTAATTCTTCGTATTTAATGAATCTGATTTCGTTTGCGGCAAGCTCCGGAATTATTTCCTCATTGAAAACCCTGTACTGCTCTTCAACCAACGGCGTTAGTTTGTCATAAATATTATCTCTCTGCTCCTGTGCAGTCATTTTGTCCGTGGAAAGTTCGTTCACTCCGCTTTTTACCTGACGCTTCAGTCCGGCAACACGGATCATGAAAAATTCATCAAGATTTGTGCTGAAAATGGAAAGAAATTTTAATCTTTCGAGAACAGGCTGAGTTTTGTCCTTCGATTCTTCAAGAACACGCCTGTTAAATTCAATCCAGCTGAGCTCGCGGTTTAATAAATATTCGGATTTGCTTTTATTCATATTATGTGTTAATAATTTAATTCTTATATCCTTCATATTCTATTCAATTTATTTAAAGAGTAAAAGATGCTATCTTGAAAGAAAAACAATAATTATGGAAGAAGTTGCTTATTACATCAAGATCTTTATTGCAATATTTGTTCTCGTAAATCCTATGGAAGGAATTCCCCTCTTTCTTACAAAAACCGCGAATCTTTCTCAATCAGAAAAAGTCATGATAACAAGAAAAACTTCTATTGCTGTTTTTATTGTTCTTCTGATTTCGCTTTATCTCGGAAGGTATCTTCTTGAAGCTTTCGGTATCGGAATTCCGGCTTTTACTCTTTCCGGAGGTATTATTATTTTTATCATTGCTCTTGATATGATTTTCGGAAAATCAAATTCCGGCGACAAAAGCCTTCCTGATGACAACAGGGAAGATCCTTCTGATATTGCAATTGTTCCTCTTGCAATTCCTCTGATGGCGGGACCTGGCGCGATAAGCGGTGTTATACTTTACGGAAGCAAAAGCAGCGGTATAGAAGGAGATATTATTCTTACCGGAATTGTCCTGCTTGTCAGTATTGCAGCGTTTATTTCCCTTAATGCCGCCTCAAGACTTGAAACAGTGTTGAAACCGACGGGAATAAAAGTAATGACTAAAGTTACAGGTTTGTTAATTGCAGCTATTGCAGTTCAGCTCGTCTTTTCAGGGCTTCAGCAGATGATCCCTTCTTTGTCAAAATAAAATCAGCAGAAGAAGTTCTGCTGTTTCAGATTTCCTTTAAAGCTATTAGTTCGGCTGTACGCTTCTTTTCTGCCCTGGAAATATATGCAACCGCTATTAATATGAAAATCAGCGAAATCCAGTCTTCTGTAGCTGGAAATTTCCCTCCGAAAAAAAAGTAAAATATAAGTGTCGCGGCTGTTCCTGCAATTAATGAAGTAAGTCTGTTTACAAGTCCTGCGAATGTAGCAGTTCTTCCCTTGAACATGAATATAAAAACGGAGAAAAAAGCAACAATACCGAATGCAGTGCCAGCTATTACAGCCCAGCCCCACATTGCTCCGGGATTGTCAAAAGTATCCCTGAATACTGCAACCTGTTTATAGTGTGAACCGAATATTTCAGTTGAATAATAAATTATAATTCCTGCTGCAAGCATTGTAAGAGTTGCGGATATCTGCTCGAGAGCAAAAAATCCCTTGTTATCCTGTTTAATATTTTTTCCCCGGGTGTTTTTGTAATAATTCATTATGTAAATTCTTATGAAATAAGCGGTGATGTAACAGGATAATATAATCACTGCGGCGGAATTGTAAATAAAATCAAACCCTCCGTTTTTATTCCAGAATAAATTTATAGCTACCGCTGTCAAAGCAAACGCAACAGCTATATTCTCTTCCCTGTAAACATGCTTCTTCAGTATTCCCTGCTTTATCTGAATAGCGTCTATCAGCCTGCTGATTATTATTATGCTGCCTCTCATCATTACCATTGCTACCATTACGGATATCGGAAGCGAATACATGAGAGTTGTAGTAGGAATTACAACAGCAGTGCAGATTCCGGAAGGAATTATATAGATAAGTTCAGACGGCAGATTAATCCCGAAAATTTTAACGTAGTTATTGGACTGTATCTTGTACCATTTCAGTATGAGTACAACGGACAGTGCAAATACATTTCCGCCGATTGTGCTGTAAACCAGATATTCAAGATCGTTCATTCCCGGAAAACCCTGTTCCGAACTCCCGAGAAAATATTTTACGCTTATTCCCGTAATCACATAAAAAACAAAGTATCCGATACAAAGCTGTATTAGTCTTCCTGTGCTGCCTTCTTCAGTTTTCCACATCAGCTTTTATTTCCGGTTATTTTTCGATTCAAATTCTAAAAATATTTTTTGAAAATTAGTAATAACATTAAAACCAGCCCCGCACTGCTGAGCGCTATGTGATACAACCCTCCTTTCTTTCCGAAAGGAAGCATTAACATTGCACTCAAAGATAATGCACAAATTATTTTTTCTGATAAAGGTAATTTTAAAAATATCAGTATAATTATGAGATTAAGAATAAGAAATGCAAACATTATCTGATGTACTGACCTGCCGAGCCTTATTAATCCTGTATACAGAAGCCAGCCGGTAATATAATTCACTGCGTAAATTATTAAGCAGGCGTATATCAGAACATTTCCTGTATCTGTCAATTCGGTAAAGTAGTGTATTATAAATTTTTATAAGAAAGATTTACAAACTGTTTCCGAAAACATTTTTAAATGCAAGCTCTTTAATGCTTTTTCTTTGTGAAGACTTCCAGTCTATGACAGGTCTCTTAACCGAAGGATCTGTATATCCCATTCTGAATATTGCCATCATTTCATATGTGCCGGGAATTTCAATCATATCAGAAATCAGTTTCCAGTTTTCGGGAATTTCCCCGGGTGTTGAAATAAACTGCATGCCCATTCCGATTCCCGTCGTTACAAGCCATAGTGTCTGAATCACGCATCCCGTTGAAATCACAGAATAAAATCCGGAAAGTTCTTCTTTTTTATATTCTTCTTTTGTCAGAAGGATTACAAACAGCAGAGGCGATGTTGCAACAAGCTTCTCCTCATCGTTACCCAGTATTCTGGAAACTCTGAATTTTGAAATCACTTTCCCTCCGGCTTCGGAAAAAATACTTTTAGCGAACGGCTTCAGATACGAAGGAAGATGATCAATGTGTATGCCGTCCCCGCTGGATTCAGTTTCCTCTTCGCTGAAACGGAAATATTTCCTGTACTGCTTCCAGAATCTTCCGTCATCCATTAGCTGCACCATCGAATCTCCCGCAATTTTCGCTATGCGCTTAATCAGCATATCGTCTTCTATAATTATAAATCTCCACGGCTGGGAATTGAAATGACTTGGCGAATGTGAAGCTGTTTTTATGAGTAATTCAATGTGCTCACTTGAAACTTTCTTTTTCAGAAATGCGGTGTTTGTTGTCCTGCGGCTTTCTATTGCTTCGAAAAGATCCATAAAAATTAATTATTTCTGAATTATTGATTTTATTCTAAATGTCCCTTACAAACGGAATTTCTTCCGTGCTTTCATAAATTTTCTTTCCTTGTGATAATATAAGATCCCGCTCAAGATTCGCTCCCGGAGATTCTTTTAACAGCAGCAGTGCATCGCATTTTTCCACAACTGCAAGCGATATCTCCGTCATTGCTTTCTTTCTGATATTTTTCTCCAGCTTTTCCGTGATGAACAAAGCCGCATTCACTCCGATAACGGGAATATGACCTTTCATATATATTTCGGCTGCCGCAGTATTCATAGCATCAAGATTCGATTTTCTTTCCTCTTCCGTTTCCGCCGAATACGGTCCTGCCACTGCTATCATCATATTAATTACAGATAGATTTATTATAAACTTTTAATTTTAATCTTCTTCCGCTTCGGGAAGTTCGAGCGCTTTTATGCTTCCGATTGCATTTCCGGAAATCCCTCTTATTGAGCCGTACATCGAAGATGTATTCGTCAGAACTTTCCTTATCTGTTTTTCCCTTGTGCTCCATATTCTTTCCATTGCAATCTTTTCTTTCTGCAAATCACTCAGCATTCCGGTAAATCCTTCGACGATTGCTTCAATCTGCTGAACAAATTCGTTGCTCGTCAGATAATTATAAAGCATATCCTTCTTCTCTCCCTTATTTTCCTGAATGACTCTTACAGACTGTGTCCTTATCAGCATTTCCCTCAGCACAAGTGAGAGGCTCTTGATTTCCTGAAAACTGCAGATCCATACTCCCTGCCTTAAGCCGAATCTTTCCATGTCCTTAGGCATTGTCTCTGTTACTATCACCGCTATATCCGCCTGATGAATTTTCTGATCTTCCTTTAATTTTTCAATCCAGCCTTCGCTGAATGCCTTTGTTCTCTTGCTTTCATAAATAATTATTCCGCAGTCCTGCTGCAGATTGTTTTTTACAATATGAACAGCATCCGCTCCGCGCTCGCCTTTCTTTACCGAATTTATCGTGTCAAACGGAAATGTACCTCTCAGAAATTCTTCAAGCGCAAGTTCCTGTATTTCTCCCTGAAACTGCTGCGAACCGAGCTCGGCTTTTTTCTTCAGCTCATCTATAAGTTTCTTCTGATCTTCCAGCTTTTTTTCAAATTCACGCTGACGAAGTTCGCTTCTTTCCTGTTCTTTCCTTACGGCTCTGTCCTCAATCTCCCTGGATTTTTCAAGAAATAGTTTTTCCGTTTCAAGTTTTTCTTCCTCGGCTTTATTCTTTAATTCTCTTTCCTTGCTTATCATTTCAATTTCTTTTCTCTTCAGCTCTTCAATCATGTTTCTCTGGCTTTCAAGCTTCTTTTCAAGCTCCTTCTGCATTAAGCCGCTTTTTTCCTTCTCCCTTCTGACGGCTTCCTCTTCGGTTTCCTTCGCTTTCTGTTTTATCTGCCTTTCCGCCTCGGCTTTAATTTCTTCCGATTCCTTTTCTTTCTGCTTAATTGTTCTTTCTGCTTCTGCTTTGATTTCTTCAGCTTTCTTTCTTAATTCGTCTTCCCTGTTTTTTAATTCATTTTCCGTTCTGACAAGTTCTTCAATCCTGTTCTTCTGACTTTCAAGCTGCTTTTCAAATTCCTTCTGCTGTAATTCGCTTTTCTCCCTCTCTTTTCTGATTGCAAGTTCTTCAGCTTCCCGCGCTTTTTCAATCAGTCTCTTTTCATTTTCAATTTTTAACTGCTTTGTATTCTCAATCAGCTCAAGCTCGGAATTTCTGAGCTCATTTTCCTTCTTCTTTAATTCATCAATCATCTGCTGCTGATTTTCAAGCTGCTGTTCAAACTCCCTTTTCTTTAGATCATGCTTCTCCTGTTCCCGGCGGATTGTTTTATCCTGAATTTCCTTTTCCTTTTCAATCATCATCCTTTCCACATCCAGTTCAAGCTGATCCGCCTTGTCCTTCAGCTGCCTTTCCTTGTTGAGAATTTCGACTTCCTTCTTTTTTAACTGGAGATTCTCTTTCGATTTAATGTCATTTTCCTGTTTAATCTTCAGCATTTCAAATTCAACTTCCTTTTTTGCAAGAAAAAACGCTTCGGACTTTAATTTATCCTTCTCTTCTTCAAGCTTTTTTCTGATAATATCGTCCTGATCTTCCTTTAGCCTTTTTAATCTGAGCACTTCCCTTGCGGCTTCTTCTTTCTTCTTGTTCAGAACAGAAATCTGCTCTGCAAGCCTGTTTTCATATTCATTCCTGAATTTCTCTTCTGCTTCATGCTCAAAGATTTCATCAACCTTTATTTCAACTCCGCAGTTCGGGCATTTAATTTTGGTCTGGGACATTTGTGTGTTTTTTCTTTGATGAAAATATTTTTGTAAATGTATTTTAACTTAATCACTTACCCGTAAAAATAAAATCCAATATAATGCTTATAGCGGTTTTGTGCAGAAAGTGTTTTCTTAAATGTGAGAGTTTTTGAACCAGAATGGTGTATCCTGAAAGTATAAAATTAAGTACTCATTTTTAAGTTCAGTTCGCAAAAGCAAAAAATGCTGAAAGGATATATCTGCTGAATTTCATTTATCCTTTTATTGAAAATATCTTCTGATCTGTTTTCTGTCTTGAATTAAGAAGCCGATTTATCTTCCTGCCAGATTCCGTGAATATTTCCGTCCGGATCCTTGAAGTATAAAACCCAGCCGACAGACGGAATCGGCATTTTAGGGACTACAATCTGCCCTCCTGCACTTTCTATCTGCCCGGCAGTTTCGTCAATGTTTTCCACATAAATTGTGTTGACCACCGGCTGAGAAGGATCTCTCTTTTTCATAAATGCTCCGTTGATGCCGGGCGTTTTCTCTTCTCCGGTTACTGCAAGCCAGTATTGCTCGTTTCCGAACTGCTGAAACTTCCATCCGAATACTTTTGCAAAAAATTCAGTCGTCTTTTCCGGATTGTCACAGGGTATCTCAAAATGCACTACTCTGTTTTTCATTTCGGTATTTTTAGATTAATAAAAAAAATTTCCTGTATTAATAAAGATAAATTCCGTTTTACTGCATATTGTTTAATTATTAAACCAGTCACCCATCATATACCATTTGCCGTTTATCAGTTTAAATGTAATCGGCTTAACCATTAATTCATTTACATACGTCAGTTGCTTTTTGGATGAATTGTACAACGGAGAAATATTTTTTGCGATTTTAAGGTCTTTGTAAAGCAGCTGCTGTTCGGCATTGCTGAATTCAAGCATTGCCGCATCCATGCCGCCTTCCGAATTAATATAAGAAGGGTCCACATATGTGCTCATAAATTTCGAGTAAAGTCCTCCGAAAAGCACATTTGTCATTTCCTGGATCTGTATTTTCAGATCAGCCTTGTATCCGCTTAATTCCGGCGAAGTGCCGCTTCCGCCGCAGCCGGCAAAAACCGATAAGATAAAAACAAAAAGAATTACCCGAGCTTTGTTGAAAATAAGTTTCATAATGTTGTCTCCCGTTATTAAGTTTGTCTAAAAATAATTATTCGCCTGTTTGAAATCAACGGACATAATGAATTTAATCAATCTGGTAAATTAAGAAAAATTAATTCAGTTTTACAAATGCTCCGTGTTGAAACTGATACTTGTACAATCATTTGAACTGATGTGATTCCTGTATCACACTGCACTTAATTTTTATGGTTTATTTGAATATTATATTTGCGAATTTCCAAAAAATTTAGCTGACAGGTTTTCTTCTTGCGTTTCAGGAAGAAATTTATAATTAATGTTTTCAATTTTATAATTTGCGCCCGCTGTTTAAAAACATTTTCGGAATTATCTTTTTGCTTGTTATTCTTCTGATAACTGCCGGTTTATTATTCAATAATCTTACAAAAAAATCTTTTTATGATGAATCCGGAATTGTCAAAGTTAAGGGAATTTCGGATAAAATCAATATTTACAAAACCGAACAGGGAGTATCTCATATTTTTTCAGAAAATGAAAACGATATGTATTTTACACTCGGATATATGCATGCGCAGGACAGGCTCTGGCAGATGGATCTTGCCCGCAGAGTAGCCGAAGGCAGGCTTTCAGAAATTATGGGAAAAGACCTGATTGATTTTGATATTCTCTTCAGAACTATCGGGATTGCAAGAGTCTCGGCGGATATTTACAAAAAACTTTCTCTCAAATCTAAATCTATTCTTTCCGCTTACTGCAGCGGTATAAATTATTTCATAAGCACAAATTCAAAAGAGCTTCCTCTCGAATTTGATATTCTGAATTACAAGCCCGAAGAATGGAAACCTGAACATTCTGTTATGGTTCTGAGGTTAATGGGATGGGAACTGAATCTTTCATGGTATACTGATATGATGTTCGGAGAAATCGTCAAAAAATTCGGATATGAAAAAGCTAAGGACTTTTTCCCCGGTTATCCCGAAGATGCTCCGTTTATCGTGAAGAATGAAATCGAAAAATCTAAAAATGACAACACGAAGAAAACTTCCGGGAATAAATCCACCGGCTATAATATGCTTACGGAAAAATATTATGCATCAGCTTCAGAACTCGGGAAAAATTATTTTGATGTTTCTAGAAAGTTCAGGGAATTTTACGGTACAGACGGCACACATATTGGAAGTAATTCATGGGTAATTTCCGGCAGCCGCACCGAAAACGGAAAACCCCTTCTGGCAAATGACCCACATCTTTCGCTTCTCGTTCCTTCAAAGTGGTATGAAGTCAGTCTGTATGACAACATGAAAAAATTCAGCGTCTGCGGATTTTCAATTCCGGGGATTCCCGGTATTGCAATCGGCCACAATCAGAAAATCAGCTGGGGTCTTACAAACTTAATGTGCGATGATTCCGATTTTCTTCTGCTGAAAAAAGATTCCGCCGACAGTAAAAAGTATATGTACAGAAATGTTTCTTTCTTTCCTGACAGCACTTTTGAAAGCATAAAAATTAAAGACAGTCCGGATAACTATGAATTTTATACATATACCACCCTTGCAGGTCCGGTAATTTCGGGTCTTGAGAAAACCGGATTTACCAATAATCAGAAATTTCATTCGGGAGAAAATGAAATTCTAGTATTCAGATGGACGGGATTTGAATTCAGTGACGAGATAGAAGCTTTTTACAATATTAACACGGCTGCAGACTGGAATCAGTTCAGAAATGCACTGAAAACTTACGGCACACCTGCGCTGAATTTTATTTATGCGGATACTTCCGGAAATATCGGATACAGTTCGGCTGGACTTGTACCGCTCAGAGTAAATATTGCAGATGAAAACACGGCCGGCTTTCCGTCCGGAGGTGAAATTGAATGGAAGGGCTTTGTTCCTTATAACGAACTCCCGTCTTCATTCAATCCGCCGGAAGGATATATCGTAACGGCAAACAATAAGCCTCAGAAAAATTATCAGTACTATATTTCCAATCTTTATGAGCCTCATTACAGAGCCGAAAGAATCGAAGAAATGATTATTTCAAGTCCTGTGATAACAGAAGATGAAATGAAACTCATGCAGAGGGATGTGTACAGTATTCAGGCAAAGGATTTCTGCAGATTCCTCTTTGAAGCTTTCGGCGATACGGCAAATTTAACCGGTGATGTAAGGACGTATCTTGATCTGCTCAAGAACTGGGATTATGAATTCAAAACTGCTAGCACCGCGGCAACTCTTTTTTCCGAATTTGAAATTCAGCTTTATAAAAATCTTTACAGGGATATACTCGGTGAGGAAATTTTTGAGAATTATCTTTTTCTCAAAAACATCCCGGTAAGAAATACTGCCCGGCTTTTACAGCAGAGCTCATCCGCTGTTTTTGAAAATAATTTTTCGAAGGAACAGATTCTTAGAAAAAGTTTCTATGATGCCGTATCCGCGCTGATTACAAAATACGGTTCAGATCAGAATAAATGGCAGTGGGGTGAAGTTCATACTGTAAAAATGAAACATCCTCTCGGAATAGTTCCTGCCCTGAGCTCAATGCTGAATATTGGTCCCTTTAAAATCAGCGGCAGCGGAACTACTGTCAATAATCTTGAATACAGTTTTTTTGCTTCTCTTAAAAACGGGGAGTTTGAAAGCAATCTCGGTCCTTCGATGAGAATGATTACTGATCTGTCCAGAGTAAACGAGTATTTGTCGATAATTCCCACCGGACAGTCCGGTCAGCCTCTTCATCAGAATTACAATGATCAGGCAAGATTATGGCTTAACGGTGATTATAAAAAAGTATCCGTGGATTTTGAAGATCTTAAGAAGGAAAAGCTAAAGCTTCTTTCATTTGAACCGGCAGAATAACCTGCATCAGCTTGATTTCAAACAAAGAAAAATACAATAAATACAGGCCGAAAAAATTTCTCGGACAGAATTTTCTTGTGGATGAAAATATCGCACGGAAAATTGTCGTATCCCTTGATATAAGTCCCGGTGATCCCGTGGCTGAAATCGGACCCGGACAAGGCGTGCTGACAAAGTATATTCATAAGCTTACCGGAAATTTCGCCGCTGTGGAACTCGATAAATCTATTTACGAAAAACTGTCTTCGGAATATCAGGACAGGTTACTTATGATTCATAAAGATTTTCTGGACGTAAATATAAATGAGGAGATTTTAAGTTCGTTTGACCTGAAAGGCGAAAAAAGAAAGCTGAAAATAATAGGTAATATTCCGTATAATATAACAACCGAAATTCTGTTTAAGCTTTATGACTCTGCCGGTATCATTGACTCCGCGGTGCTTATGATGCAGAAGGAAGTTGCCAGAAGACTTACGGCTAAACCCGGCACTAAGGATTACGGGATACTTGCAGTACAGACTCAGATCAATTCATCTCCGGAAATATTGTTTGGCGTACCTCCGACTGCATTCTTTCCGAAACCCAGAGTCGAATCATCCGTTGTAAGATTTCGATTCGGAAAGAATGAATTTAAGATTACTGACAGGGATGGATTTAAAACGCTGGTAAAGCAGAGTTTCGGTCAGAGAAGAAAAACAATGAAAAATTCACTAAAGGTTTTTTTCGAAAAGAACCGGATTCAGACGGAAGATATTGATTTTGATTTTTCGAGAAGAGCGGAAACTGTCGGCATTGAAGAGTTTATTGCTCTTCATGAAAAAATAATGCTGCTGAAAAAGCCAACCGGATGATACAGTCTGCGAAGTTTATTTTCTTCTGACTTCAAAAAAACTTTTCAGAATCCCCGCGCATTTATCGTCCATTATTCCTCCCAGAACATTGCAGCTGTGGTTAAGCGCTTTATTGTTTGTAATGTTAAGCACGCTTCCGCACGCTCCGCTTTTTGTGTCATAAACCCCGAAAAATAGATTTTCTATTTTTGAAAGAACTATCGCTCCGGCGCACATAGAGCAGGGTTCGAGAGTCACATACATTGAGCAGCCGATAAGCTGTTTTGACTGCAGATATTCCGAAGCGGATGTTATCGCCAGAATTTCCGCATGCGCAGTCGGGTCTTTCAGTGATTCAGTCAGATTATGCGCTTTGGCAATAATTGCATTCCGGAAAACAATTACGCAGCCGACGGGTATTTCATCTTTCTCAAATGCAGTTTCGGCTTCCCTGAATGCATAGTTCATGAATATTTCGTTCTGTGTCATGTCTTATTTGTAATATTAATTCTGAAATTTTACTGTTCAGAGCTCAGTCTTTTCATCGCTTCACTGAATCTTATAAATTTATAACCGAGTTTTTTCAGACTGTAGACTTTGCTTTCATATTCCTTAAACTCCTCAGGACTCATATTAACGGCATATATCTGAAATCTTTTACCCGGTACGGAATTGGAAACAATATTTTCAAACAATGAATTGATTTTCTGATCGTTCGTTTTCAGAGGCGTAAAAAAAGAGTCACTGAAAACTTTCATTTCATTCTTAGTGAATTCTTCCCTGATAAGATTTGTAAACTCCTTCAGATCCTTTCTGTCAGTCAGAATTATTCCGCTTGTTCCCGCATAACTGACCGATACAGTCTTGACTTTTGATTTCCATATTTTTTCGCTCATATCGGATTTAAAATCCGCTGCCACGTCATTCTCATCGCCGATGATGAAATCAATTACATAATCCTTTCCGGATTCCTGAATGTCCGACTGATAATCGGCTTTGTCATTTCTCATCGGAAGAAAAAGTGAAAAGTTTTCCGGCGAAGACAGGATCTTCTGAACATCGCCGAGAGGATAGAAATCAAGACTGTCAAGTATAATGCAGACTTCTGAAGCATTTCTTCTTACTGAATCCGTATAAATGAAATTCAGTTTTCCGGTTAACTTATCCGCAGAATCTCCCGGAGTGTATATGCTGATGACAAGATTTTTTGTTTTCGGATCTTCGGCAGCCCTGTCTTTCAGATTTACAGATTTGAAATAGTTTGTGAGCTCGTAGTTAAGTTCGATAGTAAGCAGATCCGACGGTATTTTTATTTCTTTGGAAATCATATTTTCCCGACTGGGAATGCTTTCTTTCAGTGGAACTTCTTTTATCCATTCTCTTTTTATTCCGAATGAAAACAATACTGAATCAATATCCTTTGAGATAATTTCCTTTGTAACGTGCCTGCTGATTTTTTCTATATTTACAGGATTATCATTATCAGAGCCGGAACTGATGTAAAGGTAAATAAGAATAATTGCCAGCGCAGTTACGGAAACTGCTGCAATCAGTCTGACTTTATCAGAGCCGGCTTTTTTTTCAGGCGGCTGAAATTTCAATTTCCTCTGATACAAACCGGATTATCTCCTTTGCGTTTTTAATTTTTTCTGCTGAAAGAATTTGTAATGCATCATCAACGTAAGATTCTTTCCTTATTCCCGCAAGTATGCCGTCAATCCCGTTTACGGAAGCAAGCAGAAGCATTGTTTTCTGTGAAAGAGTAAGGGAGTGATACTTCCCGTCAAGGTTTTTATTGATCAGTCCGTGAATAAAACTGCTTCTTTTCGCGGCTTTCATTTTATAATAATTGCCGACGAAATTCAGAAGCAGATATGTTTCCTTAATATAATCCGCGCTGAATTTCTTTAAGTCTTCGTCTGAAATTTTTTCTTCGGTTAATCGCGTAACAGCGCTTATCTTCGGCGCAAAATTCTGCATTATCATGTCATTAAAATGTTCGATGCTGCCGAAAAATTTCCAGTTCTCCTCAATCAAGCGTCCGAACTCAAAGAGTTTTCCGAATTCCTTAACCTCGTCTCCGCTTAAGTATTCGTTTGCAATTCTTTCATCCATAAAATCATCTTCCATTAACCTGACTAATCTTATCTGTCTGATAAAATCTTTTTCATTAAACGCATCAAAGCTGAAATCCGAAAAGCGAACCAGTCCTTTTGAGCTGATTGCATTCAGAGGTCTGTTTATCAGTATCTTTATATTGTTTGCGCAGGCAAATTCAGTGACTGTAAGTTTATTGTCCGACTGATTTTTATTTGTCACTGCGCCGGCTTCGATCAGGTTAAACGGCATCTGTATCACTCTGAAATGATTCCCGGCAGAAACGGATTCTGCAGTTTTTAAAACTTCTTCAAGCGATGTGAATGTATATTCATTTGACCGCACCGGAAATGTATTTGAAGAAATTCCGTAACATCCGATTTTACCTTCGCGTACTTTTGTTTCAAGAAATTCAAATGCTTTCCCTATTCGTTCATAATAAATTTTTCTTGCGGTGTTTAAATCCGTGTTAAGACTTTTTTCATGTTCGAGAAAATATTCGGGATTGTGGAGAAGATATATGTCAATGTATTCCTGATTCAGTCTGTGAAGCTGTCTGCTGATCTGATCCTGAAGGAAATCTGGACTGATACAATGCCAGAGTCTGTCTGCAAACTCCACAACTTCAGAAAACGGATTGCCCTCTGCTTTCAGCCTGGAAGCAAATCTGAAATTCTGTCCCTGAATATACCCGCCTTTTGTAACAAGCGTCATATCCTCACGGCTTAATTTACCGCCCGCAGTCAGATCATCAATAACTTTACCGATGAGCTGTTCGCTTCTTCCGTCGGCATAATTGGCGGAAGTGTCAATTAAATTAATCCCTGACGTAAGCGCTTTTATCAATGCATCATAATGTTCTTTAATGTTAATATCCGTTCTGTAACATCCGAAACCTATTCTTGAAAAATTCATTTTGATTATTTTTATTCAAATTACTTATATTATAAACTTGTAAAAAGTCCATTGAATTATCATCAGTCAATATTGCCGAAACTTGTTTATTGACAGCAAATGAAACATCGGTTTTAATTTACCGTTTTTTAAAAAACAAAAAGTATCAGACTCACAATAACAATAAACTTAATAATCAAATCATGAAATCAAACTGGTTTGTAAAAACGGGATGGATTTATCTTCCGGTATCCGCTTCAGGAATTATTTTATATTTGCTGACGGCAGTATTCTGCGCAACGGTCTTTATTGCAGCAGACAAAAACTCTCATTCCGTATCTGACACTCTGTACGGAATCTTTCCTTACTTTATATCTGCGTTTACGGTGCTGTTCTGGATTGCATCGAATAAATCATCTTCAGACAAAGACAGGAAAGAAATAGAAATAAATAATTGAATGTAAAATCGAGTTGAATTATATTGACGGAAAACAGAAAATATAATGACCGATTTTGATTCACTCTGGAATTACAATAATCCGGAAGAGACAGAAAAGAAATTCAGGGAAATCCTGCCTGAAGTAAAAAACACCGGGGACAAATCAGCATACCTTCAGTTACTGACGCAGATAGCAAGAACATTAGGTCTTCAGATGAAATTTGATGAAGCGCACAGAATTCTTGACGAAGCTGAGCCGCAGATTTCAGATGAATTCAAACTTGCAAAGGTAAGATATCTTCTGGAAAGGGGAAGGACTTTCAATTCATCAAAGATTATTGAAAAAGCGCGTGAGTTGTTTCTGAAAGCATTTGAAATAAGCAGGGAAAACGGATTTGACAATTTCACTGTTGATGCAGCTCACATGCTCGGAATTACAGAATCCGGAGAAGACTCGCTTAAATGGAATGAAACTGCAATGAAGATTGCGGAGAATTCAAAAGACAAGAAGGCAAACGGATGGCTTGGTTCGCTTTATAATAATACCGGCTGGACTTATCATGATATGAAAGACTACCGGAAAGCGCTTGAGATATTTGAAAAAAATGTAAAATGGCATAATGAAAAAAAGAACGGTCAGAGGGAAATAATGGCAAAATGGTGTGTCGGAAGAACTTTACGGTCGCTTGACAGAATCGATGAAGCGATGGAAATTCACAAAAAACTACTTGAAGAAATTAAAGAAAGAAATCTTGAGGAAGACGGTTATATTTACGAAGAACTCGGAGAATGCAATCTGATAAAGGGAAATACGGCTGAGTCAAAAAAGAATTTCGGTATTGCGTATAAAATGCTTTCAAAAGACATCTGGCTTGCCGAATATGAAAAGGAAAGATTAGAGAGGATGAAGAAACTTTCGGAAACCCTGTAATAAAATATAATGAAGTTCGGACACATTGAAATATTCGTTAAAGATCCGCTGAAGATAAAAGAGTTTTATGAGAAGATTTTAGGCTTTGAAATTGTTGCTGTTCAGCAGGAAAAATTTGTCTGGATGAAACTCGGAGAGAATGAAATTTTATTAAGACCGGGAAAAAATAATCTGAAAGCGAAGGAATACGAAGATTCAAACACGGGATTTGTTCTTTACACATCTGATCTTGTAAAGACAAAAAACGAACTTGCCGGGAGAGGCCTTGAATTCAGAGGTACCGACGGATCGGAAAACTGCCTGACATTTACAGATCCGGAGGGCAACTGGTTTCAGCTTGTAAACCCGGAACATTCATAAAAAACATCTTTTGTAAATTTAAAAAATACCGGAATGAGCACAGACAGACTGCCGGAAGGCGAAAGAAAAAACATAGAAAAAGAGATAAGCGGAATTGAAAAAGAAATCGAAGCTCTGAGGAAGAAAAAAATCGAACTGAATTCGAAACTTGCAGCGATGGATGTAAAGGATTATGTATTGAAGGACAGGGAAGGAAAGGATGTAAAACTTTCGGAGATGTTCGCAGATAAAGATCATCTGATACTCGTGCATAATATGGGTAAAGGATGCCCGTACTGCACGATGTGGGCGGACGGATTCAAGGACACTTATAAAGAAATAGAAAAGAAAGCGTCTTTTGTACTTGTGAGTCCGGACAAGCCGGAGGTTCATAAGAAATTCGCCGAAGAGCATGGATGGAATTACAGAACATATTCGGCTGACGGAACGGATTTTATTTTTGACATGGGATATGATTTCATAAAGGACGGCAAGCACAATTACTGGCCCGGAGTTTCCGTTTTTGAAAAATCGGGAGACGGAAGCATTAAAAGAGTTGCTAAGGATTTTTTCGGACCCGGGGATTTTTACTGTAACATCTGGCATTTTATAGATTTGCTTCCGACGGAAAATATTACGATTGATTCTTAAACGTGAAACGGGAGATGCGGGAAGAAATTGCGGGTGAATAAAGTATAAAAAATTATATTTAAATGGAAAATAACACATCAGCAAAATTCCGGGAACAGTATATCATGATGGTTGAGTGGCTGAATAATTATATAAACACTCTGTCGGATGAGGAATTCAGATGAGAAATCTCTCCCGGAAAAAATCACGGCGTATGGATACTCGGTCATCTGATTTCTTCTGACGATGATTTTTCCGTTTACATGGGAAAGGGTGAACTCCTTTTTCCGGAATACCAGAAATTATTCGGGCAGGGAAGCCGGCTTCAGCCGCCTGAAAGCTATCCGCCGGTTTCGGAATTAAAAAACAAATGGAACATGCTTTTTGAGAAGAATAAGAAAATATATTCTGAACTGAAAGATCATGAACTTGACGAAATTCCGGAGAATGCAGATGAAAATTTCACGGGTTATTTTAAGACAAAGGGAATTGTCGTAATGGCATGGAATCTTCATCAGATGTATCACGGCGGACAGCTCGGTGTTTTAGCGGTGAAAGCCGGGAAAAAAATGTTCTGATGAATTATTAAACTTATCACTTCAATTGTTGAAAACAGGTTACTTCGCGCGGTGGAAAATATTTTTGAGCGAACCTTCATCGAAATATGAATTCATACTCACCGTTTTATTCTTAATAATCACGGTTTATACATTCAGCAGATATCTGCTGTTTAACGAAGCAAGACCGGGAGTTGTACTGGACGATCCGCTGCTGAGATACTTTACTGCTGTAGATCTGAACCCGCTTCTGTTTTTTGCAATATACTCTTCGCTTGTAATCGGTCTGGTTGCATTCAGCTTCAATCCGGCTCAGCTTATAACTGCTTTTCAGACATACACGCTGCTTGTAGTTTTCAGAATGGCGGCAATGTATCTTGTTCCGCTTGATCCGCCTCCGGGATGCATAGATCTTGAAGACCCGGTAGTTTTCATAATGGGAACGGGACAGAAGATAATCAAGGATTTATTCTTTTCGGGGCATACATCAACTGCGTTTATGCTTTTTCAGGTTGCGAGGAATAAGTATCTGAAAGCATATTTCCTTCTTGCTACAATTACAGTCGGAGTCAGCGTAATACTGCAGAAAGCGCATTACTCAATTGATGTTTATGCTGGACTTGTGTATTCGTTTACATCATATCAGATTGTAAAAATGCTGCACAGAAAATTCAAAAAGAGCACTGAGCATCTTTGAAATTTTCCCGTACCCCAAATTTACTTTAAAACGAAATTCTGAGAATTGCCTCAAAGACCAGAAGTCTCTGAGAATTATTTTATACATTGTGATAAAAATTGCCGGATCCGGAAATTGATGTGAAGATTGTTAAACTCGTCAGGGCAGAGTGACTCAGGTCTGCATTTCCCTGACAGAGCTGCTTTCAAAGGCAGGACTCTGCGGGGACCACAACTGAAGTTATTGATTTAATAATCGGACCCGGGCTTCACAGTCAAAAGCCGTTTGCTTTACCGGCTGATAATCCGGTTAACAATCTTTAAATCCCGAATAAATAATTGCAAAATATATACAAATATTTTTTTGTATTTTATTATAAATTATTCTGACTGAATGGTGAAATATTTTTACAAATTACTCTTTATATATTCACTCCTGCTGATTTCACCTTTAAAAACATTTTCCCAATGGAGTATTTCCGGTAATTTTAACGGCGGTAATGTTAATTGCTTAATAAACACCGGTCAGTATATTTTCGCAGGTACATCTGAAAACGGAGTTTATCGTTCAGATGATAACGGTTCCGTATGGATTCAGAAAAATACCGGTCTGAAAAATTTTTTATTTGTTCAGACAATGTCAGCATGGAACAACTTTGTTTATGCTGGAACTTCAGGTGGGGGATTTTTTTACAGCACTGATTACGGGGACAGCTGGATTCAGTCAAACCAGGGGTTAAGTCAGTTGAATATAAAAGCGCTTTTGTCGGACAGTACGGGAGTGTATGCAGGATTAATAATTGCCGGCATATACCGCACGACAAACAACGGTTTGAACTGGTTGCGGTTTGCGCTGGGTGAAGGTGATCTGCTGTATTCTATAAGCAGCAAGTCTCCAAAATTCTGTATCGGTCTTGAAGGGGGAATATACCGGTCCACTAACAGCGGTATTAACTGGAATATATTCATTTCAGGACTTACTAATCTCAGTGTCCGTTCAGTTATTCAGTCAGATGATAAGGCATATTGCGGCACTTTCGGCGGAGGCATCTATTATTCAGATTCGGGAGATTCACAATGGCATTCTATAAATTCCGGTCTGCCGGATTTAAAAGTCAGGAGTCTTTTTTTGAACGGAGCAAGTCTGTTTGCCGGAATAGACGGCGATGGTATATTTTATTTCAATCAATCTTCGGGAATATGGAATGAAGTTAATCAGGGTCTTACTGATACTAATATCAGCTCAATGACAGTTAAAGATAATTATTTTTTTGCGGGTTCGTCTTCAGGTAAAATCTGGAAACGTCCTTTGTCTGAGATCGTCACCGGTATAAATCAGTATGCTGCAGAAGTGAAGGAGTTTCAGTTGTATCAGAATTATCCTAATCCGTTCAATCCTTCGACCTCTATATCTTTTTATATGCCTGAATGGAACCGGGTTACACTTAAAGTATTTGATATTTCAGGCAGGGAAATAAATGAAGTATATTCTGGATTTTTGCCTGAAGGAAAACACATTAAGTACTGGAACGGAGAAAATTATTCTTCCGGAATTTATTATTACACACTTCAATCCGGTTCGTTTTCCCAAACAAAAAAATTTGCACTGATAAAATAAATTCTGCATTTAGTTACAGCCGTTTCATGAAAACAATGTTTGTATTATTTTCTGTCTGTCTCGGGAAATATTTGATTGGCTTTACATGAATAATATTTTTACATGAGAATAAGAATTGAAAAGAAATGCATCCTGCATTCAGTTATAAAAAATCAGTTATCAATGCTCAAACACAGCATCAGGAAATAATACAATACCCGTTCTGGATGAGTTACTTTTTTAATCTATCCGCTTCCTTTGATGATATTACGGGGAGTGACTTTGCGTGGACTGCATTTTTAAGTAATCAGAAATTTTCGCTGTGCACACTTAAACAGGAGGAAGATTATTTGCATTTAATCTGCATTCAGCCGTTAATAATTTTGTGTAAATCAAAATGATGAAGGGAGGTGAAAAGAACTATGGGAATCACTAAAGACGGCAATAAAAAGCCGAATGCAGAAAAAAGAAGTTCAACTATTGTTGCAGGTTCTGCAACTTATAAAGCTCCTGAAAGAAATAACGAATCGGATTTGAAATGCGCATGGGACGCATACGCTGATGCAATTTCACGCGCTAAGCAATGGATATCTGATTACGAAAGAAGTTTTGAGAATTCAGCGGTAGTATACAAAACCAGTTACTTAGGTCCGGCTAAAATAACTCATGCAGCAGCCAAACCCGGTAATAATGCATTCACAGTAATACAAAGTATCAGAGTTACAGTAAGAGAAGTAAAAGATGAAGATTTCTCTTGTGATTCCAAAGTCTTGGAATATTGGGAGAGCAGGCAAAAAGAAAGCGAGGAGTTGGGATTTAATCCTGTACCTCCTCTTCCGGGAAGTTTAAATCCTATTCCTGGTCAATGCGGAAATATCCCCAACTCTGTTTATACGATCATCAGGGGAACGGAAGGAACAAGCTGGAAAGAAGATTTTGAACATCTCTTGCAGCAGCTGGAACTGATTAAGGGAAACAACAGCATATGGGATGATGTTCAGAAGTGTAATAAAGGACTCATCAATTCTTGTGATGAGTTTGAGATGCTGAATGTAAATAAACTCTGTATCAGAGCCGGTGTGAAGATTACTATGCCTTTCGTTTATGAATTCGAAAAACCGCATCTGAAGGATTTCATTGATGTGCCTGAGATAAAACACTTGTAGTTGTTAACACTGATTTGGTAGTAAGTATCAGAACCTGAGACAGTGATGCCGTTCCTGTCTCAGGTTTTTTTGCTTCCGTCTGAGTCTCTTCATGTCTGCGTTTCCATGACAGAGGTGATTTCAAAAGCAGACTCTGCAAACACTACAGATTATTTAAACACTGTGAAACAAAGGGAACAATAGTATATTATAAATTCTCTTTGTTACTTTGTTGTATGGTTTTGTCAGAGAAATATTTTTTATCTAAGACGGATCAAACATTAGTTTAATAATTCCGGCATGTGAGACACAAAAAAAGAGATGTTTTAAAATGAAACACTCTATGATTTTGACACTTAGCGGCAGTATAGATAATTGCAATCATACCGGATTGTATTTCAACTGCTGAGAGCTTTGTCTGATTTGTAATTCTTGTAAGATAATTTTATATAACATGAATTTATCTCCGGCAGCATTGAAAAATTTCCACATCCGTCCAAAACGTTGTATTAAATCTTTGAGATTTAAGATAGTCGCATTTCTTCTGAGCCCCGGTAAAAGCATTCGGGGGCAGGCTAAGAAAATATCCGCAAAAGAAAAATCGCCTGCCGGGGATAAATTGCCTGATATTCTTTCGCTTTGTCTGCACAAATTACAACTCCTAAAAAGTTTTGATTACTTCGGAACTCGCTCGTCAGAAAAGTGATATTTACTTACCTCATTGCTGGAATTTATGACAGGCAATTTTTCACAGGCAGGTTTGTTTTCTGGTTGTTTTATTAAATTTTGATTTTCATTTATTTTCATAATTAATTCAACAGGTTAAAATAAATTTGGTCAGCAGAGGGGTTTTCCGGAAATCCGCTTTTCAGTATTGAGATGTGAAAAGAGAATAATTAAATTAACTGTAAAATTTTACCGGTAATCCTTTTGTCTTCAATGTTATCAGAATAATTTCAGCAGCAATCATTATTTTATTTAAATTATATCCGGATGAATAAACTTACACTTTTATTCTGCATTTTCTTTATCACTGCAAAATCTTACGGTCAGATATTTGTAGATAATTTTAACTATCCTCAGGGAATTTATCTTTTTCAGACGGGTAACTGGACTAATATCGGAATGCCGGTATCACCGATAACGGTATTATCCCCCGGACTTACTTTCCCGGGATATCAGGGATCAGGAATAGGTAACATGGCTGCACTGAGTGCAGCCGGCGGCAACAGCGTCTACTCCCTTCTTTCATCTGTGCAAACAGACGGGTCGGTTTATGCATCCTTCATGCTCAAAGTTATTTATCCGTTTACCGACGGCGAACATTTTTTTTCTCTTCGAAGCTCTGATACCGGATATTATGCAAAAGTTTATATTAAGGAGTATGATTCTCCCGAATTTCAACTGGCTATAACAAAATCAAACCAGTATGATGTTCACTTTACTTCGCCTCTTTTCAATGTTGGTGAAACATACCTTTTTGTAGTTAAATATAAGTTTATCAGCGGCAGTAATAATGATGAAGTAAGTTTGTTTGTTTTTAATGTTTCCAGTCCTCCGCCATTAACTGAGCCATTACCTACAATTCTTCCAGAATCGAATGATGTGCCGGATGCACCGAATCTTGACGGTGTTGTTTTGTGGCAGGGGCAAACACAGTCTCCCCTGTTTTTGTATGTTGACGGAATCTATGTCAACAGAGGATGGTTTCCAGACGGTGCATTGCCTGTGGAATTGATTTCATTCACTTCCGGAGTTTCAAAGCAAAACGTAATTTTAAACTGGACAACATCAGCCGAAAAAAATAACTCTCATTTTGAAATTGAAAGATCCAGCGGTTCGGTATGGACTAAGACCGGAACCGTGAAAGGAAACGGAACATCATCATATCCGGTCAGTTATACTTTCACAGACAAAAATCTCACTCCCGGTATTTACAAATACAGGCTGAAGCAAATTGATTTCAACGGAAACTCCGGGTATCACAATCTTGCGAATGAAGTTGAAATTAAAAATCCTCCCGGATACAGCATAAGTCAGAATTATCCAAATCCATTCAATCCGTCAACGACTATCGGCTATGAAATCCCGTCAGACGGAATTGTCAGCATTAAAGTTTTTGACATTACAGGAAAAGAAATTGCAACACTTGTGAATGAGTTTAAACAAGCCGGTTATCATTCGGTCGAACTGAACGCATCTGATCTTCCGGGCGGGATTTATTTATACAGAATTGAAGCGAGTAATATTGGAAACAGATTCAGTGATTCAAAAAGAATGATTCTTTTGAAGTAAACATCGGGACTTTAAATGATATTGCTTGAATTTTTAAGGTATATTTTAATTAATAAAAATTTTTATTCTTTGGGAAAAGGATTTTTAATGATAATTTTTTTTTGTTTTTCAATTTTAAGATGACTTGAATTAGATGTTTTAAGCTTGTTGGAATTAGGGTTATTAGATAGCTGATAATATTAAAATTCCATTAATTATT
>JAEUSI010000079.1:2537-14725 GCA_016788375.1 Ignavibacteria bacterium | reverse complement strand
AAGCTCATCACTGATTTCCTTCGTTGAAAGAATCACTTTCGCATCACTGTCTTTAGCAATTGCAGAAATTCTTGTTAAAGACTTGTTCTTTCCGGGCGGATGCAGCGGAACAGATATTACTCCCGCATACATGCATCCGAAAAACGAATCGAGATACTCAAGACCCGATTCATATATCAGCAAAGCTCTTTCGCCCTTCAGACCTTTCGACTGAATTACCGCCGCAATGCTTCGCGCTCTTTTATCGAGTTCCGAATATGTAAAACTTCCGCCTTCTCTTTCGCCTTCTTCAAGAAATACAAAAGCCGTTTTATCAGGCTGGATTTCTGATCTTTGTTTTAATAGTTCAACTAATGATGCTGATCTGTGCTGTAAGCTTTCCATAATAAATGATTACCGTTCAGTAGATTGCCGTAAATAATTATTTGTAAAAATATTTTTTAAAAAACTTAAAAAATGAATCTGAAATTTTTACAATTCGAGTTCCAGACTCTCCAGGCCTCTTGAATGAAGCGAACTGTGATAATTGTAATCCTTGTCTTTCAATTTTACGCCGGGATAACTTTCGAGAAACTTCCTTACTGCTGTCTGCGCTTCGAGTTTGGCAAGCCCTGCTCCTGCGCAGAAATGAACTCCGCCTCCGAATGAAAGCGGGATTACATTTTTCCTTTCAATATCGAGTGTATCAGGATTTTCGAATTTATCAGGATCGCGGTTGCCTGCTCCGAGCATGCAGATAATCTGCATGCCTTTTTTAATTTCCTTTCCGCCTATGATCTCATCTTCATTAGTCCTTCTTCCGGTGAACTGCGCCGGGCTGTCATATCTCAGAAATTCGTCTATGGCATTTTCAGTCAGTTCCGGATTTTTTATAATCTTTTCAAGCTGGTCAGGGTTTCTGAGCAGTGCATAAATTCCGTTTGTAATGAGATTCTTCGGGGCTTCATGAGCATCCATTGTAAGCAGTACAAGTGTTGAAACTATCTCCTCTTTAGTCAGCATATCGCCATTGTCTTTCAAAGTAAGCAGCCGGCTTATAAGATCATCGTTCTTTTCCGGATTTAAAGATTTCTCTTCAACTGTTTTCCTGAAATAACCTTTAATTTCTTCTGCCGATTTGTAAATAAGCTGAAGGTCTTCCTGCGTGAACTGGCTCGTTACAACATCGAGTGTTCTGACCACCTGCGAAGCCCATCCGTCAAGCAAATCCCTGTCTTCTTTCGGAGTGCCGAACATTTCCGCAACGGTTATAGTTGCCATCGGATATGAAAAATCCCTGATCAGTTCAAAATCATCCCTGTTTGCTTTATTTACGAGATAACCGGCAATTGACTCCAGATCCGGCTTCAGATTAGAAACCATTTTCGGTGAAAAAGCCTTGTTGAGAAAATTTCTGATCCTCGTATGTTCGGGAGGGTCAAGGAAATTTACCCAGTGCTGCCGCATCTGAGTCAGTGCATTAAGTTTCGAATAATTCTGAGCATTGATTCTCGATTTGCCGAACCTGTTGCCTCTGCCGAATTTTTTGTTTATCAATACCCCCGTAATATCTTCATATCTTGTAATCACCCATAAATTCTCGGACAGAAATCCGGTAGGGGATTTCATGTAAAATACAGGATCATAGCTTCTGAGTTTGTGATAAACAGGATAAGGATTGTTGATATTTTCCTTTGTTGAAAGAGCTTTGAATAAATTAAAATCTTCGTTTACAGTATAATTATCGGTAGTTTCAGATAATGATTGCATTTAAAATATTAAATTGTCTGAAATGATAGAAAAACGCCTAAATGCTTGTATATTTATAACTTAAATTAACTTAATTATAGAAGTTTTTCAAGATAAATGAATGTTATCTGAAGGGATTGTTAATGCTGATTCAACTGACATAAATTAATTATTCGAATCAGACAGAATAATGATATCAAGCTTAATCTCATCGTTCCAAATATACCGATAGGGAACATTAAATTCTTTATTATTTCTTTAAAAGATTTACCGCTTTTAATATTAACTCTGTATAAAATTTCGTTTAAAAATCTTATTGTTTAAAATTTCAGCAATTTACAAATAATGTTTTTTCGGATAATCAAATGACAGCAGTTCGCCCGAACCGGATTGAATTTCCTTCCATAAACAATGACTGAATCCGATTTCGGCAATTCCTGATGTGGGAATGTTTTCTATACTGCTCCCGGAAAGCAAATTTGCAAAATATGTTATACCCGGATTATGACCGATTAGAAAAACGGTATTATACTTTTCATCAGTTTCTTTTACTATACCAAGAAGTCCGGATTCAGAAGCAAGATACAGCTTTTCTGAAATCACAGGTTTTTTGCAGTTTAGAATATCAGATATGACTTTCGCGAATTCAAGTGCTCTCACGGCAGAGCTTGTAACGATAATGTCCGGTTTAATTCCGCGCGCTTTCAGTGTTTCTGACATTAATTCCGCATCATGTTTTCCTCTTTTATTAAGCGGACGGTCATGATCGCTTAGTTCAGGGTGTTTCCAGCTTGATTTTGCATGACGGATTAGAAACAGTTTTTTCATAATTTATGATGAATAATTATTTTCAGGAATAAACTTTTGTAATTGGTTAATTAAGAATTAATGCTTCAGATAAATAAATTTATCCGGGGGTATGATGTGATTATGTAAGCAGCTGCAAAAGCCAGAACAGAAATTATCATTCCGGTAATGAAAACTATGTAACAAATCTTTAACAGCCCGTTTTTTCTTTTGAGTATGCTGCCGAGTAAAAACAGATCATTATTCAACCTGTCTGAAGTGAAGTTGTCTGATTCCGGATTATCTTTTAACTTAGGATTCAGATCAGTTTCGCTTTTTGAACTGCCTGAATAATTAAACAAGACAGAATTTTGTTTAATGTTGACTGCATCATTGTATTTATTTGAAGCTGCATTATGCTTTGCAGCAATTATTGAGATTATCATGCAGGTAACATTAACCGTAAGCAGAAAAGCTGCCGGAATTATGAATAAAACATTTATATACAGAGTTGTAAGCACAATTGAAAATATTCCCGCTGTAAACAAGCCGTTTAGACCTGTCATGAGATTAGCCTTCCTGTCGGCTGCATTAATGAATTCAGTAAGTATGCCTGCCGTGTCTATAGCGCGGCTTATGGAATCCGGATCATTGCCTGAATTGCTGCGTTTCACCGCTTCAAGCATTTTTTTCTGAAAATCAAGTTTTGACTTTTGCCTCCCGGCTTTTGAAAGATCTTTATTTGCCTTCCTTAATTTTTTCTGAATCTTTAACAGAGTAGCGGTCTTATTCTCATCAAGTGCTTTTTTTGCATATCTTGTGAAATATTTGTGGGATGTAAGAAAGTCAGAATTTATCTTTAGCCATTCAGCTTCAGAATAATTCCTTCCCCGTGTTTTTTCCCATTCAAGTCTCAGCAGTTCTGTTTTATCTTCAAAGTCTTTTGTTCCTAAGTGAAACAGATCCGCATCAGCAGTAATCTCTTCAAGAAGATTTTTCGGATTTTGAGGGTATTTCGTTGCGTTAATACAGCCTGCGATTAATTCAATTTTTTCATCGCTGTAATTTAATTCCTTCAGAAATTTTCTGGCTATATCAATGCTTATATCTTCATGATTATCTACTCTTTCTATAAATCCCGTATCATGCAGCCATGCTGCTAATACAACTATTTCTTTGTCATCGTCATTCAAGTTCAGTTTTTCCGAAATCTTTAGTGCATTCGCCGCAACTTCTTCGGTATGTTTCAGATTATGATACACATAATAAGCAGGAAGTTTGTTCTTGAACAAACTATATACATAATCTGAGACCAGCGAAACTGCACTTTTGCTTTCCTGCAACATTTTCTTAAGTATAAAATAAAATTTTTACGGAAAAAATACGGAATAAAATATGGAATTTATTATGAAGATTAAACAGTATTCTGAAAAGTTATATCTGAATGGCTTTTAATTATTTTTCCTGTAATTGCGTGTGCTTTGATCCCCAGGATTTATCAGTTAATTACTTTTACTGATAATCCTGAGGAGACAATGTCTTTATTTCAGCAGTATCATTTTCCTGCTGAGAGAAAAATCCCTGCCGCTTAATATATACAGGTACATACCGGAAGGAAGATCTCTTGCAATAAACGGAATTGAATTATTTCCGGCTTCAACTCTTCCGCTGATAAGAAGAGCTACTGATTTTCCCGTTACATCAAATACTTCAAGAGTAACATTCTGAGCTTTCGGCAATGAGAATCTTATCTGTGTAGAAGGGTTAAACGGATTCGGATAATTCTGTTCAAGTCTGTAATCCGTCACAAGAGCAGAAGTATTTGTTATTTTCATAAGATCATACGAACTAACTCTTGCGCTTGTCTCAACTTCCGCAATTCCAGCAAGCGGCTGACCGTTTATATTTCCAGTAAAACTCTTAACTGCAATTTTTACGCTGTCAGCAGTTGCAATCGGACTGACCTGAACAGTTGCACCGTTAATATCTAACGGTCCTGTTGAAGGAATATGTTTTATCACATTATTGTCTTTATAAATAAATACTTCACAGTCTGTAACGTGAATATCTGTTCCGTTTACAGTATTCGGAATTATATCGTAAAGTATAAGCCTTCTAATGTCTACCGGAATCTCCCATCTTAAAACCACGTATTCATTTACTCCGCCGTCTGCAATCCAGTTTACACCGAGATTCTGATTTCTTGCCTTTCTGTCAACAGTATTCTGTCCTTTATATTCAATCCCGTTGAAATTTTTGAAACTGCTTTCTCTTACTTTAGCGGAAGTTGACAGATTCGTAAATGCGCTTTCGGTTACATTATTCGGAACAGTTATCATTGTATGACCGACATGACATCCTACGCATTTGGTCCCAGATCCGTTATTCCCGAAGTTAAGCCCGAGTACATGAGCAAAATCATCTTCTTCATTATTCATTACATGATTATTGCTGTCAAGCATCTGCTCAAACATTGAAATATTTGCCGGAATATCACCCTGTGCAATTTTGCCGTCACGATCAAGCGCAATTTCCCTGAATAAAATCGGATTATCCTGACCGTTTTCATTCTGTCTTTGAAAATTAATAAAGAATCTGAATTTTGCATTCTTCTTAATCAAAGGAGCATTTTCAATCGGTGCATCTACAGGTGCATTTGAATATACATTCATACAGTCAAATCTGAACAAACCTCCCTGATAGAATGTGTTTGGATTTGTTGTCGGCGGAACAAGATTCGTATCAAACGCTGTAAGATAATTAATGAGCGGTGGAGTTGCTCTGGGCAAAAGAAGCTCAGCATTAAGTTCAAGCGTTCCGGGAAAATCAACAACCTGTGTAAGACCTGTTCCCTGCAGATCGCATGTATAAATTCCGTAATCCTGCTGAACTACAGTAGTCGCATAAGAAAACAGAATCTTTCCGTCAGGTGCAGGAACAGGATCTGTTGCATAAGGCGGCTGCATTGTTCCAAATGAAGGAGGACTCTGAACATATAACGGAGTAGTGCTGTCAACTCCGATTACTTTGTAAGCATCTGAAAACCCGCGGTTGTAATAACGGATTCCCGGACTTCCTCCCGTGTTAAACATCGGTAAATGCGGAATAAAAATGCTGAGAAGCTTACCGTCCGGCATTACTCTCGGTCTGTATGAAAACATGCTCTTTCTATTTCTCGGATCAGTCGCATACTGCTTCAGCGCATCACCGTCGGGATTTACAAGACTTACCTGCCAGATATTTGCAATATCATTTGTCAGTGCAAGAGAATCAGTTCTTGTAAGTCCGCTTGAAGTAATATTGCTCGGTCTGTCAATATTTACCCACCATCTTGAATATAAAATTCTTCCGGATGCAGGATCAATTGTCGGTTTCTCAGCTCCGTTCCTTTCAGTAGTGACTCTGAACATATTTGTTCCGAGAGTATCAATAATGTACAGATTAGTTGTCTGAACTCCTCCGTATAAAGAAAGAGTCGGAAACCTTGTTGATGCAAAAATTACTTTTCCGTCAGGAAGATAAACCGGGTCAATATCGTCATACTTTGTGAATTTATAAGCAGCGCTTCCAAACTGTGAAAGGTCTATGTCTCTGTCTGTGAATGTAAGCTTGTTTAGTCTGTGATTGCTGACATACAATTCATAAATCCTCCAGCTGCTGTCTCGGTGTTCAATGCCTGAAAAAATAACCTTGTGCCCGTTCCAGTGAACGCACGGCTGCTGAACGTCAATAATCCTGAAATCCCCGAAATCCATCGTACTGTCAATAAGAGTAGATATGTTACCTGAAGCATCTCTCATCATAAGCTTTCCGCCTGTAACTTTAAATCTTGAAAATGAACCCATTCCCGGCAGAAGCCCTGCCTGAGGGTAAATTATATTACCGTTAATCTCATGATTTCTTGATACAAAAACTATCGGGTAATTAAATGCCTGTGAAAATATTTCTTGAGGTATGATTAACACTAAAGTAAAAGATAGGAATAAAAATCTTCTGAATATAGAACTATTCATAACTGATAAATTGGTTTTTCATAAATTAATTAATTTCTGACTATTATTAAACGTATTTTTTGGATTCGAATTAAAAAAACTCCCGAAAAGGGGACGCTGAACAGGATGAGATCCCGTATATTTTCATAATGTGACGGAATATGATCTGGAGATTAAATACAATTTATAGATTGAATACAATTTGACGGAATTTGTTAAAAAAATCGGATTTGTCAGTTGATAATAGATTTCAATTTAATTAAGTTTCCCAACATAAAAATCAATTCAAAATCTAATCTTTAAAACTAAATGAAAAGAATCGTAAACTTTTTAAGTTTAACTGCGGCATTTCTGATGTTCGCAGGAAATTCTGTCTTTGCTGACGGGTTTAACAGCATTTATACATCAGACGGAAATTATGTAATTGCTGCCGGAGATCAGGGAAATATTTTCCGGTCGGTAAACGGCGGAAATACCTGGGCAAGATATACAGAAGCAAACATTAATTTTAAAAGTGTATTTACTTCCGGAATAAGTGTCTGGTTAACCGCTGACAACGGAAACGTGTATAAATCTACTACAAATTCCGTTACTCTTACTCCTTACACTACCGGGGTTGCGACATCAATAAACTCGGTTTATTTTACGGACGCTATGACAGGATTTGTCTGCGGAAACAACGGAGTTGTTCTGAAATCTGTCAACGGAGGAATCAGCTGGACACCGAGCAGCACGGGAATTTCAACAACAGAGAATTTCAATTCCATTAGTTTTAAAGATGCGCTGAACGGAATAGTTGTAGGGAACCACGGACAGGCATATATTACAGCCAACGGAGGAACAAGCTGGACAGTTGTAAACGGCGTTACTACTACAGTTAATCTTACTGACGTGAAGTATTTCCCGGACGGTGCAGCAGTAACCGGTGAATACGGCGCGTTGTTTACAAAATATGCAAGTGATCCTTATTCAAGTGTTCCAACCAGAACCAATTCCGATATTAAAGCAGTATCAGGAATTTCCACAACAGAAATGCATGTAGTCGGAGGCGGCGGATTTATCAGAAATAATAAAAGCAGCTCGCTGAATTTTCTTAATTTCGAAAAGAATCCGATGCTTGCTAACTTAGTGGATGTGCATTTTTATAATTCATCGACTGGTTTTGCTGTAAGCAGTCTTAACAATGCAATTATCAGAACGACAGACGGCGGAGCTTCATGGACATTGCCGACAGGAACTTCAGTTTCATACAGCTGGGCTGCTAAGCCAGGAGCAAGCGGAAATTTCCTCGGAAATAACATGTCCCTGCATCCCACAGACAGGAACACGGTATTTATTGCTTTCGGCAATCAGGTTTACAGAAGCAGAAACAAAGGTGATACATGGAACACAGTCGGGAATATAATTCCTTCCGGAAATACGCCGCATTCATTCTTCGTCAGTCCTGTTGATACAAATATATGGCTTGTTGCCACTGAGAGCAGTCCTGACAGAATTTACAGAACAACAAACTACGGTCAGTCGTGGACAATAGTCGGACCGAGTCTTAATTTCAGCAATTACGGGCAGCCGCTTGAAATGGATCAGAATAATCCAAGTGTCTTTTACTTTGCTCCGGATAACGGCGGTTTTTATAAATCTACAGATGACGGAGCGACATTTACCGAAATCAGCGGAAACTTTGCTTTCAGAAGCCCGTGCGATATTATCGTAACCTGGGATAATCCTAATGTAATTTTTGTAGCTGACGGAATTACTGGAAGCGGTCAGGCGAAAATATATAAATCTGTAAACGCCGGTGTTAACTGGACACTTGTCCATACTGCTGCTTCAAGCGAAGTACCTTCAATGTGCAATACTGTATTTGACAACAAAATCATCTGGTCAACAGAATGGAGCGGAAGCAATATTTATTTCTCATCAAACGGAGGCGATAACTGGGTGACTCATCATTCCAATTCATTCTCGGGATGGGGATCTGATATTTGCCGTGAAGATCCTTCTGTATTAATAACCGGCAGCTGGGGTGCATCTGCAACATTGTCCGTTGATTTCGGAAATACATGGACAAACATAAGCACAGGACTAAGCGGTCACGGAGGAGGAATCCTGATACCTGACAGAGGTTACATCCTCTGCCATCAGGGCAGCAATGTTTATAAACTGAATGTAACTTATTCAGTACTGACAGGCGTATCGGAGAATGTAATTTCATCTCTGCCATCGGATTTCAGCCTGTCTCAGAATTATCCGAACCCTTTTAATCCTTCAACAAGCATAAGATTTAATATTCCTAAATCAGGAAATGTTTATCTGAAGGTTTATAACGAACTCGGAATGGAAGTCAGCACTCTTGTCAATTCATTCAGAAATGCGGGATCATACGAAGTTAATTTTGATGCTTCGGGAATGTCATCAGGAATTTATTTTTATAAGCTGGAAACAGAAGGATTTGTATCTACAAAGAAAATGCTTCTTGTGAAATAAAATAAAATTAATAAGTAATTTAAAATAGTTCAGTCTGATAAAACGGTCTGAACTATTTTTTTTATGATTAATTTTTACCAAGATAAAATGAAATTCCGGTTAAAATATCTGTGATTATATTTTTTGATAATTAAAGAAAAGGGGAGTTTAAAAATTCAGGCTAATACCCGAATTAAAATTCCTGTTCGGAGCCTGAATACGCTCGAGTTCCTGATATGACTCATTCAGAATGTTGTTAACTGCAAGAAATACAGAAATGTTGCTGCTGAAACTTTTGCTTATTTTAGCATTAAACAAAAAATAAGATTCCGGTTCTTCGAGTTTATAAAACAGAACTTCATCAATCTGGCTGAGATATCTTCCGTTTAAATTCAGATCAAAACCTGAGTAGCCGAAGTTCACAGTAAAATTTAAATTATTGACCGGCTTGTAAGGAAGATAATCATCTTTTCTTCCAACCGATAAATCCCTTGCTTTGAGATAAGTGTAACCGATGTTGAAGTAATATTCAAAAGGATTGCTGAAGAGTTTTAAGTTAGAAGTATAATCCAGATAAACTTCAAATCCCTTTACTTCGGCTTTCGCGACATTCTGAACCTGAAAGGGTCCGTATATCGAAGTTCCGGTATTTACATACTGGATAAGATTGCTGTAATCATTTAAAAACACTGCGAAATCAAAAGTAAATCTGTTCAGATACTGTTTCTTCAGACCGAATTCTAAAGATACCATTTCTTCCGGTTTCAGATTGGGATTGTAAAGAAATTCAAATCCTCCGAATAATTCCTTTTTGAAATAAATCTCTGCGATTGAAGGAGCTCTGAAAGCTCTTCCGGCAAGCGCTCTGTATGATATATCATCCAAAATCTTTGACTTTACAAACGGTGTATAAATAAATGAAATTTTCGGGCTTAACTGAAATGACTCAACTCCGTTGACAACTTTATTATAATCTATTCTTGCTCCTATAGTGGATAGAAGCTCAGGGTTACGGTTTCTGTCATACAAAATATTAATCTGATCCTGAGCAAATATTCCCAGATTATTCATTTGCTGATTTCCGTATAAAATTTCCTCCGGATTTGATTTAACAATATTAACCTGCAGATCAAATCCGCTGATCAGATAATTTGATTTTCCGAGTTGAAAATCCACCTGTGAGATATTTCCGAAATTATATGAATCTATATAGGTATTCAGCCCGGTTCCTGAATCGGCGAACTGTCTTGAAACGGGATTATTTGGATTATAAAACGAATTACTGTTCAGATTATAATAATAAAATCTTGTGGTGTATTTTGAGACAGCATTAGGAACAGCTCTGTAAAACAAGTCATAACTCTGAGTTTCCTTTTCTATTTTGTCACCGACATAGTAATCTGCGATTTTGTAAGGATCGGCAGGTTTTCCGGCATCCTTTCTCCAGTAATGTGGAAATCCGCTGTTGGATTTTGTATACTGAATTGTCGCTTCAAGATCCCTGTTGCTCAGCACGTCATATGTAAACTTTCCGGTGAAGCCGTAGAATCCGTAATTTGTCTGCTGCGAATGACCGTCATTGCTCAGATAATTAAGATTCAGAAGATATGAAAACTTATTTACAGTATTACTTTGAATTATATCCGCGCCGGAAAATGACTGCAGTTCATCTGTGAATTTAAGATTTTCGGGAAGCTTCTCGTAAAAACCGTAATTCATGTTAAGACTTGTGAAAGATTTGTAAGTAGGTTTTTTTGTAATAACATTTACTACTCCGCCTATAGCGCTGCTTCCGTACAGTGATGAAAATGCGCCTTTGACAACTTCAGTTCTTTCAATTATGGAGACAGGAATCAGTGACCATAAAGCTCCTTTCGAATCGCCTGTAAGGGAAGGTCTTCCGTCCAGGAGAAGCAATACTCGGTTGCCAATGCCTCCGCCTGCAACATCAGATGATCCTCTTATTGAAAGTGAGTTTACGTTTATGCCGTTGCTTCTGTTGATGGTAACACCCTGTACTTCCTCGAGGACATTATCAAATGTAAGAATATTCTTTCTTGCAATTTCTTCTGCGCTTACTATCGAAATTGACGAAGGAGTCTGCTGCAGAGTAACTTCTGTCTTTGTTGCTGTTACGTTTATTTTGTCGGTTTCAACTGTTGCTTCATCCATGAAAATGTCAAACTTCTTTACATTTCCCGCTAGGACAAAAAGCTTGTTAGAATATTCGTTGTAACCGATATAAGTAGCTTTTAATGTATACACTCCTTCGGGAATATTTGTGAATCTGTATTTTCCGGCATTGTCAGATTTGGATGTGTATGTGTTATTTGTTTCTTCGCCTGTCAGTTTAAGATTCACTAGACTGATAACGGAATTTGATTCTTTATCTACAACAATCCCTTCGAGTGTACCTGTCTTATCTTCAGCAACAGCCCTGAAGCAAAACATATTCATAACAAAAAATACAGGCAGAATCCCCTTGTAAAAGATTCTGCCGTGAATTTTATTGCAAATTATTTCATAAAGGAAATTCATTAAATCAATATACCTTTTTTGCTGTATCAGACCAGGAAAGCATATTTACTCCGGTTACACCCTCATTATTAGAACCGATTGTAGCGCTGTCTGTAGGATTGAGGAAACACATTGAATAAGGGAATCTGGCTGTATCACATCCGTAAACTGACATTATCGGACTCTGACCGCCTGTAATTTTTCTGAATCCGACTGAAACTACATAACTGCCGGGATTAAGGTCCACAAGTTTGTAATTGTAACTCAGATTCAGGACATTATTTGTTCTGGTAATGTGCAGCGTATCATAAGATGTCGGTCCGCCTGTCGGAGGCCATCCTGTAGTCGGGTATGCGGAAATGAGATAAGTACCGCCGGATAAAATGAAGTTGGTATCGACAAATGTAACAGTTCCGTTGATTGATTTGGCATCAGGACCTGTTGGAGTTGGTGTAACTGTGTTATCATCATCAGAACAGCTGTAAACAGAGAACATAAGTATTACTGCTAGTAAGGTCTGAATAAATGGATTAAGAATAGTCTTTTTCAATTTGAGTTGTTTTTAATTTTAAAAATGTATATTTTTATATTTTAAATCGACTGCTAAAAATAAATATCGCATAAGTAAAAAAAATATAATTCAAAAAATTTAGCCTTAATTTATGTTATCTAATAAGTTCATTTTATTTAAAGTAAGCC
>JAEUSI010000079.1:0-2527 GCA_016788375.1 Ignavibacteria bacterium | reverse complement strand
TGTTTTTGAATTTATTGCTAAATTCTTTACAAATATAGTAATTATAAACTGAATTGTGTTATGACCTTTATCATATTATAATAAATATTCTTATGATAATAATCATTGAAAATCTTTTAAAAATTCCAATAATGAAGAAATTATAAAATAATTTTTAAGAAAATTACCGTTATTCCGGATTTTGACTGATAAACTGAAAAAGGAGAGTAGATTTACCTATTTTGCTATAATTTCATAGGTTTTGAAATCAGAAGTCATCGGAAGTTCCTCACCTTTTTCCTTTGCAATTCTGATATCTTCAAATCCTCTTTTATGTCCTTCTATAAACTCAGGCGAAGATGTCCATTTCTTGAATGATTCCTGAGAATCCCAGTGACTGACAATTAGATATTCACTTTTGCCGTCAGCAGGTTTTAATACTTCCATATTGATAAAACCCGGCATACTGTCAATTGCCTTTGCTCTGGAACCGAATAACTCCTCAAATCTGGGCTTATAATGGTCTTTGCAGCAGATGTAGTTAATTGCAACAAACTTTTTTTCTGTATTCATTTAGTAAAATTATATTATTAATTATATATATTTATAAAATACAATATACTGCTAATTAAGAGTAAGTTAAAATAAGAAAACTATAAAACCCTTAATAAATATCCTTTTAAGTATTTTGTTTCATTCATCTGAAGAAGAATCGGATGATCTGATGAACAGAAAGAGGTCTCAACTACCTGGACTTTCCTGCCGGCAGCAGAAGAGCTTTTGCTTATAACATCTTCGAAATTTTTGTCATTTATATGATGTGAGCAGGAAAAAGTAAAAAGCAATGAATTCGGTTTCAGTAATCTGATGGCTTTTGTGTTAAGTTCAATATAACCTTTCAGCGCGGGGATAAGATTCTTCTTTGATTTTGTAAATGAAGGCGGGTCAAGTATGATAAAATCAAACTTTTCTGTAGTCTGAAACAAATCATTCAAATAATCAAAAACATCCTTACAGATAAAATTTATCTTATTAAAATTATTCAGCTCTGAATTTATGCCTGCCATTCTAATCGAATGCTCGGATGAATCAACTCCGGTAATCTCAGACGCTCCGGCAAAAGCTGCATTCAGAGCAAATCCTCCTTCATTACAGAACAAATCCAGAACTTTATACTTTTCATTAATATATTTTCTGATGAGTCTTCTGTTTCCAGCCTGATCAAGATAGAAGCCGGTTTTCTGCCCGTTCATCAGATCAATTTTATATTTAATGCCGTCGAGTTCCGCTTCGAATGTCTTGTCATCCGATTCCGTAATATCGTGAATTACCAATTCGTTTTTTTCAAGCCCTTCAAGTATCCTCAGGTCATTGTTATTTTTTTCCGCTATAAAAACAGCTTTAAAATTTTCAACGAGAATTTCCTTTACAGTATCAAAATACTCATGCATTCCGGCGGAAAAAATCTGAACCGAATACCTGTTGTCAAATTTATCTATGATCAGTCCCGGCAGAAAATCGCTTTCGCTGTTAACCATTCTGTAAACATTCCCGCAGTTTACTGATTTTTTTCTGAGCGAATTAGCAAGGCTTATCTGTTTGAATAAAAATGCTTTGTTAATTTCCTCGTCTTTTTCCGTAAGATGCCTGTAAGCAATCAGAGAGTTCTTATTGTAAAAACCCTTTCCGAGAAATTTTCCGTCAAAAGCAAATAACTCTGCTATTTCACCGTTCTTTTTAACATCTTCAATCTTTTCTATTTCATTGCTGAATATCCACTGATGCCCTGCAGTCAGTCTTCTTTCCTCATTCTTTTTCAGATAAACTTTTGCCATTAGTATTATTTATTGTAAATTCTAATTTAAAATATCTTTTTTAATATCTATATCCATACACCTGAAATGTCCCTGCGGACAGGAGTCTCTTCCGATATGAGAACACGGTCTGCATTTAAGTCCGCTGTTCTGAAATACAACCGAATCTTTCAGCTGCGGGAAAAATCCGAATTCTTTTACAGATGAACCGAAAACTGTAATTACTTTTTTTCCCAGAGCTTCGGCTAAATGCATTACTGCGCTGTCGTTGCAGATAACACCGTCACTGTAGAAAATCATATTTGCAAGAGCTCTTATATCAAGCTTACCGCACATATTCAGGACATTCCCGCATTGAGACTCAATATATCCGCAGACACTTTTGTCTTTTTCTGTTGCATCACCTGTAAGAACAAATTTTCTTTCTGGATGACACTTTATGAATTCAATATACCTGCCTGCAGGATATGTTTTTGTAAAATGCCTTGAAACAGGCGATACAATAAAATAACTGCCCTCAGTTATACTCCCTTCGGGAAACTTAAGCTTATCTGTTTCAAAATCAGTATTTTCTTTTCCGGTAATCTCAGATGCAGAAAGAATATACTTCTTATAAACAGGCACTATTTCCCTGAACATATTTACTTTAAAATTTACAAGCATAAATTTTTTAAAGTTATCCTTCTTATACCGGTATATTTTTTTTGCATTAAGAAGACTTAAATAAACACTTC
>JAEUSI010000078.1 GCA_016788375.1 Ignavibacteria bacterium | reverse complement strand
TGAATATATGATGCCTGCGTATGTATCACTCCTCTTCCCGGATGAACATCGCTGAGGATTATGCTTCCCGCAACGCACGATGCCCCTGCGCTTCCGACCTCGCCGGTAACAGGATCAACTGCAGCAATCGAAAATGTATCCTGTGGTCTTGAAATATCCGGTACGGCAAATATTATTACCGAAATTACAAATGTTAATAAATTTTTCATTTAAGAAGATTTTATTTTTATAGAATATTTTTTTAAGGTAATTTAACCGTGTTAATATATTAATATAAAGTCTCCTTAATGAAATAAAACCGGTGCGTTAACAGAATAATCATTATTCAGCAATAATATTAATATTTCTAAATACATTAAACATTCAGTACAATCAGATGTTAAAAATAAAAATCCCGGAATTTATCCGGGATTTTTATTAACGGCTATATCAAACTTATGATAATCTAATTTACGGACACCTTTAAGTGTGAATTAAGCTTTTCGGCTATTTTTGCTTTTGGCAGGGCTCCGACAATCTGATCCACCATCTTTCCGTCTTTGAATATCAGCAGAGTCGGAATGCTTCTGATTCCGTATTTTGTCGCAACTGCCTGATTATTGTCAACATCCAATTTACCGATCTTTGCCTTTCCTTCATATTCTGCGGCAAGCTCGTTTATTGACGGGGCTATCATCTTGCACGGTCCGCACCATACTGCCCAGAAATCTATCAGCACGGGAAGTTCCGATTTTATTACTTCTTCTTCAAAGTTTGCGTCTGTTATTTCTACCGGATGCATTTTTATTATCCTTTCTCAGATTTGATTTGATTTATGAATTCTTAATTTAATGTTAAGTTATTTTCTCCGATTAAATTTTTCAAGTTTGAAATTAATTCCTTTGTAGCTTTTACCTTAAATTCCCTTGATTTGAATGTTTTCGGCTCAGCTCCGTTTATCACATTGAAAAACAAATTCGAATTTCCCGGACTGCTTTCAATCAGATTCCTGATTTCGCCGATCTTGTTTAACTCTGTAGTATATTCGTTTATGCTTATTGTCAGATTCTTTGTGAATATTTCAAGAAATACATCGATGCTGTATATCTCGTCAACCGTAAGCTTTATCTTGTCTCCGTTTTCCTCGGGAATACCCCTTAACACCACTGCTCTGTCATTCTGAAATAAACTCAGTTTGCTTTCATAAAGTCTGCTGAAGGCAATGCATTCTCCCGAACCGTATAAATCTACAAGATTAAATACGACAAACTTATTTCCCTTTTTAGAAATTTTAACCTGCAAATCATTTATCACTCCGCACATTGTCACCGATTTCAGCTTTGCAAAATCTGTTTCAGTCGGATCTTCACCGAATGTAAGATTAATAAAATTATTTATGTCCTTCTCGTATTTTGTAAGCGGATGTCCGGTAAGATAAAACCCTATAGCCGCTTTTTCCCTGTTGTATTTTTCATTCTCCTGAAATTCCTCATAATTCTCAATAATATATTCTTCAATCTGCTTTTTCGTTTTGTTGACTCCGAAAAGATCTTCCTGTCCTTTGGCTTCTTCACTCGTGCTGTATTTCTGCGCATAATATGTCGCGCGCTCTATGTTTAGAAAAAGCTTTCTCCTGTTGCCTTCAATGCTGTCAAAAGCACCCGCAAATATCAGGCTTTCAACCGCCTTCTTGTTTACAAGCCTTAAATCAACTCTCTTCAGAAAATCCATAAAGCTTATGTAATTTCCGTTTATACTTCTTTCCGTCATTATATTCATTGCCGCTTTTTCACCGACATTTTTGATAGCGCTTAATCCGTAAATAATCATTCCCTTTGCATCCATGCCGTTTTTGCCGGCATTGTCCGGATATCTTACGGAAAAATCCATTCCGCTTTCATTTACATCCGGCGGCCTTAACATCACATTCATTTTTTTACATTCATTGGCAAGCTGCTGAAGTTCCGTCTCGTCATCCTTTCTGCACGCCATTGAAACCGCAAGAAATTCCATGGGATAATGTGTCTTGAGATATGCAGTGTAAAACGCCAGTATTGAATAAGCTACTCCGTGAGATTTATTGAATCCGTAATCGGCAAATTTAAGTATGACGTTGAAGATTTCAGCTGCAGTCTTTTTCGGAACATCATTCTTTACCGCTCCCGATATGAACTTCTCCCTGATCTCAATCATTTTTTCCTTGATTTTTTTTCCCATCGCCTTTCTCATATTGTCAGCTTCGGCGAGCGAAAATCCCGCAATGTCCCTCGCTATCTGCATTACCTGCTCCTGATAAACAATAATTCCGTAAGTGCCTTTAAGCGTTTTTTCCATTGCAGGATGAAGATAAGTAATCGGCTTCTTTCCGTTTCTCTTTTCAATAAATTCCGGTATCAGGTCCATCGGACCGGGTCTGTAAAGCGCATTCATCGCTGCAAGGTCATTAATGTCGGCAGGCTTCAGCTTTGCAAGTGATTCACGCATCTTGCTCTTTGAAAACTGAAATATTCCGATTGTTGATCCGGATGAAAACAGTTCGTAAGTTTTCCTGTCATCGAGAGGAATATTTCCGGCAGTCAGGTTAAGTCCGTAATTTTCGTTTACCAGTTTAAGTATTCTACCTATAACTTTTAATTCCTTCAGCCCGAGAAAATCTATCTTTATCAGTCCCGCATCTTCAAGCTGATTCATGTCATACTGCGTGCAGAAAACATTTTCTTCGCCTGTAACTTTTGACAACGGCGTATAATCAGTCACATTGCCCGGAGCAATGACGACTCCGGATGCATGTATTGACGAATTCTTGTTCAGATTTTCCAGCACAAGACAGTAATCGTAAAGTTTTTTCTTTTCTGCTTTCTGAACTGCATCCCCGCTTTCAAAATATTTTTTGAAATCCGGCTCTTCCTTCATGCATTCGCTTAACTTCTTTACTTTTCCGAATATAATGGGAATTGTCTTTGTCAGATCGTTTATTTCCTGATAAGGAAAATTCAATACTCTTCCCACATCCTTCAAAACTCCTCTCGGAGCAAGTTTATTGAATGTCACTATCTGAGCAACGGAACTTTCGCCGTATTTTTCCTTTGCATACTGTATTACTTCATCCCGTCTGTCATCCTGAAAATCAATGTCTATATCCGGCATTGAAATTCTTTCCGGATTGAGAAATCTTTCAAACAGCAGATCATAATCAAGAGGATTTACGTTTGTAATACCTATGCAGTAACAGACAAGACTTCCTGCCGCGCTTCCTCTTCCCGGACCAACTAGTATTCCCTGACTCTCGGCATATTTGATAAAATCCTGTACTATCAGAAAATATCCGGCAAAATTCATTCCTGAAATAACACCCAGTTCATATTTCAGTCTGTCTTCGGCTTCCTTATAATTATTTCTGAATTCATCTTTCTTTCCGGCAAGCCCTTCATATGAAAGTTTCTCAAGATATTCTTCAAATGTTTTTGTCTTATTTTTATGTTCTTCCGGAATCGGAAAATTCGGCATGTAGTTTTTCGATGTATCAAGCACTACATTGCACTTTTCAGTCACTTCCAGAGTTGACCGAACAGCTTCGGGAAATTCCCTGAAGAGCCCGCACATTTCCTTCGCGGATTTAAAGTAAATCTGATCAGTTCCGTAACGGAGATTTGTAAGCAGATCTTTCGGCTCGTATGTCTTTCCCGCTTTTGCCGACTGCTTTGCGCTTATGTGAAGATATATATTATGGGCAACCGCATGCTCCTTCTTTATGTAATGAACGTCGTTTGTTGCTATTAATTTCAGACCGAATTTCTGTGCCAGTCCCGGCATTTCCTTCATTACTTTCTTTTCAGCGGCAATTCCGTGATCCTGTATCTCGAGGTAAAAATCATCTCCGAAAATGTCTTTGTAAATTCCAGTCATCTTCTCCGCAGTCTTCATATCATCACGGGTAATGTAACATGAAATCACTCCTCCTGCGCAGGCTGAAGTCGCAACAAGTCCTTCACGGTACTGATTCAGAATTTCAAGATCTATTCTCGGCTTGTAATAATATCCTTCCGTATGACCGAGTGAAGTCAGCTTCAGTAAATTTCTGTAACCTTTCTCGTCTTTAGCCAGAAGTATAAGATGAGCATAATTTATGTTAGATGATGTAAGCCCGTCGGAATTTTCCACACTCTGCTCGTCAATTTCAGCTAAAGACTTTACATTCTTTTTCCCTTTGTCAAAACGGCTTCCCGACTGTGCGACATAAACTTCGCACCCTATTACCGGCTTGATTCCCTTTGCTTTTGCCTTGTTGTAAAATTCCATTATTCCGAACATCACTCCGTGATCAGTCAGAGCTACTGCATGCATTTTGTTTTCAACCGCCGCATCAACAAGTCCGTCAATCGTAGATATTGCATCCAGAAGTGAATAGTGAGAATGATTATGAAGGTGTATGAATTCTGACATCGGGGCTATTGAAAAAAGAAAATATGAAATAATAAGTTTGGTGATTCAATATATTTAAAATGAATTTCAAAAGTAATTTATTATTTTTTTAACTCGGAAAAATTCAGTGCTGTCCGAATAATTTTTGAACTTTTAAATAAATTAAAGAGGTAAAAAGTAATCGAATTAAAATAAAACAATCGGAAAACAAACCAGACTATGAAATATTGCCGTTAAATAATTCCGAATATTGGCGTCTGCAGGAATTTCCTTCCTGACAGGCGAATGGAGTGATCGGGGTGTTGAAATTCCTGCAGCAAATGCGAAAGAATTTCAGGCAATTTATCACAATCTGGTGATTTTTCTTTTGCGGAGCTTTTCTTAGTCTGCCCCCGAATGCTTTTATCGGGGGCTCAAAAGAAAAGCGGCTAACTTAAATCTCAAAGATTTAGTAAAGCGTTTTTGACGGATGCGGAAATATTCATTCATTTTAACAATTCCGCAGTTGAAATTCCGCTGACCTTTGTCTGAATGATGAGTATTTTAAGCTAATTCTAAGAACCATGAATCAGAAGTCATTATTATCTTCACAAATCAGAAAAGCATGTACTGATGCCGGATTTATCAAATGCGGTTTTTCAAAAGCGGAAAATTTAATCCGTGAATCCGCTTATCTGAAAGAGTGGCTTGATGAAAACAGAAATGCAGGGATGAAATGGATGAATAATAATTTCGAAAAAAGAACCTGCCCGGAACTCATTCTGGAAAATGTAAAATCCGTAATTTCTCTGGCATTGCTTTATGATACGCCTTTTTCTCACAGTGATGATCCCGGAACGGCTAAAATATCGCGCTATGCCTGGGGAAAAAAGGATTATCACAAAATTATAAAGAATAAACTGAAGCAGCTTTGCAAAGAAATCGAATCTCTTTCACCGGGAATAAAAACCAGATTCTATGTTGACGACGGACCAGTCATGGAAAAAGCATGGGCTGCAAGATCCGGCATAGGCTGGCACGGCAAGAACACAAATGTAATAAATAAAGATTATGGAAGTTTTTTCTTTTTGTCTGAAATATTCACCGACGCAGAACTTGATTATGATAAACCTGCGGAAGATCTTTGCGGAAGCTGCCGTCTTTGCATAGACACCTGTCCTACAGGAGCTTTGTTTGAAGAATACAGGCTGGATGCCGGTCTTTGCATTTCATATCATACAATTGAAAACAGGGATGAAATTCCGGAAAACATCAGACTGAACGGATGGATTTTCGGATGCGATATCTGCCAGGATGTATGTCCGTTCAACGGAAAAAAAGTTTTTACTGAAGACAGTATTTTCAGTCCGCGCGAAAATATTTTTAACAGAACATTTGATGAACTTCTTGTTTTAAGCGAAGATGAATTCAACAATACTTTCGAAGGTACTCCTGTCAGAAGGACTAAATACAGCGGCTGGACAAGAAATCTGAAAAAAGCCCGGGAAGAACAGTAAAAAAATTTTTGCCGGTGAAACTTTCATTTTTAAAATCCGAATACATTAACAGAAACAAACTAAATGAAAAGGAGAAATAAAAATGAAAACTTTTTTCAAAATATCACTTGCAGTTTTCTTAATTGCATTCTTAACTCAGACAAATACAGCTAAATCTGATATTTTAACCGGAAGCAAGACTTCCGAACTCAATTCACAGATAATGGACGAGGTAAAGGAAGTTCTGAAAAGCCCTTATCTGAAGTATGAATCCAGAAATTTAAACGGCAAAGTCAGCGTAGTGACTGAAGTCACTGAAAACGGAAAAATTATCTTTAAAGACATTACCGGAATTAACGAAAACCTAAGGGAAAGCGTAAAAGCAAAACTGAATTCTCTTAATCTCTGGACCAGCCCGGTTTATGCGGGTAAGATTTTTTACTACAAGCTGGATTACAGGAATTAAAATTTAATTTTTTGTAACAACCCTCAATGCCCTGTTGTCTCATACACAACCGGGCTTTTTTTATTCCGCAAAAAATCCTTTTTAATCATACCATAATTAAATTCAAATCCATATTTTTACAAAATTAATTTCTTCATTTGATAAAATATCTTCTGATACTGATTGTTTATCTGTTTATTATTGCGGACTATTGCAGTTCGCAGTCTGAAGATTCGGTCAGATCTGCATATTCCGGTTATATTAACTTCGCCGGTTTGTATCAGTCAGGAAATACAAATAAGTTTCTCGTTCAGGGAAAGGGTGAATTAAAAAACGCGGGAAAATACCTTGAGACTATACTCTATCTGTCAGGAAGCTACGGCGAGAATAAATCCTCCAAAGACGACAATACTTATTATTTGTCACTTACAACAGATCTTTTTTACAGAAATATTTTTTCTCCGTTTGCGCTTCAGTATCTTGAATACAATTATTCCAAGGGAATTGAAATCAGGTCACAGACCGGCGCAGGAGGAAAATATATTTTCATCAGTGCGGTTAATCATAAATCATCCGTTTCCCTAGCATTGATTTATGAATACCTTAATCTTGTTCAGGAACCCGGAATCACACAAAGCAGCAATCTGAGGTTTTCTCTCAGAATAAAAAGCAAACAGATGATAATAAACAAACGGCTTAATATTAAGCTGCTCGGTTACTATCAACCGGATATTACAGAATTTTCAAATTCAAATATTTACGCTGAAGTTGTTCTCGAAATTCCCATGACAAAAATGATTAAGCTGAATGCAAATTATAATTACAATTTTGACAATGAAGTGTCAGTAGGAAGGAAAAGAGCAGACAACAAACTTACTTTCGGAGCGGGACTGAATTTTTAAACTATAAAATCCCTGCTGATTTTTTTTACTGAATCGCATCCGCACAGCGCCATTGCAAGGTCAAACTCGTTTCTGAATATTTCAAGCACTGAAGAAACTCCGTTTTCACCGTCAGCGGCAAGTCCCCAGATTACAGGTCTTCCGGTCAGTACGGCTTTCGCGCCGAGCGCAATCGCCTTAAATATATCCGTTCCTCTTCTTACTCCGCTGTCCATTAATATTTCTGTCTGACCTGAAACAGCTTCGGAAATTTCGGGAAGAGCATCTATTGAAGCCCTGCATGTGTCAAGCTGCCTGCCTCCGTGATTTGATACAACTATACCGTCTGCTCCGTGCTTAACAGAAAGCAAAGCATCTTCTTTGCATGAAATTCCTTTTACGAGCAGCGGAAGAGAAGTTATGGATTTCAGCCATTCTGCATCTTTCCAGGTAAGAGAGGGATCCAGATTTGATGAAAAGTAACCGGCTATTCCGGAATCATATTTCACGGGCAGCTTTTCTTTGGATACAGGCTCAAGGTTTTTAACTGAAATTCCTTCCGGCAGATTGAATTTATTTCTCACATCCCTTTCACGTAGTCCCAGAAACGGAGCGTCAACTGTCAGCACTATCGCTTTGCAGCCTGCAGATTCAGCGCGTCTTACAAGGTCTCTCGTAATTTCCCTGTCCTTAAATACATACAGCTGAAACCATATTTCTCCGGAAGAAGCTTTTACGACTTCTTCAACTGCACAATTAGAAAGAGTACTAAGTATCATTATTGTACCGGCTTTTCCTGCAGCCCTTGCCGTTGCAGTTTCACCTTCGCTGTATGCCAGTTTATGAAATGCAGTTGGTGCTATTATTACAGGCATTGAGATCTTTGTTCCCAGCACTTCCGCCGAAAGGTCGCGTTTACTCACATCCACAAGAACCCTGTATTTCAGAAATATTCTCTTAAACGCTTCAGTGTTTTCCTTCAGCGTAATCTCTTCATTGGCTCCGCTTGAGTAATAATCATAAGCCGTCTTGTCAAGCTTTTCCTTTGCGGTCTTTTCGAAGTCTGATATGCTTATACAGTTCATATTATAAATTTAATCCCGGTAAAATAAAATTATCTTACCGGGAAATTTATTGTAAATTTTTTTTAATGTGTCTTTTGCTTTACTCTTACTTCTTTGAACTCAGACTCGCTCTCGCTGCGGCAAGTCTCGCTACCGGAACTCTGAACGGCGAACAGCTTACGTATTCCAGTCCGAGATCATTGCAGAATGTTATCGAATCCGGCTCTCCGCCGTGCTCTCCGCAGATTCCGAGTTTAATGTCGGGTCTTGTTTCACGTCCTTTCTTTACCGCCCATTCCATAAGCATTCCGACTCCTTCCGTGTCTATGGACTCGAATGGATCTCTCTTTATGATTTCCTTCTCTCTGTATTCCGGTAAAAATGATGCCGCATCATCTCTCGATATTCCGAATGTCATCTGCGTAAGATCATTGGTCCCGAATGAAAAGAACTCGGCATATTTTGCAATCTTGTCCGCAACAAGCGCAGCTCTCGGGATTTCTATCATCGTTCCGACTTTGTACTTGAACTTTACTTTCTTCTCGTTCATTACTTCTTTTGCTGTTCTCCTTATAATCAGTTCCTGTTCGGTAAATTCTTTTTCATTTCCTATAAGCGGTATCATAATTTCCGGCAGAACCTTTTTGCCTTCTTTGATTACGGTTGCGGCAGCTTCAAATATTGCTCTTGCCTGCATCTCTGTAATTTCAGGAAATGAAATGCCAAGCCTGCATCCTCTGTGACCGAGCATAGGGTTAAATTCCTTAAGCGCATTCAGTTTGTATTTAATTTCATCAACTCTCGTACCTATAAGTTCCGCAAGCTTTGTGATTTCATTTTCTGTATGAGGGAGGAACTCGTGAAGAGGCGGGTCAAGCGTTCTGATAGTAACAGGTAATCCGTCCATCACTCTGAATATTTCGGTAAAGTCCTTTCTCTGATACGGAAGTATTTTTGCCAAAGCTTTTTTTCTTCCTTCAGTGCTGTATGCAAGTATCATTTCTCTTACTGCATTTATCCTGTCGCCTCCGAAGAACATATGTTCCGTCCTGCAGAGTCCAATACCTTCGGCTCCGAATGCAATCGCATTTTCGCACTGATCGGGCTGATCAGCATTGGTTCTGATTCCGAGCCGTCTGTATTTGTCAACCCATTTCATGAATACAGAATAATAATAGTAAGGAACCGACTTTGCCGGTTTTAATGTCTTGTCTACAAGCACCTGAAGTATTTCCGACGGCTTCGCCTGAAGCTTGCCTACTATTACTTCACCTGTCGAGCCGTCTATTGATATAAAATCACCTTCCTTTATTATATGCGGTTTTCCTTTTACTTTGATTGTCTTAAGAAGATAATCAATGTCAAGCACGCCGCATCCTGCAACACAGACTTTACCCATTTGTCTTGCTACGAGCGCTGCATGTGAAGTCATTCCTCCTCTTGATGTAAGAATACCTTCCGATGCGCTCATTCCGCGGATATCTTCAGGCGAAGTTTCAATTCTTACAAGTATCACCGTCTCGCCTCTTGCGTGCGCATTTACTGCATCAAACGAATTGAAGTAAACTTTCCCGCATGCCGCTCCCGGTCCTGCATTTAGTCCCGTTGCCAGCAGTCTTCCGCTTCTTATTGCTTCCTGTTTTTCGGACAAACTGAATATCGGTCTCAGAAGCTGATTCAGCTGTTCCGGATCAACTCTCATTATTGCCTCTTTTTCATCAATTAATTTTTCCTTTACCATATCAACTGCAATCTTCACCGAAGCGTAACCGGTTCTTTTTCCCGCTCTGCACTGTAGCATATACAGCACTTCATCCTGAATCGTAAATTCAATGTCCATCATGTCGTGATAATGCTTCTCAAGAATCTTTCTTACTTTTTCAAGCTGAGCGTAAATTTTCGGCTTTGCCTTTTTCAGTTCGGAAATCGGAAGCGGTGTACGGATTCCCGCAACAACGTCCTCACCCTGCGCATTCATAAGATATTCGCCGTAAAAAACGTCTTCACCGTTTGAAGGATTTCTCGTGAATGCAACTCCCGTTCCGGAGGTCTCTCCGAGATTTCCGAAAACCATTGACTGAACATTCACCGCAGTTCCCCATTCAACCGGAATGTTGTTCAGCTTTCTGTAAACTATAGCCCTGTCATTCATCCATGATCTGAATACCGCTCCGACAGCACCCCATAACTGCTCCATCGGATCATCGGGAAAATTCTTTCCGGTGTCTTTCTTGATTTCCGCTTTGAATTCATATACAAGCTCTTTCAGATCTTCAGCCGTAAAATCCAGATCGCTTTTTATTTTTCTTTTATTCTTTTTTTCGGCGATGATTTCCTCAAACGGATCAATCTGATGCTTGTCCTTCGGCTTAAGATCCATCACAACATCTCCGTACATCTGCACGAATCTTCTGTATGAATCATAAACAAATCTTTCATTCCCTGTTTTTGAAATAAGTCCTTTTACAACTGAATCGTTCAGACCTAGATTCAGCACAGTATCCATCATTCCGGGCATTGAAGCCCTTGCTCCCGAACGAATGCTGAGAAGCAGGGGATTATTTGCGTCGCCGAATTTATTTCCCATGTCTTTTTCAACTTTCTTCAGAGCATCTTCAACCTGCTTTCTGAGTTCTTTCGGATATTTCTTTTTATTGGCATAATAATAATTGCATGCTTCAGTTGTCAGAGTAAATCCGGGCGGAACCGGAAGTTTAATGTTTGTCATCTCTGCAAGATTAGCTCCTTTGCCTCCCAGCAAAGACTTCATATCTGCCCTGCCTTCGGCTTTTCCGCTGCCGAAGTAATAAACGTATTTAGTTGCCATAATAAATAAAATAATTTGTGATAAGTTTTGTAATATATTTTTTGTAGCTGTGTGTGTTAAAACTGAAATTTAAAACTCCTCGGTATGATTTAAAAAGATTATTGCTTATTCCCGGATGGAAATCTGACTGAGTGATTAAATGCTTTCTTATTACATCATGCATAAACGCCGGTTTTTATTGTCATCTCTGCATTCTTCAGCGGATCCTTAAAATTATTCTGTTTCATGAATGTTAAACAAAGATTAATACCTGTTGAGTAATTGAGACTTATTATTTCTTTATGTAAAATAAATTTTTTTGATGTAAAATAATACAGACTAATATTGCACAGAATACTGATTCAGGCTAATCCTTTAATTACACAATGTTTCCCGCTGGATGACTTCGCAAGTGTAAAATTGAATGCCGGAGTGGAATTATTGCGGAGCATCTTGAGGATGAACAGTGCAAACAGGAGAATTAAAGTAATTTCAACCCTCCGTTCCCGCAGGATGACTTCGCAAGTGTAAAATTGAATGACTGAGTAGAATTATTGCGTAGCACCCCCCGGAAACGGGAATTATTCTCCGCAGTTGTACAAATGCCCGGAAAGTATAATTGTTTTTCTTAAATCCCTGCAATGAGTTTGAATTTCTTCGGGAAGCTGAATATATTTCTGCCGTATACGTTCAGGATGCAAAATTAATATTATCTGATGAGGTTCTCAGTATACTTCCGGCTAATAATCACTTCACTTGTTTTATCCATAAAATACAAACTTGAAATATCTCTCTTAATAAAGCAGATTGCATTTAAATTTTAAAACAATTGGAAAAAACCGATTCTTCCGTCGAGAAACCCGATCCTTATGCTGCCCTTCGGTTCTGGGAATTCAGAAACTTTACCATAGCAAGACTCTGTATTACTATTGCTGCGCAGATGCAGGCTGTAATTGTCGGATGGATGATATATGAAATTACAAAAGATCCTCTGTCTCTCGGTCTTATCGGACTTGCGGAAGCTGTTCCATCTATTTCAGTGCTTCTTTTCGCCGGACATATAACGGATATCAGCAGCAGAAAGAAAATAGTTTTATCTTCGGTTTTTCTAATGACTCTGTGCTCTGCTGCGCTTTTGATTATTTCAACGGATAAGTTTGAAATACTTAATTCAAACAAGCTCTTTTTAATGTATTCTGTCATTTTTGTATCCGGAATAGGAAGAGGTTTCTCCGCACCGTCATTTTTTGCATTCGTTTCACAGCTTGTTCCCAAAGAAACACTTCCCAATGCAATCACATGGAACACCACATCATGGCAGACTGGAGCAGTCACCGGTCCGGCTATAGGAGGACTGCTTTACGGTTTTTTCGGGGCTGCAAATACTTTTACGGTTATTGTAATTTTCTGGCTGATTTCTGTATTGCTGATCACCCCGATCAGGAAAAAACCCGTTCCGGAAATCACTGGAATTCAGTCTTTAAAGGAAAAGTTAACCGCCGGGCTTAAGTTTGTATTTGATAAAAAAATCGTACTTGGCGCGATTTCACTCGATCTGTTTGCAGTTCTGTTCGGCGGTGCTGTTGCGCTGCTGCCTATTTTTGCAGGTGAAATTCTTTTCGCCGGTCCCGAAGGTCTCGGTGCGTTAAGGGCTGCGCCTTCTGTCGGCGCCGTGCTTATGGCAGTCTATATGACAAGAAGACCATTCACAAAAAATGCCGGGAAGAATTTAATCATAAGTATTTTCGGATTCGGAATATGTATTATTGTATTCGGGCTTTCGAAAAATTTTTATCTGTCTCTTATTATACTTGCATTAAGCGGAGCATTTGACAGCGTGAGTGTTGTAATAAGAGCGACAATTATTCAGCTTATGACTCCTGATAATATGAAAGGAAGAGTCTCTGCTGTCAACAGCATTTTCATCGGTTCTTCAAATGAAATCGGCGCGTTTGAATCCGGCGTTGCTGCGAAGCTGCTCGGAACAGTTCCGTCGGTTATCTTCGGCGGAACAATGACAATTCTGATTGTTGCTTTTGTCGCAGTCTTTTCACCGGCTATGAGAAAACTGAAACTATGAATTGTTCTGAAGAAATTAATTAAGCTTTTTCTATATTTATTCCGAAATCAGTATCTCTTCCACCGACGGTTTGAGTTTTTCAATATTTTCTTCAAGCGAATCCGTAAAATAATTTGTTAAAGATTTATCTTCGAGTATCACAGGCATTCTGCTGTGGATTTTAATTACGTAACTGTTCGGCGATGTTGTTATCAGCGAAAACTCATTAACGCCTTCTTTGTTTTTCCAGTAAAGCCCGGGAACAAAAAACAGTTTTTTATTCTTAAGTATCAGCTTAAGCTTCTGCTTTTTCTTCTGACCGATATCCTTCCATTCATAAAATCCCGTCATAGGTATAAGTATTCTGTTTCTGTCAAATAATTTTTTCCAGAAGGGCTTTGTGCTTACTGTATCATCGCGCGAATTGAATATAAGAGGTGATTTCTTTTCGGGATCGAACTGAATTCCCCATTTCATTTCTGTCAGATACTTTATGCCGTTATCATAAGCTATTACGGGTATCCTGTGCGTCAGAACTGCATCCGGATAATATTCATCAATGCCGTTACCTCTCTGCTCTTCAATTTCCCTTTCGATTTCCTCTTCGAGATTTTCTTCGGCAGTCTCAATCTCCTGCGTTAATCTGATTCTTATATCCTCATTATACAGAGACTTCAGCAGTCTTCTGAGTCCCGACATTTTAACTGCTGTTATATATTGTCTGCACATTTTATTTTTTACTGTAAAATATAATAAGCAGATTTATTTTCAATACTTTTAACAATCCGTTCCGGTAATTCTTTTCTCCGTTTGAATAACAGGTCAAAAAAAAATTACCGCAAAGACTAAATGTCACAAGTTAAAATGCTTATTATCTTTAACTTAATGTCATAAATTCTCAGCGGTAATAAGATCTCAATTGCGTCTCCGGAATTCTCATCCCGGTCAGTAAGATTGCACTGAACTCCCGTTCTAATACTCGGTTACAAGCCGTTTGCCTTTATTCTTTATCTGAATTATCCCGACCTTGTCAAGTAAAAGCATAACCATGTATGTCGGATCTATCTGATACCACTTGTATCCGAAGTTTGCGCTTGAGGGAAACTTATGATGATTATTGTGATAATCTTCACCCATCATCAGAAAATCCACGGGCATAAGGTTTCTTGATGTATTGTTTATGTCAAATTCCTTTTTGCCGTACTTATGCGCAAACCAGTTGATTATGGATCCGTGTATCGGACTGCTTAAAACCTGAACCGGAATTAATCCGTACATCCACCACGATGCATCAAAGTATATATAAAATCCGATGTAAAAGAAAACAAACATTAATCTGTTTGTCAGTGACTGCCCCCATACATCAAGCGCATGCCAGTCGGGAAGGTTTTTTTTAAATCTCGGCTCGACTTCCATTCTGTTGTCGAAAATATCCGCATACACCTTTTTTGTATTCCACATCATTGTAAACAGATTTGAAAAATACTTCGGGGAATGAGGATCTTTCGGAGTATCGGCGTATGCATGATGCATTCTGTGAAGTATTCCGTATGCCCTTGCGCTCAGATAAGATGAACCCTGAACAAAATACGCAAAGATATAAAAGAACCGTTCCCAGAATTTATTCATCGTAAAGGATGCATGTGCAGCATATCTGTGCTGAAGAAATGATTGTGCAAACAGAGACAAATACCAGTTTGCAAGAAAAAAAATTAAGATCGCCATTTGTTATTAATATGTTATTTTAAAAAAATTCTTCTGGATTCTTAACGGATAAAAAGATGTATTAACCGGAAAGGATTAAAAATATGAATTTACTGACAACGACTGAACTTTATCAGTATTTCAGGAAAGCGGGATTATTCATTTAAGCGGGAGTTTCGAATATTATATCTGAGCAGGTAAAATCAAAATCTGTTCAAAATGATTGTTT
>JAEUSI010000077.1 GCA_016788375.1 Ignavibacteria bacterium | reverse complement strand
CGGGACTGTTGACGATAATCCTTCCTTTTTTTATTCTGTCAGCTTTAGCAGACCGCTTTTAATTCCGGATACATGCTATACAGACATAACTGATTCTTCAGGAGTTATTCAGAGAAATGTGCTTTCTGTTTTGAACAACTACTATCCATATAAAGCATCTTATCAGGGAATGCTGGAAAATCTTGACAATGAAGCTGCAGCTATTCAGCTTGCAATATGGAAATTTTCATTTAATGTAAACTTAAATACCGTAAACAATCAGATAATCAGAGACAGAGCAGGGGAGATAATTTCTGAGACAATATCAGATACTGATAATTATTATCTGCCGGCTACGGCTGAAATTGTTATGGATAATGACCCTGAATTTTTCCTTGTAAAAACAACTGATGAAAATGGAAATCTGATTTCTGTAACAGATATTTCACTTTCACTTTCATATTCTCCGGGTCATCTTAGTACAAACAGCGTAAATACATTAAACGGGTATTCTCAGCCGGTACAGGTTATCGGTTCAGGTATCGGTATTATTGAAGCAAGAGGAAATTTTATTTTTCCGCCAGGAATGCTTTTCGGATCCGGAAGTTACAATTGCAGAAAACTTTTTCTTGCGAAGCCCGTTGCGGGACTTATGTCAGTTAATTATGACTGGGGAACGCTTCCGGTAGAGATTTCATTTTTTAATTTCAGATTAGCCGAACATGATGTAAGACTTCAGTGGGGTACCGCTTCAGAGTTAAATAATTCCGGCTTTGAAATTGAAAGATACTCATCTCAAAACAGCTGGGAAAAGATAGGATTTGTCAGGGGAAACGGCACATCAAATGAAAGTCATACATACAATTTTGTAGATAAAAATTTATTTCCGGGTACTTACAAATACAGATTAAAACAGACAGATTACAACGGAAACAGCAGTTACATTATTCTGAATGAAGAAATAAATATTGGAAATCCCGGATTGTTCGGACTTTCACAGAATTATCCGAATCCTTTCAATCCAAGCACAGTTATAAATTACACTCTTAAAAAAGACGGATTTGTCTCCATAATAATCTTCGATGCAGCGGGTAAAGAAGTCAGAAATATAGTAAATGATTACAAAACTGAAGGAAGTTATTCGGTTAATTTTTCAGCTGATTTTCTCGCAGCAGGTATTTATTTCTGTAAAATGGAAGCAGAAGGAATTAGTAAAGTAATCAGAATGGCTCTGATAAAATAAAATTCTTTCAGATTTCTTCTTTCAGGTTTCTCTTCATCAGAATTCCGGTTGCTGTTAAAGGATCTTTATCTTTAAAAAGTATATTATAAACCTGATGAGTGATGGGAAGTTCAATATTAAGATTTTTTGACAATTCGTAAGCAGACTTAGTTGTAGTAACGCCTTCTGCTATCATTTTCATTTCTTTAAGAATAGATTTCAGTTTTTTCCCTTTACCTATCTGCTCACCGACGTTTCTGTTTCTTGAATGCACCGAAGAGCAAGTGACAATCAAGTCACCTATTCCCGACAACCCGAAGAAAGTTTCGCGTTTTGATTTCATTTTCATCCCGAGCCGCATTATTTCATTTATTCCTCTCGTCATAATTGCAGCTTTTGTATTATCACCGAATCCTGCTCCGTCCGAAATACCTGCAGCTATAGCTATAACATTTTTCAAAGCGCCGCCGATTTCTGTTCCTTTAAGATCATTATTAGTATACACCCTGAAAAAATCATTCGAAAACATTTTCTGAACAATTCCTGCTTTTGAAATATCATCTCCTGCGCATACAACAGCTGTCGGTATTTTTCTGGATACTTCTTCGGCATGAGACGGACCCGAAAGACTGAGAATATTCTTTTTCTTTACATATTTAAAAATATCGAGAAGAATATCCGAAACCAGCATTGATGTGCCTATTTCAATTCCTTTGGAAACACTTACAAGAAGCGAATTCTTAAAATTAAAATTGTATAAAGGAATCAGGCTCTGCCTTATAAATTGTGTCGGAGAAGCAACTATTATAACATTTTTATTGCGTGCTGAGTACTCAAGATCATTTGTAATTTCAATATCAGAGGGAATTTTAACTTTCGGAAGGTAATAGAAATTCTCTCTGTACTCAGCTAATGTTTTTGCATACTCGGAATTGAATTCCCACAATGTAACATCATGTCCGTTTTCATTTAACAGGATTGAAAGGGTTGTTCCCCAGCCGCCTGCTCCGAGTACTGCGATCTTCATCTGAAAATCAGATTAATAAATTATTTTGCCAAAGGTGCTCTAACTCTGAATATCCGGATAATCCATAATTTATCGAACCTGTTTTCATTTCCGTAAAGAAGTCTTTTTATGTTATCACGGTGGTTGTAAATGAGAAGCAACGATATGGCTATACTGAAAAAAATCAAAGTGTTGTATCCGTATATTTCCACTTTGAAAATATTTTCTCTGGTGAACATTATAAGAGGAAAGAAAAACGATGCTACTATAGATCCTAATGAAACATAACCTGAAAATAATACCGTAACAATAAAAAACCCGACGCTGATGCCGACATCTACCGGTGCAAGAGAGATAAGCATTCCCAGAGCAGTATTTATGCCTTTTCCGCCTTTGAAATTTACAAATACGGAAAATGTATGCCCGAGAACCGCACTTATACCGGCAATAATTTTTAAAACTGTTATGTCTTCAAACGGAGTATAATTTGTAAAGGGAAGATGCGAATAAAACAGATTTGTAATGAAAAGTACTGCGATAAGACCTTTTGAAATATCCATTCCCTGTACAAGAATTCCGAGAGGAGCTCCCAGTACCCTGAATGCATTTGTAGAACCGAGATTACCGCTGCCGTAATTTCTTATGTCAATCTTTTTAAAAATCCTGCCAACTATTAGGGCGGAAGGTATTGCTCCTATCAGATAGCTGGTAACAATCAAACCTATTAAATTCAGCATGGTTTAACTTAATTGTTAATGATTAAAAAAGAAATACAAGATTTCGATTATATGAAAATCAATTGCTTAAAATATCTTTTCTTTTTTTCAGGAGATTAATTGCATAACCGTCTTCCAGTTCATAAATCTGATTGTCGCCTTCAACTTTCAGAAGATATTTTGCCGGAACAGTATTTGTCTTCATGAATTTCATCTGTGTTTTATTTCCCCAGTCGATATTTACCGTGGTTACAAATCCTGAAAAATCAGTAATCAGAGTGTCTTTAAAACTGTTGGTTTCAAACTTTTCTAGCAGATTCAGAATTCCGTCAAATACTTTACCCGTTGTATCCTGCCCTACAAAAAATTTTCCGGTTGAATCCTTCTTTACCATGAACGTTTCGTCCGGATAAACAAACTCAATTGAATTAACTCCCTGTTTAGGGATGTTAACAATCCGCTTATCTCTCCAGTCATTTATAAGCGGCTTTACGTAATTGTTCCTGTCTACATTGTCAGCAATATAAATAATGTCATTATCCGGTTTTTTAATATAAGAAGAATTATCAGCGGAAGAGCTGCCGAGCAAAAATTTTCCTTTTAATATTCCGGATTCATAAACAGAAATTTCCGCCTGTTCGGAATCTTTAAATCCGTACAGTTCCTTCTTTTCCGGATTAGTGGAAATAATGCTTTCCAGTCTCATGTTTTTTAATCCAGAGACAGCTTTATCTACAAGAGAAGGAACAACATTGTAATCAAAGGGAGAAACAGCCTTCCATTCGCCGGTAGATTTTGACAGCACTAAATCCCCGTCTTTATACTTTATTTCAAGCTTGTCAACTTTTGCGGAATCAAGTTCGAAGAATTTATTTTCCTTCAGATCATAACTTGAGGTTTTCTCGCCTCTGTCAGTAGTCACAAAATATGCAATTAAAAGCAGTCCCGCAAAAATCACAAGATATAAAAATGTTTTATTACCTTTCATTATTTCTTTAAGATTATTAGTTAATTTTTATTTCAACTGTAAATTTTTCTTCTTTTGCTTTCTCTGATTCCATTTATAAAGTCCTATCAGTAAAACAAGAACCGGCGGGAAAATCAGGTTGAAATATTTAATAAATTTCTTCGTTGAATCAGAAGTTTCTTCTATTGGTGATTCTGAAGATGCTTTGGTTCTGATTTCTGCAAGTCCGACATCATCCATAAGATAATCTATCATGTTTACAAAGAATGTCAGATTTTCTTTCGGCGGTTTGTTCTCCTCATTTGCAAAATCACCGTCTCCGATAGCGATGAGCTTGCTTTCTTTTGCTGACTGACCTAATCTCTGGCCGGTATACTGCACCCAGCCCTGCGATGTGTCGGATGGCATTTCCTTGCCTTCATAAAAACTTTTGAACATTCCGGAATAAATTGCTCCGACCATTAATCCTTTCATATTAAATATAGAATCAGCGGCTTTTTTATCCATGTTCTGAAACTGTTCCAGATTCAGAAAGAAAAACCCCGTTGATTCTCCTGATCTGTCTGATGTGGTGAGTAGCGGAGTAATATTAACTGATTTAGCCTGTTCATTATTCGTATCCAGCGAACTTGTATATGTCAGTACAACGCTTTTTATATTGTTAAAAGCCGGATTATTCTTTGCAATATTAGTGATTACAGGAAAGAACGGATAATTCATGGAAATAGGAAATCCGATCTGAGACTGAACCTGAACTGCAGAGCATTGCAGATCCTTTACAAGATCAAGTTTTATGTTTATACCGTAATTCATCAGGAGATCAGAAAGATTTGTTTTAAGTTCCGTACCCATTACAATCTGCTGCTGAAAATTCGGAGTAACTTTGTCTATTAGAAACGCAACGTTTCCGCCTCTCATTATAAACTGGTCAATTTTAAACTTATCGCTTTCATTAAACTCTTTTTTGGGAGCCATGATAATCAGCGTTGAAAGATCAGGATCAACTACTCCGGTTGATTTCAGATCTACCGAAGTAACATCATACTGCTGACTAAGAACAGACTGAATCTGAGACAGTTTGCTCAGCTCCACTTCTCCGTGACCGGTAAGAAATCCGATCTTCTTCTTTTTTTCCGTTACAAACTTTTTTATAATTGAAGTAATTTCATATTCAAGATTATCAGCCGTCTGAACAACCGGAATAACTTCCTGTTTTCCTCCGTAAAGGAACACTAATCCGAGATAAGCTCTTTTTACTTCGAGTTTATCATTGTCCATAGCCTGAATCTGAACCTGCTGAATCCCGTATTTCTGGGCTTCCTTATCGAGTTCATTTCCTTCGCCTTCACCTTCAGAAGTTGGATTAAGAAATTCATAATTCATATTTCCGTTGGAATAAGATCTGTATTCATCAAGAAGATCCTGAACCTGCCTTCTTAAATTGTTATAGGGAGGCGGTAGATTATTGCTGAAATAGGCTTTTACAAGAAGCTTATCATCAAGATTGGAAACAATGTCCCTGCTGACTTTTGAAAGAGTATATGTTTTGTTTTTAGTCAGGTCAATCCTTGTGAATACTCTTTTCGATATGACATTTATTACTACAATAATCCCTATTATTAAGGCTAATTTTATTAATGCGTCTTTCTTATTCATTAAATTATTTTGATTACACTGATTTTAAAAAATATATTTCTAAATGTTACAGCCATTTTCTTTTTTCCAGCGATGCTTTTGTAAGCAGAATAAATATCGTAATACCGCTCAGATAATAAATAATATTTCTTGAATCTATAACACCGCGCGCAATGTTTCCGAAATGATAATCAATACTGATATATTCAAGCACTGAAGCAAGCGAAGTCGGCAGGAAAATAAGAACTTTATTCAGCAGAAACAGCGCAAACACAATCAGAAAGCTGATAATAAATGCCACAACCTGGTTTTCCGTAAGAGAGGATGCAAAAATACCAATTCCTATATATATCCCGCTCATCAGCAGCAATCCGATGTATGATCCGATTATCGAAGCCGTATCAATCTTTCCGAGAAACGTAAGACTAATCACATAAATCAATGTAAAGGCAAGTGCTATTCCGGTTAATGTCAGGGCTGCAAGAAATTTACCCATGACAATATCAGTATCAGTAATCGGTTTTGTAAGCAACAGTTCTATGGTACCGGATTTTTTTTCTTCCGAAAAAGTTCTCATCGATATTGCAGGAATGAAGAAAAGAAAAATAAACGGAATAATATCAAACACATTCCTCATTGTTACTACTCCTCCAAGAAACAAACTGCTCGTAAAAAACCAGCCTGTGATTATCAGAAATACAATGAGAACAATATATGCTACCGGTGAATTGAAATATGACCTTAGTTCTTTTCTGAATATAGTTAGTATGTTTTTCATATGAATTTTATTTCTTTCCTATTTAGTTGTTAATTGTCTGAAAATATCTTCAAGAGAAGTCTCCTCCTGATGTAGTCCGAGTATTACATGATTCATTGAAACAATTTTTCTGAAAATATCTTCCCTTACATCTTCACCTTTGCTCACGGCTAAAATAAGGTGGAATGATTTATCGTCTTCTTTTGATATCCTTGCTTTTTCAATACTTCTTATTGAGTTAACAGCTTTCAGAATTACATCTCTGTCAATATTATCTTTTTTAAGTGTTAGACTTATCTGAATCTGACCTCTGAATTTTTCCTGAAGTGAGTCCGGAGTCCCGTCAGCCACAATCTGTCCTTTGTTAATTATCAGAACTCTGTCGCATGTTGCTTCAACTTCCTGCAGAATGTGAGTAGACAGAACAAGAGTTTTTTCCTTACCAAGCTGTCTAATAAGCTTTCTGATTTCGATAATCTGATTTGGATCAAGACCGGATGTTGGTTCGTCAAGTATCAAAACATCAGGATCGTGAATCATTGCCTGTGCAAGCCCCACACGCTGTTTGAATCCTTTGGATAATTCTCCTATATCCTTATGCTTTACATCTCCGAGACCGCAGACATCTACCATTCTGCTGATTGACTTGCTGATATTTTCTTTTGGAACTGATTCCAACTCTGCGGCGAATTCCAGATAATCCAGAACATTCATATCCAGATACAGAGGATTTTGTTCGGGAAGATAACCGATAGTTTTTCTTACATTCAGGGATTCTGTTTCTGTATTAAGATCATTGACATAAATTTTCCCGGCATTAGGAGTCAGATATGTTGTAATCATTTTCATTGTAGTGGATTTTCCCGCTCCGTTAGGACCAAGAAACCCTACAATTTCACCGGTATTTATTTCAAATGAAATATTATCGACAGCTGCCTGTGTGCCGTAATATTTTGTTAGATTTTCTACTTTTATCGACATAATTTAATTGATATCATCAAAAATAATTTTTAATTAAAAAAAATTCAAACCAATAAAAAATGATTTCACAGTTAAGAATTTTCCACTTTTGTTAATATACTGCCGGAATTTATAGTCTGATAATTACTGATTTACTTTCTCTCCGTAATTTCTTTCATAATATTTAAGGTATTCTCCGCTCATTACTTTTTTCCACCAGTTCATGTTCTCAATATACCACTTTACGGTAATTTCAATTCCGGATTCAAAATTATACTCAGGAGACCAGCCCAGTTCATTCATGATTTTCGCAGAATCAATTGCATATCGCCTGTCATGTCCGGGTCTGTCTTTTACATACTGAATCATATCTTCGCCTTTTCCGAGTTTATCGAGTATAAGTTTTACTATGTCAATATTGTACCATTCGTTGTTTCCGCCAATATTATATACTTCACCGTGCGTTCCTTCCTGAAGAACTTTTATTATAGCCGAGCAGTGATCCTGAACATACAGCCAGTCTCTGACATTTTTCCCGTCTCCGTAAACAGGGAGTTTCTCGCCGTTTAAAGCTTTGGCTATCATCAGTGGAATGAGTTTTTCGGGAAACTGATAAGGTCCGTAATTATTTGAACATCTTGTAATCAGAATAGGAAGCCTGAAAGTATGATAGAATGCATTGCAAAGGAGATCTGCTGATGCCTTGCTGGCTGAATAAGGACTGTTAGTCGTAATCGGGGTTTTTTCTGTAAAGAGAATTTCTTTTTTATCCTCAGGAAGAGAACCGTAAACTTCATCCGTTGAAACCTGAAGATATTTTTCCAGTCCTTTTTCCTTTAATACTTCAAGCAAAACATGTGTGCCCATTACATTTGTGTTAATAAATTCCTTTGCACCGAGTATGCTCCTGTCAACATGCGACTCTGCGGCAAAGTTAACAATTGCATCAATACTGTATTCTTCAACAGTTTTTTCGACTTCTTTTTTTTCACAAATATCCCCTTTGACAAATCTGTATCTCTTATCAGACTCTATTTCAGAAAGATTTTCGAGATTTCCTGCATATGTCAGTTTATCAAAATTGATAATATTGTAATCAAAATTTGCAAGAACGTATTTGATAAAATTACTGCCGATGAATCCAGCTCCACCGGTTACCATTATGTTTTTCATAGAATTTATTTTGTAAATAAGCCGAAATTCAATCCGAAATTTATGTTAAATCCGTTTGCTTCAATGCCCGAAGGAGCATTATAAACTTTTACATCGTTATCCGCATACCAGTCACCGTTCCATCCGAACATATATCCTGCATTCAGTTTTGCATACATAAATGAAGTAATGAACACTCCTGCGCCGATTGTCGGCTGTACCGAATAAAATCTGACACTCAGATTTGTTGCTGTATTCTGAGTAGCTGTGCTGTTTCCGAATTCATTAAAAATGGAATTCCAGTTGCCGAAATCCGGAGTGCTCTGATATAACTGCAGGGTTAAATTACCCGTGGAAAGATACAGTCCGCCGGTTAATTCAAATGTTTTGCTGACCGGCATAATGTATTCTGCCGTAATTCCGCCGGACCCGTATGAATAATAAACTGTTTTTGTGATATTATCTGAAGTAACTGTATTTCTTTCATAAGTAAATCCTGTTCCTGACCCTCCTATACGAAGCCAGGTCAGACCCTTTACAGGCAGCTCTATGAAACCGCCGCCGCCGAGTGTCAGAAATCCGTCTGAAGGAAATGCAGGAATTCCTATCTCCTGCATTTGCTCATTTAATGAGTTGGTGTTCTGAAACTGCCAGCCAATTGTAGGACCGCCGGCAATTGAAAATCTCGGGAAAAGCTGAGAATATGAAATGTTTTGTATTCCGAAAAATGTAATTATTACAAATGTTAAAAAACGCAGTTTCAATGTCTTAAAAATTATTTAAAGTAATAAGCTGCTTTGTTTTTATATAAGAAGTTATTAAATGAAGTCCAATATAAAAATTCTGAAGTTTTGCAAACTAACTAATTTAAAAAATTAATGAAAGGATTATATAATTCTTCGGAACAACGTGAAATTTTTTTATTCATCCAATTTTTTATTACAGGTTATATTCAGATTTCAAAATATACTTTAATATATATACTCCTATCCAATTTTTTATTTGACTTTAATATTATTTTACGTATTTTTGTATTAAAAGTGGAGTAAAGTGGAGTAAAGTGGCGGAATTTCTTAAATTCATTTATTTGCATGAATTTTTTAATCATTCCCTCATAAAACTTAAATTTCGCAAGTAATTTACTAAAAAAATCAAAATGTTTCAGGGTCATTCAGTTTGCAGTTTAGATGCCAAGTCAAGATTAATTTTACCGTCAAAATTCAGGAAATATATAAAACCGGAAGCTGACAATAAGTTGATTCTGACAAGAGGAATGGATGAATGTCTTCTTGTATATCCACTGGATGAATGGGATAAAGTAAAAACTGGGTTAACGAGATACAATCAGTTCAACAGCGATCAGAGATTTTTTATAAGACAGTTTCTGAATTATGTAAATGAATGCGAACTGGATTCACAGAACAGAATTCTGATACCACCGCAGCTGATTCAGTTTGCAAAGCTCAAAAAAGAAATTATCGTGCTTGGGCTTCTGGATAAAATGGAAATCTGGGATCCGGCAATTAAGGAAAATTATGATAATTCAATGACTGGCACATATGAACAGATAGCGGAAAAAGTTTCTGAAATAATAAATTCGTAGAATCCGGATTTTGATATAATAATACTGCTGATTTACAAGTTGACAGATTTCAGTTTGCTATGGAAAAAGATAACTTTCACATTCCGGTTCTTTCTCATGAAGCCGTAAGTTTTCTTCTATATAAAAGGCACGGTGATCTGACAATTGTAGACGGAACACTTGGCGGAGGCGGTTATACAAATCTGATCTGTGAAAATACCGGGGGAAATTGCAAAGTAATATCAATAGATAAAGATCTTGAAGCAATTGAACATTCCGGAAATAAATTGAAAAGATTTAGCAACAGGATAACTTACATAAACGGTAATTTCGGTGAAATTAAGGAAATTCTCGGTCAGCTTAAAATAAAAAATATTTTTGGACTGGTTCTGGATCTGGGATTATCTTCATATCAGCTTGAATCGGAAGAGGGTTTCAGTTTTATGAAAAATACAGGGCTTGATATGAGAGCTTATAAAAAAGATGAACTAACTGCTTCTGAAATTTTAAACACTTTCAGCAGAAAGGAACTGTCCGAAATATTTGAAAGCTACGGAGATATTGGTAATGCCCGCAGGCTGACGGAAGCAATTACCGAAAGAAGAAAGATCAGAAAATTCAAAACCACTTTTGATCTGACAGAATTAATAAAAGATGAATATAAAATCAGCCGGAAAAATGAAACTGATTTTTTAGCGAAAATTTTTCAGGCATTGAGAATAAGAGTAAACAATGAGCTTGAAAACCTAGAAAAAGTTCTGAATGATTCTCTGGATTTACTGGAAATTGGCGGGAGAATAGTAATAGTTTCATATCATTCTCTTGAAGACAGGATAGTAAAGAATTTTTTTAAAGAAAATTCGAAGAATTTTAAAGCGGGTGATAATCCGTTTTTCGAGGAAAGAACAGTACCGAAATTAAAAATATTAACCAAAAAACCTGTGACTCCGTCAGCTGAAGAAATCATACAAAACAGCAGATCAAGAAGCGCAAAACTCAGAGCAGCTGAGAGAGTTTAGAATCTTATGAATAGAAAACCTGCAAAAAAAATTTCAATTTTCTATTTTTTAATTTCCATCATTATTACTTCTGTCATACTTGTAATATACATCAGCAATATAATTTATGTAAACAGTATTTCAGTAAGCAATAATGAGCTGAAAGAAGAAATAAAAAAGAACATTCAAATCAACAACATGCTCAGAACGGACATAGAAAAATTGAGCAGTTTTGAAAGAATTAACTCAATAGCATCTGAAAAATTTTCACTTTCATACAAGGAAAATTCTGTTGATGAAGGTAAAACAATAATTTTAAAGAAATCAAAATTAAAATAATATAAATACTTTTTACTTTGCAGTTTAAGAACTACAAAAAACCCGATAACTTATTAATACAGAGAAGAAAGATAAATTTTCTTTTTATAATTCTTTTCGGGGTTTTTACGGTCATTCTTGTAAAACTTGTAAATGTACAGATAATTGAATCCGAGAAATACAAGATAGCTGCCAGAAAACAGTATGAGAACAAGATTTTACTTGCGCCGTACAGAGGGCTGATATTTGACAGGAATATGAATGTGCTTGTTTCAAATTCATATGAATATTCTTTTGCAGCTGATCCGAACATGGTAGACAAACCTGAGGAAGCTGCAGAGTTTTTTTCAAAGGCATTCGGAAAAAGCAAAGAAGAATATCTTTCGAAACTGACAGCCCAGAATTCGTCATTTGTATATCTTGAAAGAAAAGTCGAATCATCCGCAACAAAAGGGCTGGATTCACTGAAATTCAACGGGATAATTGTACTGAAAGAGCCGAAGAGAGTTTACAATTACGGAAGTCTTGCATCTCAGATACTGGGATTTACAAACATGGAGAATAAAGGTCAGACCGGAATTGAATTATCCATGGAAAGCGAGCTTGCCGGAAAGGAAGGTTTTGTAATTATGCAGAGAGACGGAAGAGGAAACAACAGACCTTCACTTGAATTTCCCAAAAAAGATCCGGAAAACGGAAACAATATAGTTCTTACAATTGATATAAACATACAGAGATTTGCCGAAGAAGAACTTGCCGAAGGTGTCAGAAATTTCAATGCAGACGGCGGAAAGGTTGTAGTAATATCAGTAAAGACCGGAGAAGTTCTTGCAATGACATCTTATCCTACATTTGATCCGAATGTAATTTCTGCAGCTGATACATCGGGAATGAAGAATGCGGTTATTTCGGATATTTACGAACCGGGCTCGACTTTCAAACTTATAACTGCAGCTGCAGCACTGGAAGAAAAACTTGAGGACAAGAATTCAGTCATAGAGACAGATAATCTGAATGAAATCAAGGGAATGAATATAAAAGATATACACGGTTCATCAAGCATGTCATTTCAGCAGATTATAGAAGAATCAAGTAATATCGGATTCAGTAAAATTTCACTTAAACTTGGAGCGGAAAGATTTTATAAGTATGCAAGAGATTTCGGATTCGGAATTTATAACGGCATTGAGCTTCCCGGTGAAAACAAAGGCATACTGAAAAGACCTATAGATTTTTCTTCTGTTTCACTTCCTTACATGTCAATAGGTTATGAAGTTATGGTCAATGCAATGCAGGTTTCCAATGCTTATTCAGCAATTGCAAACAAAGGGATGTTGATGAAGACAAGCATTATTAAAAAGGAATTCGGAAATGACAATCAGGTCATATACGAATTCAAACCGACACAGGTAAGACAAGTAGTTTCAGAAAATACAGCGGGAACGCTGACATCTCTTCTCACGGGAGTTGTTGAAAGAGGGACAGGTCAGGATGCAAAGATTGAAGGAGTAAGCATAGCGGGAAAGACAGGCACATCACAGAGACTAATTGACGGAGCATATTCAAACAAATCCCACAACTCATCATTTGTTGGATACTTCCCTGCCGATAATCCTCAGATACTGGTTACGGTAATTCTGAATAATCCGAAATCCGGGGAGTATTACGGCGGAAAAGTAGCTGCACCGATTTTCCGGAAAATTGCAAACAGAATAATAAATTTCACGGGTACTTCAGGTTCGCCTGCGAATGACTTCGTTAATGTAAACTTTTCCGGAGACAATACCGACATTAAATTAATTTCAGATATAAACGAAAATAAACTATTTATTCCGAACCTTATAAACCTGAAGCTTGAAGATGCAGCGGAAATACTCAAAGAAAGCAAATTAAAATTTGATGTTATCGACAGTACTTCTAAAATCACTGATGATAGCAGAGTGAACTCACTGAGATCAAAATTTATAGAATCTCAGTATCCGCCGCCAAATGAAAGAATAAATCTTAGCGATGATACAAAGGTCATGTTAGTTGTAAAAGACAACAATACAAAAGAAGACAAACTTCTTGTGGTGCCGGATGTGAAGAATTTAAGCTTAAGAAAAGCGATCAACATGCTTCTGTCAGACGGATTTGATGTATTTATAAACGGCAGCGGAAAAATTGTGGAACAGTCACCGCTTCCCGGAACCAGGCAGCTTCCTAATTCACGAATTCTACTTTATTGTAAAAATCAGTAATGAAATTATCAGAATTATTCCGGAAAGTTCCACAATTTTCAAATCACATTATCTGGAATGACAGTGAAATAACCGGTATAACATATGACTCAAGAAAGGTTCGCGAAGGAAATATTTTTTTTGCAGTCAGAGGACTCAAAGATGACGGAAGCAAATATATTCACGAAGCAATCCGAAAAGGAGCAAGAATAGTATTTTCGGAAGATGAGTCAGGACATACTGATTCAGCCGAAATTATAAAAGCAGAAAACATCAGAAAACTGATGGCTCTTGTAAGCAGGGAATTTTACAATAAAAACAGTAATAAAATAAAGATTATCGGAATTACCGGAACCAACGGTAAAACAACAACAGCTTATCTGATAAGATTCTTTCTGGAGAAAGCAGGTTACCGAACAGGATTAATAGGAACAATAGATTATCAGATAGGGGAATTCAGAATGAATTCAGTTCTAACAACTCCGGATTCTCCTGAAATGAATATGATGATCGGTGAAATGACTGACAAAAAAACAGATTTCTGCATAATGGAAGTTTCATCAATAGCTCTTGTAATGGACCGTGTCTACGGACTGAAATTCGATTCGGCTGTTTTTACCAATCTGACAAGCGAACATCTCGATTTTCACAAAAACATGGAAAATTATTTTGAATCAAAAAAAATACTCTTTGACGGACTCGGTGAAAATAATTTTGCTGTTTCAAACAAAGATGATGAATACGGAGAGAAGATTCTAACCGGAACAAAGGCATTAAAAAAATACTATTCGGTTAAATGCAGCAGTGATTTTAAAGCACTAAACGAAAAGCTTACAATTGATGGAATTGAATTTGATGCTCTTTATAAAAATGAAGCTTACAGATTCAGATCACAATTAGCAGGCAGATTTAACATTTACAATATTATTGCTTCTGTAACTTCAGTTTTGAATTATGATATAGACATATCTTTTTTGCAGCAGACTCTGCCTGATTTTCAGGAAGTAAGCGGAAGATTCAACAGGATTAAACTTCACAACGGTGCAGTTGCAGTTGTGGATTACTCGCACACTTCCGACTCCTTAAAAAAAGCGATAGAGACAGCAAGAGAGATTGTAAACAGTGAAAACAAAAACGGAAGAGTCATTACAGTTTTCGGATGCGGCGGGAATAAAGACAGGACAAAAAGACCGGTTATGGGTGAATATGCAACAGCATTATCCGATTATTCTATTATTACATCTGATAATCCGAGGTTTGAAGACCCTATGAAGATTATAGACGAAATACTTGCAGGTATCAGTTCAAAGAAAAACTTTGAAGTAATTGAAAACCGTGAAGATGCAATCCGCAGAGGGATTGAAATCTCCGAAGGAAACGACATACTTCTGATATGCGGAAAAGGACATGAAACATATCAGGAAATAAACGGAGTCAGAGCGCATTTTGACGACAGGGAAATTATTGCAAAATATTCAGCCGTATCGGATTAAAGTATGATAAGAATTAATGATCTGTTTAAAATTAAATTCAGGAATGAAATAAATACTGAATCCGTCAGGAATAAAAACGCGGCAGGTGCAGGGATTGATTCAAGAACAATAAAGAAAGATGAAATTTTTTTTGCAATCAAAGGCGATAATACAGACGGTCACTTGTATTTA
>JAEUSI010000076.1 GCA_016788375.1 Ignavibacteria bacterium | reverse complement strand
AAAAATGCTTTCAAATCTTGAATATCCCGACTTTGAAATCATAGTGGTTAATGACGGATCGAAAGACAAAACTCTGGAAAAAATTCTCAGTTCCGCTGTTTTTGAAAAATCGGATAAGGAGAATGAAGATATTATAAACACTGCGGAAATCACAAATGTATATCATACGGCTGACAGAAAAATTGTAGTGATTGACAAGGAAAACGGCGGAAAAGCGGACTCAATTAATGCCGGAATAAATTATTCTTCGGGTGAATTTGTATGTACAATAGATGCGGACTCGGTGCTTGACAGAGGTTCGCTGAAAAATGTCGTCGTATCCATGATCCGTGACAAAAGAGTTGTTGTGTCTGGAGGTCAGCTTGCAGTTTCCAATGACACAGTCATAAATGACGGAAGAATAGTGAATTTCAACATGCCGAAAAATATTCTCGTTCTTTGGCAGATAACCGAATACATAAAATCTTTTCTTGTTTCAAGAATCGGGCTCAGTAAAATTAATTCTCTTCTGATAATGTCCGGAGCTTTTTCATTATACAGGAGAAAAGATCTCATGAAAATCGGCGGATTTCTTACAAGTCTGAATCATCACAGATATTTAAGGGAAATTTTCAGGAGCACGCAGAGTACTGTCTGCGAAGATATGGAAATTGTAGTTAGACTTTCGAGATTTCATCATGAAAACAAAGAGCCTTTTAAAGTTGTGTTTCTTCCAAAACCTTTGTGCTGGACCGAGGTTCCGGATAAACCGGTAAATCTATTCAAGCAGAGGGCGCGGTGGCATCTCGGACTTGCCGAATGTATGTTTCTTCACAGAAAAATGTTCTTTGATCCTGCATATTCTACTACCGGACTTTTTGCATTTCCGTATTATTTTTTTCTTGAACTCCTGTCACCGTTCATTAAACTTTTTTCCCTTATTTTTATCATACTTGTAGCGGCAAAGGGACTCATAAACACGAAATGGGTTTTGCTGATGATTTTGTTTATTACTGTTACGACTGCTCTTATCACAAGTATAATAACAGTATATCTGGAAAGATGGGGAGAAAAACAAGCAGTGAGAAATATTGATGCTTTAAGGTATAAATCAGCAGGAGACTGGATAAAACTTCTTTTTCTGAGCATAGCCGGAGATTTCAGTTATTCATTTTTCAAAATATTTGCGCAGCTTAAAGGCGGAATTGATTTTATACGACAGAAGAGTGAATGGAATAAATTCGAAAGAAGAGGAATCCGGGAAATTGCATCAAAGGAAATTCACGAAGTAAAAGTTAAAACCTGACTCCGGTATGAATCTTAAAAGCATATCCGTTATAATATTCCTGCTGGGATTAAATCCGCAGATTTACAGTCAGATTTCATCAGGAGGTGTTTATCCTGATGCGGGAAAAGTGATTTTGAACCCGCTGAGGTTAAATTGCCGGAAAGGAATATTTTATGAAGTCATTAATCAGGAATACGAAGCTGATTTTAATTTAAAAAATTTGTTTACACACAACGAATCATTGTTAAGAAATACTGATACAAAGCAGGCGGAAGAAGAACCTGAAAATGTTTTGAGCGTCAGCGCAACAGGCGGGCTGCTTCAGGAAACAGAAGAGCTTTACAGCACATCTTCGATTTATCAGAGTTACAAAATCAAAAATACTTTCAGCGAAAAATTCAGTCTCGGACTTGTTGTCAGAATTGAATATGCAAAAAGAGAAGAGCTGGGATTTGAAGATATAAAAAGATGGTATGACAATACAGTGCTGACAGCAAATTACAATTTCAATCCATACAATTCTCTGGGATTATTCGGAGGTGCAAGCATCAGCGATACGACGGTAACCTCTTACGGATTTTCATACCGTGCGCTGATTGAGAATGATGATTTTTCGTTTCTTAATATACTTACTTTGTCAAACGATTATTTTTATTACTGGAATGATGTCGCTCAGAATTTCGCAAGTGATAACATGAGTTTTACATACGGTAAAGTAAATCTTACGGCTGAATTTTACGCCGGTGTAGTGGATCTTAACTATATTGAAGATTACACTGCTACTGCAAGAAATCCGAATACAATGTTCAATGTTCAGCTGCAGTACAGAATTTTTTCAGAGCCGGTTGTCAATGCAGGAATTCTGTTCAATGCAAGAAATTTCAAATACAGGTCGCCGCTTTATTATTCACCGAGTCACAGGAATATGGCGGGTGGATTCGCAAATTTTTACGACTCTTTCGGGAAAATTTATCTCTATTTAAACGGCGGGATGAGAATTGCAACCGACAATGTATTCATATGGGATTTCGATTCTGAAGTCGGATACGATTACAATAATTTTTCTGTATCAATAGGTGTCGGAAGATACAATGATCCGTATTATGCGAATTATAATACTTTTTTAAACTTAACCAAGATTTTTTAAAATCAGGAAATTTGTAAAATCCGTCAATTATTCTTTTAAATAAATCTTCAATACTATAACTTGAACAAAAATGCACGGAGAGTTAACAGAAAATAACATGCAGACACCTTCGGGAATAAAGACATCATCGTCAAAGCTGAAATATCTTATCATTCTTGCATTTATTTTTCTTCTGGGATTTACAGTTTATAAAATGATGCTGTTTGAAGATTCAATACGCGAACAGAGGATTATAAAGATTAATGTCGGAGGTGAAAAGAAAAAACTTATTCCCCTGATTTCTTCCGCGGAATTACAGAAGAGAGCCGATGAATCAGCGGTTTTATTTAAAGCCGGAAAAAAATATATCTCGGTACAGGAAACCAAAATTGTGAACGGTGAAAATGTCCGCGAATGGAAAAATCATTTTCTTAAAGGCGTAAATATGGGAGTTGCGCTTCCGGGAAGTTATCCCACGGAATTCAATTCAACTTATGAAATGTATCTCGAATGGTTTAAGAAAATTGCGGAAATGAATTCGAATACAATCCGGACTTATACAATTCTTCCTCCGGAATTTTACGGAGCATTTGCGCAGTATAACACCGAAAACAGCAACAAGCCTCTTTATCTGCTTCAGGGAGTCTGGGCTGATGAAACCGACAGCAATAATTATTTTGAAACTGCCTATAAAGACAGGTTTCAGCATGAAATAAAGGAAGTATTAGACGTTATTCACGGAAATGCAGTAATTCCGGAACTGAGAGGGCATGCATCGGGTGTTTATGCGAGGGATGTTTCGCGTTATACTATCGGTATTCTGCTCGGAAGAGAATGGGAACCTCTGACAGTTACCGTGACAAATAAAATGAACAGTTTGCGCAAAAGCTATAACGGAAATTTTATTTCGCTGCCCGAAGGAAATGCAATGGAAGCATGGCTTGCAGAAATGATGGATTTTACTGTTCATTATGAAACACAGATCTACGGAAACCAGCGTCCGGTATCTTTTGTAAACTGGCTTCCGACAGATCCTATGTATCACAGCAGTGAATTCATAGAAAACAAGAAAGTCAGGGAATATGACAATGATATAGAATCTATTGATTTCAGAAAATTCAATGTAACAAATCTTTTCAAAGCGGGAATCTTTGCTTCTTACCACGCATATCCGTATTATCCGGATTTCATTTATCTCGACAAAAAATATCAGACAACTCTTAATGCAGCAGGAAAACAGGACGGCTATTTCAGTTATCTGAAAGAGCTCAGAACATTCACTCCGGATATGCCGCTGCTGATTACAGAATACGGCGTACCGTCAAGCAGAGGCAATAGTCATTTCACGCCTTCGGGAATGAATCAGGGCGGACACAGTGAAGCTGATCAGGCTGAAATTAACAGAACGCTTACCGAGGATATTTTCAATTCCGGCTGCGGCGGTGCGGTTTATTTTGAATGGATGGATGAATGGTTTAAGTTTAACTGGCTCGTTATGGATTTTGAAGTTCCGGCAAACAGGAGAAAACTCTGGCACAATCTCGAAAATCCCGAACAGAATTTCGGTGTGCTTGCGGTTGAACAGCGATCGAAGAAGCTTGACGGTAACGAAGATGACTGGAATGAGAAGGATGTAATTTCAGCAAAAGGAAATTACAGACTGTCTGCCGGCTCTGATGCCGAATATTTTTATATGAAATATAATCTTCCGGATTTTGATTTTTATAAAAACAGCCTGCACATTGCAATTGATACTTACGATAAAATAAAAGGCGATCATAAGCTGTCTTTTACGGATGAAAGTCCGGACAGGGGAATTGAATTTCTGATTGATATACAGAATAAAGACAGCGGTGAAATTCTCGTAGATGACAGGTATTCTGTTTATTCAGATATTTACAATGATTATCTGCCGGTCTATGCATCAAAGGAAAATTACGACGGAAAATTTGTCAGACAGATTTTGCTGAGCAACAGGGAAAGAGAGTCACTTGAAGGAAATAAAACGGACAGACTTGTATATGACAGAAGTTCGCTGATTCCGGGCAGGAGCGATGAAACCGAAACTTCGAATTCAAATCTTTACTGGAATGAAAAAGACAAAATACTCGAAATCCGTCTGCCGTGGCATCTGCTGAATGTAAGCGACCCGTCTTCAAAAAGTGTTCTCAACGACATTGAAGGCACGGGCGATGTGGAAAGTATTGAAACCGACGGGTTCAATATTTATTCTTACATTACTGACAAGCAGGACAAAAATGCCGTGCAGATTCCGGAAAACAGGAGCGGGTTTTATACATGGGAAAAATGGGAGAAGCCGCAATATAAATTCAGGAATAAGAAGAGCTTTTATATGTTTCAGAATCTGTTTCATGAGCTTGATGCCGGAAATACGGAAGAGGATGATGATCCTGTAGTTCAGGGATTTAAAATGACAGACTGGTTTGAAAACAAGAAAGGAGCGGTCTCAATTTCTTTTGATGATGCAAGCATGACTCAGATAACGGAAGGGGTGCCCGTTCTGGAGAAATACGGAATGACGGCAACTTATGCGGTTGTAACCGAATGGATGGATGAAAATCCGAGTCTTTCGGCTGAAACCGGAAATTTTGCGATAGAAAAATTCGGATGGAAACAGGCCCGCGAACTTCTGGAAAAGGGAAATGAAATTGCTTCGCATAATTTTTCACACATAAAATTAGATACAATTCCCGAAGACCGTGTACTTGAAATGATGAAACAGTCTAAGCTCATTACGGAAAAAAACATCCATCAGCCTGTATTTACATTTGTTTTTCCGTATTCATCAACAAAGCCTTTTCTGTTTCCTCTGACACAGAAAGCCGGATACTTATTCGCAAGAACCGGAACAGATCAGACCAACATTAAAAACACGCTCGATTTTACAAGACTTGCCACAATTGCAATTTATAATGATAACAATCCCACAATTCAGCAGCTTGAGGATATCGTTAATCTGAATGAAGACAAGTGGCTGATACTGAATTATCATCATATTTTTCCTGACAGTTCAAAGGAAATGAATCTGCTGAGATATCATAATGTAACAAATACATATTCGGTTACTCCTGCAACTTTTGAGAAGCAGGTGAGAATTCTCAGAAACTCAGACCACTGGATTGCTCCAATAAGTTATGTCGGACGATACATAATGCAGAAGGAAGGCTCGGAATTAAAAATCACAAACCTCGGGGATAAGATTTTTGTTAAAATTGAGAATAATCTTGATATGAGCATATATAATATACCTATGACGATAGAGTATACAACGGACTGGAATATTGTAAAAATCAGCAACAGCGCAAACGACGGATTTTATAATCCAAGAAACAATAAAATTTATTTTACGGTAATTCCGGGACAGGAAGTTTTACTGGAAAACAAAACCAATGAATGACATGAAAAAAATACTGATAATCATACTTATTGCCGCCGCCGCAGTAACAGCTTATTTTGTATTGCCGGGACTTATCAATTCAAAGAACAAAATTACTGCAGCTGGCGATTCAAAAAGACTGCCGAAAGTTTTGTTTGTAACTTCCGGAATAGATGAAGGAGCGGGATATATTTCAGAAGGTGTATGTGTAGCGCTGGAAGCTTTCGGAAAGAGAGGAGTCTATGTGCGACTTGACAACAGAAACACGCTTCTGAGACCGGAGTTACTTTCGGGATATGATATAATCGTTCTGCCGACATCAATTGGTTACAATGACGGAGACAGAAAATACTCTCTTACGTTTATGTCGGATAATGAAATGGATAACATCAGACAGTATGTAAGCAGCGGAGGAATTTTAATTGCCGAGGAAAATATAGGAAGAAATATGTCAGACGGTACTGACAGGGTTGACGGAAACGGAGAGCTTAACAAAGATAACTGGAGGCTCGCTGAACTGTTCGGTATCCGGATGAAAGAAATTGACATGATAGGATTTTCCATTGAAGAAAAAGATGTAAAGATCTGGAACGGTACAATAAAGGAAAAAAACGAACTTGATGAATGGGCGCTGATTCCATCCGAAATAACTTCGGATAAAGTAAAGGTTTTTGCTGAATGGGTAAAAGACAATGAAAGAATTCCGGCTGTTATCAGCAATGAATACGGAAAAGGCAGGGCTTATCTTCTGACGTCAACATATCTGCTCCATCCTTCAAATGCAGGCGGAAACTCCGGTATTGAACAGATAGAAAATTTCTATAACTATGTATTGAATGAAGCATTCTCATACAAGAAGCATGAATTTGAAATCAATCCCTGGCCTTTTGCGGGAACGACGGCTTTTTGCATCAGTTTCAATCCCGGCGGAAATGATGATCAGTACGGAAGAGTAGCCGGATTTTTAAACAGGGAAAATGTACCTGCTGTGTTTTTCATTGATTCTTCATTGACACCGTCACAGCTTCAGATTCTCGTTCAGAATGAAAACATTTCGCTGCAGTCCGGATTTTATTACAGGGAAGATGCAGGAAAGTTTGATTATTCGCAGATAGTCCAGGGAATACTTATGAATGAGCAGAAATTCGGCAAAAAATTCAGAGGCATAAGATTTCCGTTCGGAATTACGAATTTCTGGGGATTAATTTTCGCAGATGAAATTGGTTATCTCTTTGATTCAAGCATAGGTATCGATCATCTGACCGGTTATCAGGGATCGGTCATTCCTTATAATATTCCGGTATCGCAGAATACTTTTTACAAGACTCTTAATATTCAGGAAATTTCACCGACAAGCAGTCTGGATGCTGATTATTTTGAAAAAATTGTAACTGAACCGGATTATACAGAAGAAGATCAGAGGAATGATGTATTTCTTTTCGGAAAATATTTATCCGATTTTTATGAATTTGTTGTTCGGCCGAAAAACGGGATAATGGTTTATCAGGGAAGTCCGGAATATACCGGTTATAACGAAAATACACTGATGCCGCTTAAGAAGCTTATTGATTCGGTAAAATCCGGAAACTGCTGGATTACAAAACCCGAAGAGGCCGCTTTATACAGAAATAAATTAAACGAACTTTCAGTGCTGGTAAATGAATCTGACAACAGTCTGAGTTTTCAGATTTCTCTTCCGGAAAAAACAGAGATCAAAGGTTTTACTCTGAAATTAAAGACAAAACCGTCCGTTGTGAAAACTAACAGCAGCAATTCGGTTAAAGAATTTAACGGAATGTATTATGTTGTCTGTGACATAAAAAACGGGGATGTAATAAATATTGATTTTTAATTAAAGCTCAGCAAAAGTAATACATACCTTAAATAATGGATTGTTAATTCTGCTTAATTGCATTAGTTTCTGTTAACAATTAATCAGTCATTAAATGAAAGGAAGGTAGATATGAAAACGACTTTGTTTATCATTCTGTCTTTTGTTATACTTCCTGTAACATCTTCTTCACAGACATTTTTTCAGAAAGTCACATCCGGTCCGGTCGTCACAACAGAAAATTACAGCAATATGTCCGCATGGGGTGATTATGACAATGACGGCGATCAGGATTTTGTAGTATCATCAATAGACGACAGCTGCGGAGACTGTCCGGGTCCGCTGCTTTTTTTCAAAAATAACGGTGACGGAAGTTTTACTAGAATATTTGACAATGCAATCGCTGAGCTGAACATCGTAGGTTCGGGTCTTACCTGGTGCGATTATGACAATGATTCCTATCTCGATTTCTTTGTGTGCGGCACGAAGAACTCGAAAAATAAATTATTTCATAATGAAAGAAACGGAAATTTCAGCATTATAACCGAAGGAATTGTGGTAAACGATGAAAATTCCTGGAGTCAGGGATCTGCATGGGCAGATTACAACAAAGACGGATTTATGGATTTATTTGTGACAAACAGATTCAGGAGTAATTTTCTTTACAAGAACAACGGCAACGGTACTTTCACTAAAATTATTTCCGGAAGTATTGTAAACGACATCGGCTCAAGCAGAGCCTGTGCCTGGGGAGACTACAATAACGACAGCTGGCCGGATTTGTTTGTTGTAAATTATGAAGGGATAAATGATTTCCTGTATCAGAATAACGGAGACGGAAGTTTTACCAGAATTTTTAACGTGCCTATGGTGAATGAAGGACTCTGGGGAGCAGCTTGTGCGTGGAATGATTATGACAATAACGGATATCTCGACCTTTTTGTGACGGGTAATTATAACCGTCTTTACTATAATCACGGCGACGGAGTATTTACAGCCAGTAATTCACTTCCGGGTCAGACTTCAAACAGATACGGTTTTACATGGGGTGATTATAACAATGACGGATTATCTGATCTGTTATTATGCGGCGGTGGCCAGATGAATTCTCTGTATAAAAATAACGGCGGATCTTCCTTTACTCGTGTTTCAGACGAAATCGTCAGTCAGGAAGGACCCTGGAGTGTAACGGGTTCGATGGTTGACTACAACAATGACGGAAGACTTGACATTTTCGTTACAAACAGGTTTAACAATCTGTTTAATTACCTGTACAAAAATATCGGTGAAACCGGAAATTACATTACAATTAAGCTGAAAGGTTGTCAGAATAAATTCGGTATCGGAGCAAGAATCAGGGTTTATGCCGGAGATTTATTTCAGATGAAAGAAGTTTCATCCGGAAGCGGATGGGGCTCTGATATTTCACTTTGGTCGCATTTCGGTCTCGGCAATGCGCAGGTTGTTGATTCAATAGTTGTTAACTGGACTTCGGACAGCGTTACCAAATGGACTAATCAAAGTGTCAACCGTATTATTATGATAAACGAATGTCCGGCTGAAGCAATAATCAGCGAAATTAATAACACCGAAAACATTCCTTTCGCTTTCAAACTTTATCAGAATTATCCGAATCCGTTTAATCCTTCTACAGTAATCAGATTTGAGATTCCTGAAAACGGATTTGTAAAACTTACTGTATATGACGCTCTCGGAAAAGAAGCCGGAGTATTGCTTAACAAAAATATGACTGCGGGAAATTATAATGTAAACTGGAATGCAGATGGATTTGCAAACGGTGTTTATTATTACAGGCTTGAATCTGGTAATTTTTCCGAAACAAGGAAAATGATTCTTATCAGATAACCTTCCGGCAAATACACTCTTTTAAAAGCAGGACAACATCCTGCTTTTTTTTTTTATACTCTTACATTTATTATAAATATTAAACTTAATATTTTAAGTTGTTGCTAAAAGACCTAAAAAATACAATCAGACAATCTGCTGTTTACGGTTTGAGCAGAGTTTCCGCAAAACTGATTTCCTTCATTCTTCTGCCGCTGTATTCGGTTAATTTTTCCGTTTCCGAATACGGAATTATCGTAAGAATCGAAACTCTCTGGCAGATTCTCTTTGCCTTCTTTCTTTTCGGAATGGAATCGGGTATCGTTAAATGGTATACCGGTATTCCGGAAACTGCCGGAAGAAGAAAATTTCTGTTTTCGGTAACTTTGTTTCTGCTCATCACTAATCTGATTTTTGTATTCTTTTTGTATCTTGCTTCGGGTCTGTTTTCGGAACTGATTTTTCAGTCCGGCTCATATTCGGGTCTGATTGTTTATGCATCTCTCATCGCATTCGCAGAAACCATGGTATTTCTGATTTTTCTCCTGCTCCGGATAAATGAAAAAGCATTTCTTTACACATTCTTTTCCGTAATTATTACAGTTATAAATCTTGCCCTGCAGGTTTATTTTATTCTATATACTGAGATTAAGCTTGAAGGCATATTCATAGCGAAAATAATTTCCCCGCTGGCTGTTGTACTGATTCTGCTTCCGTATTATTTAAAAAATATAACTCCTTCATTTGATTCAAAAAATCTGAAAAGCCTGATTGCTTTTTCGTTTCCCGTAATGCTTGCCGCGGTATTCAGCACGCTTCTCAATCAGTCGGACAGATATATTATCGGATTTCTGAAGGATTCTGCTCAGGTCGGACTTTACGGTCTTGCCTACAATATCTGCGGAGTGCTTAATTTTTTTGTAATAGGACCGTTTTCTCTTGCCTTCACGGTAATCTCATGGAAAAAATTAAATGATGAAAACGGAAAGAGATTTTTTACAAAATCTGTCACATATCTTTTTTTCGGTGTGATCTATCTTGCTCTTATACTTTCGCTGTTTACACCCGAACTTATAAAAATCCTTGCTCTGAACAAAGATTACTGGAAGGCAAAAGATGTTGTTCCGTGGATCGCAGTCTCAATACCTTTCTACGGCATTTCCACAATCGGCTTTTTCAGTTTTTATGTAACCGGAAAAACTTCTTATGTGCTTTATTTTTTTATTGTAACGCTTGTTGTCAATATTATTCTGAACTTCATCCTCATTTCATTTATTGGAATGTACGGAGCAGCAGTTGCCAATTTTATCTCGTTTGTTTTCCTGTGTATTCTGAATTACAGATATTCAAGAAGTAATTACTTTTTTAAATATGAATGGAAGAAAATATTTTATATGTGCGTTGTTTATACGGCGCTTGTGTTTCCTTTTTTCGGATTCGTTATAAGCGGATTTTTTCTGACTCTGACTTTAAAAGTAACTGCAGTACTGATTTTTCCTGTTCTGCTTTATCTGCTGAATTTTTACGAAGAAATAGAGCTGGAGAGAATTAACGGTTTCTTTTACAGGTATTTCAGAATTAATTTATTCGGAAGATTCAGGTGACGGGATTATTTCAGGTTTTTACAAGACCTCTCGAACTGTAAACATAATCTTTGTGCATAAAAAGTATTAATCCTCCTTCCGAAGGTCTCTGATATTTTCTGATTGTTTTTTCACCCGTAATTTCAAATCCGTAAAATCCGATGCTTTCGAAAAAATCAAAAATATTTTCTTTCGAAGAATCGAAAAGCTTTAATCTTTCGTCTACTATTTCAATCAGCACAAGCGGCTTATCCGATTCCAGAAGTCTCTTCATTCCTTTAAGCGCATTATATTCGCAGCCTTCAACGTCTATCTTTATAATATCAGCCCGGGCAGTCCTGTTTTCTTCCGCGAATTCATCAATTGTAATTATACCGGCTTCTTCCGTAACTCCGCTGAAATTTCCCTGCATTGCCAGACTTGAAGTGCCCGTGTTTGTAATATCCGCAACATAAATTTTCATTGTGCCTTTCGTATCGGAAACTCCGGCGTTTGTAAGAATTATGTTTTCAAAATTGTTCATCTCTGTATTTTCTTTTAGACAGGCGAATGTCGAAGATACCGGCTCGAAGCTGTAAACCTTTCCTTCTGATAAAATGCGCTTTGCAGCAAGCATTGTATAATAACCTATGTTTGCCCCGATATCGAAAACAACATCGCCTTTTCTTATAAGGCTGTTCCAGAATTTCACATAAGTATCTTCGAGAATATATTCACCGAAAAAATAAATCTGCTTCTGAATCCATTCGTCGAGCCGGAGCTTAATCTTGAGATCACCGTCAAAGACTGAAACTGTCTCTACTCCCTTTGTAAGTCCGAGAGCGGAAGCGAACTTCATCAGCGGAATCTTTCCGAGCCTTACGGGTGAATTGTAAAGATACATACGTGCTGTTTTAAGAAGAAACATCTTCATGTTAATTTATCCCCTGTCATTCATTGCATTTAAGAAAAATTTTACAAGCTTGTCTTTCGTCGTTTCATTGCTGTATCTGAGTTTCATGCTTTTATTCATTCTGACTGCATCAAAACTGGCGTAATTTAATATCATATATTCCATTTTGCTTTTCAGGTCAGCGGGATCGTTTACATTTATCCTGACACCGGAATTTTCATCTATAAACTCTTCCGGACCTCCGCATTTTGTAACAGCTGCAGGAAGCCCGTTTGCAACCGCTTCGGCTGTAACAATGGAAAATGTTTCGAAATTGCTGTTGAGAATAAAAAAATCATTTTCGGAATACAGCCTTCCGATTTCGGAATTGGAAAAATTTCCGTGAAAAAAAATTTTTCTGTTCAGAAGAGAATTTCTTTCCGCAAGTTCTTCAAGTGACTTTCTGTCGCTCCCGTCTCCGTAAATATTAAGCTTCAGTTTATCATACCTGCCGCATAATTCGCAGAAAACCGAGATTACCTGTGATATATTCTTTGTCTTGTCGTCCAAAACCGAAACAGAAAGAATTCTAACTTCATCTCCGGAAATTCTTTTTTCCGGCGGACTATCGGGAATTATTACAACATTCGGGATAATTTTAATTTCTTTTCCGTAAAGTTTTTTATATTTAATCAGTCCGGCAAGATAATCCGATACAGCCGAAACTCCTTTTGAATTTTCAAAGGTTTTTCTGAAAAGGGATTTGTAATAACCCGGAAGTTTTTCGAATCTTCCGTCTTCATCCGAATATCCTGACCAGTGTTCGCTGATAACATAGGGAATTCCGTAAAACTTACTCAGAAAAAGAGCGAAAATTCCTGCGGGATAAACTACCTGCACGCTAATTAAATCCGGCTTTCCCGAGTCTTTCAGGTATTTTTTGAAACATCTGAATACTGCCAGATAATAATTCAGAAAATTTGAAATATTTCCGATAACTTTAATATGAGATTCTGACGGAAAATATGCAGCTTCATAAACCATAACTCCGTTTTTAAACCCGGAACAAAGATTTCTGCTGACTGAATGCATTTTATTCTTTTTTTCCACATGAATTACGGCTGATTCAAAATCATCCTTTATCAGTTCAATATGCTTCCTAATAAAAATGCCGTTCATCGGATTTAATTCGGACGGATACCAGCTGGAAAGAAAAAGTATTTTACGTTTTTTGGCGGAAATTATGCTGTGAGTTTTGTTAATGCAATATTTTGTATCAACTTAAGTTTTTTATCTGAAAATTTCACATCAATAAACAGGAAGCCCGGATATTTTAATGAATCAGTGAATCTGAGGTCAGTTTTAAAAAATATACTTCCGAACAATATTCTCACTTTTTATAAAAGTATATTATAACTATTTTCAAAATACTTACACAAATCCAATAAAGTAAAATAATAAGCATGAAAATATTCATAGACACTGCAAATTTAAACGAGATTAAAGAAGCTGCAGACATGGGAATTCTTGACGGAGTAACGACAAATCCGTCTCTTGTTTCAAAGGAAGGTCATAAAGATTTCCGTTCAATGCTCGAGAAGATATGTGAAATGGTAGACGGCGATATCAGTGCTGAAGTTGTGTCGGTTACCTGCGATGAAATGGTAAAGGAAGGAAGGGAACTTTCAAAAATTCACAGAAATATTGTCGTAAAGGTTCCGTTAATAAAGGAAGGGCTGAAAGCCGTAAAGATTTTTTCTTCCGAAGGAATCAAGACTAATGTAACACTTTGTTTTTCGGCATCTCAGGCAATACTTGCAGCAAAAGCCGGGGCTTATATTATCAGTCCTTTTGTGGGACGGCTTGACGATATTTCACAGAACGGAATGGAGCTTATACAGCAGATTGTTCAGATTTACGGAAATTACGATTATCAGACACAGGTGCTAGTAGCATCAGTCAGACATCCGATACACTTCGTTGAAGGCGCATTAATCGGAGCAGATATAGCAACAATGCCTTTCAAAGTAATTGAACAGCTTGCAAAACATCCTCTTACGGATATCGGGCTCAGCACATTTTTAAAGGACTGGGAAAAACTGCAGAAGAAGTAAACGAAGTTAAGTTTAATTTAGCAGGCTTAATCAGAAAAATTTAAAATTCAAACCGGAATTTGAAAAAAACAGCATTTAACAATATACACAGATCTTTAAAAGCAAAATTAGTTGATTTCGCGGGATACGAAATGCCCGTACAGTATGAAGGCATAATTGCAGAGCATAAAGCAGTCCGTGAATCTGTCGGAGTATTTGATGTTTCTCATATGGGAGAAGTGGAAGTAAGGGGAAAAGATGCATTTGCATTTGTACAGAAGATCACGACAAACGATGTTTCAAAACTTGAAACCGGAGACGTTCAGTATTCTGCAATGTGTCTCAATGACGGTGGAATAGTGGATGACCTGCTTGTTTACAATTGCGGGGATTATTATATGCTTGTAATAAACGCATCAAACATTGAAAAGGATTTCAGATGGATGCAGGAAAATGTTTCCGGAGATGTGCAGCTGAAGAATATTTCCGATGATATTTCCCTTCTTGCAGTTCAGGGAAAATACTCCCTTGCCACTCTTCAGAAGCTTACAGACATTGATTTATCGTCAATTGAATATTACAAATTCAGAACCGGAAATATTGCAGGACAGCCGGCAATTATTTCACATACGGGATATACCGGTGAGAAAGTTTGCTTTGAAATTTATTCTTCGTCTGACATAAAAAAGTCGGAAGAACTCTGGAACGCAATTTTCAAAGCGGGAGAGGAGTTCGGCATAAAGCCTGCGGGACTCGGAGCAAGAGACACGCTGCGTCTTGAATATGCATTCAGACTTTACGGAAATGACATGGATGAAACGAACAACACAATAGAGGCAGGACTCGGATGGATTACCAAGACAGACAAAGGCGAATTCAACGGCAGGGATGCCATATTAAAAGCAAAGGAAAATCAGTCTAAAAAACTTGTTGGATTTACCATTGATGAACGAATGGTAGCGCGTCACGGGCAGAAAGTTTATTCGGGTGACAGGGAAATAGGAATTGTCACAAGCGGAAGCCTTTCTCCGATGCTGAATAAGAATATCGGGCTTGCATACATTGAGAAAGGATTCAACAAGACCGGAACTTCCGTAGAGATCGGAGTAAGGGATAAAAAAATCAAAGCAACAATAGTTAAAACACCGTTTCTCTGAGAAAAACAGGCAGACGGTTTAATTAAATTCTTTAATGAAACGAAAGGGAAATTTTTCCAGATGA
>JAEUSI010000075.1 GCA_016788375.1 Ignavibacteria bacterium | reverse complement strand
CATTTTGACAAGATAAGTTTTAATTTTAAATACTTTCAGATATTTTTTCTTACTGAGACAGCGGTTTTTATGAAATGGAACGCATAATTTAAGTTAATTTCAGTCTCCGGAATTCAGATAAAAACAGTCATTGTAAAAAATTCTCAAATTTAGTATTTTGAAAGTTCCAATTTTACGGGCAGTTAGCTCAGTTGGTTAGAGCGCTACGTTGACATCGTAGAGGTCATTGGTTCGAATCCATTACCGCCCACTTAGTCCACTTAGTCAATTACGAATTATTAATTAATAATTACGAATTAGTTGCAGAAAATAACAATAAAGACATTAATAACAATTGAGCGATAAAATTAAAATAATATTTCCGGACAGTTCTGTTAAGGAATTCATCAGAGGAGTCTCGGCTTATGAAATAGCGCAGTCAATCAGCAAAAAGCTTGCTGATGAGGTTATTGCAGCCGAAGTCAACGGTGCAATGCGCGATTTATCTGCTCCGATAAATGAAGATTCGGATGTTATTTTGCACAAATTTGATTCGGAAAAGGGAAAAGAGGTTTACTGGCATACGACCTCGCATATTATGGCTCAGGCGATAGAGGAACTTTATCCCGGCGCGAAATTCGGTGTGGGACCGGCGATAGAGAACGGATTTTATTATGATATTGATTCGGACAAAAAATTCACTGAAGAGGATCTTAAGAAGATAGAAGAGAAGATGCTGGAAATTTCAAAAAGAGATCTGAAACCAGTTAGGAAAGACCTGAAAAGAACCGATGCGATTGAATATTTTAAGACCGGAAGAACTGATCCGTATAAAGTGGAAATACTTGAAACCATTGCAAAGGATGAAGATACCGTATCGCTTTATTCACAGGGAGAGTTCACTGATTTATGCAGGGGACCGCATCTGCCGTCAACTTCAAAAGTAAAAGCGGTAAAGCTCTTGTCGGTTTCTGGTTCTTACTGGAGAGGCGATGAAAGCAGAAAAATGCTTCAGAGAATTTACGGAATATCATTTCCGAAACAGAAAGATCTTGACGAATATATAAAGAATCTTGAGGAAGCAAAGAAGAGAGACCACAGAAAATTAGGGAGGGAGCTTGAGCTTTTTTCATTTCATGAAGAAGGTCCGGGATTTCCGTTCTGGCATCACAACGGTATGGTTCTTCTGAATAATCTCAAAGAATATCTCAGAGAAAAGCTTGCTGAACTTGATTATCAGGAAATAAACACTCCGATTATTCTCAATCAGAAATTATGGCTGCAGTCCGGGCATTATGACAATTACAAGGAGAACATGTACTTTACAGAAATTGATGAAAGAGATTTTGCGGTAAAGCCGATGAACTGTCCGGGAAGCACGATGGTTTACAGAACGACTATGAAGTCATACAGGGATCTTCCTCTCAGGTTGTATGAATTCGGACTTGTTCACAGACATGAACTCTCCGGAGTATTATCCGGATTATTCAGGGTAAGAAGCTTTACTCAGGATGATGCGCATATTTTCTGCACACCGGAACAGATAGAAGACGAGATTACAGTTTTAATAAAATTAGTTTTTGAAGTTTACAATACTTTCGGATTCAAAGACGTACAGGTATATTTATCCACCAGACCGGAGAAGTTTATCGGTTCAGAAGATGTATGGGATAATTCCGAAAAGTCGCTTTCGTCTGCGCTTGAGAAGGCAGGGATTAAATACAAAGTAAACAAAGGCGATGGTGCTTTTTACGGTCCGAAGATTGATTTTGTGGTTAAAGACAGTCTCAGAAGGAACTGGCAGCTCGGTACTATACAGCTGGACTTTTCCATGCCGGAAAGGTTCGGACTTGAGTATGTAGGCGCTGACAGTAAAATACACAGGCCGGTAATGATACACAGGGCTGTATTCGGATCATTTGAAAGATTTGTCGGAGTGCTGACCGAGCATTATGCGGGATATTTCCCTTTATGGCTTGCGCCGGTTCAGTTAAATATACTACCTATAACCGATTCACATAAAGAATACGCAAAGGAAATTTACGGCAGACTTAGAGCAGAAGGCTTCAGGGTGAATATGGACAGCAGGAACGAGAAAATCGGTTTTAAAATAAGAGAGTCTGAAAACAGGAAAATACCTTATATGATAGTAATCGGAGACAAGGAAATTGAAGATAAGAACATTTCTGTCAGACAGCATTTAAAAGGGGATACAGGAAAATATGAATTGAATGAGTTTATTGAAAAGATTAAATTGCAGTCAAAGTTTAAAGAAAATTATAACTAATTAAATAAAAAATTTATTAAAGGCAAACAGCAAAAGGAACGCATAAACGGACAGATAAGAGCTCCTCAGCTCAGAGTAGTGGATGAAGACGGGAATGCACTCGGAATATTATCAAGCAGTGAAGCACTGCACATAGCATCTGCAAGAGGACTTGATCTGGTGGAAATTTCGCCGACATCAAAACCGCCGGTATGTAAAATTGTTGATTACGGAAAATTCAACTACGAAAGACAGAAAAAGGAAAAACTTGCAAAAAAACATCAGCATGTAATGCATATCAAGGAGATCCGGTTCAATCCGAACACGGATACACACGATATAGATTTCAAGACCAAGCATCTACGACAGTTTCTGATGGAAGGCCACAAAGTAAAAGCTTATGTAATGTTTAAGGGAAGAATGATTACACATCCGGAGATAGGCAGAAAGCTTATGGAAGATATTGTTGAAAAACTGAATGACATAGGCAAGCTCGAATCGCCTCCGAGGATGGAAGGCAAACAGTTGTTTGCATATTTTTTGCCTGACAAGAACAAGATACAGACTATAAAGGAAAATATGGCAAAAGAGAAAAAATCTCCTGATACGAAAAGCACTGAAGAAAAACAAAATACAATTTCAGAAGACAATAAAACAATCAAAGAAAAAGAAGATGCCTAAAATGAAATCCAACCGCGCCGCGAAGAAAAGATTTAAAGTAACCGGCACGGGAAAAGTCAAAAGGGAGAAAGCTTACAGAAGTCATATTCTCACTAAAAAATCCAACAAAAGAAAGAGACAGCTTGGAAAAGCAACACTTGTTTCGGAACAGGAAACGAGAACAGTTAAAAGACTTATTTTAGCTTAATTTATAAAATTTTTTACAGGAGAATAAATGCCACGTTCAAAAAACAAAGTTGCTTCGCACAAAAGAAGAAAAAGAATTCTTGAAGAAGCCAAGGGTTATGTCGGCGCACGAAGCAAGGTATATACTGTTGCAAAGAATTCGGTTGAAAAAGGACTGACACATGCATACAGGGACAGAAGACTTAAAAAGCGCGAATACAAAAGCTTATGGATTACCAGAATAAATGCAGCTGCAAGGCTTAATGACACTACTTATTCGAAGCTGATTAACGCTCTGAATAAAAAGAACATTGACATCAACAGAAAAATACTTGCAGAGCTTGCCTACAGCAATTCCGAAGCTTTCAGTGAAATTGTAAAATTTGCTTTAAAATAAATTCTAAACATTAGTTCAGATAAAGATAAGGCGGATAAAAATGTCCGCCTTGTTTTATTTTAACGGATAAAACTGATGCTTGAAAAAATCGAAAATATAAAATCCGAAGCAAATCTCGAATCAGGTCTGATCAAAGACGAAAAGACTCTTGAAGAATTCCGTCTTAAATATCTGAGCAGAAACGGATTGCTGAATACGCTGTTTGAAGAATTCAAATCCGTTGACAGGGAATCCAAAGGCAAAGTGGGAAAATCCCTGAATGAGCTGAAAATTTCCCTTCAGAAAATTTATGATGAGCAGAAGGAAAAAACCGTATCGGGCAAATCTCCGGACAATGAATCCCCTGACATAACGCTTCCCGGAGTTAAATTCAACAAAGGAACAAAGCATTTAATCAGTCAGGCTATTGATGAAATCACGGAAATATTTCAGAGAATAGGTTTTCAGGTTTATGAAGGATTTGAGATAGAAGACGAGTATCATAATTTTGATGCGCTGAATACTCCTGATTATCATCCGTCGAGAGACATGCAGGATACATTTTATCTTCACAGCGAAGGAAAGGACAAGAATTATCTTCTCAGGACACATACCTCTCCTGCGCAGATACGTGTAATGGAAAAAACAAAACCCCCCGTCAGAGTGATTGTTCCCGGAAAAGTTTACAGGAATGAAGCCGTGAGCTCAAGAAGCCTTGCATTTTTCCATCAGATAGAAGGTCTTTATGTGGACAGGAAAGTAAGTTTCAGCGATCTGAAAGGAACGCTCGATTATTTTGCAAAGGAATTTTTCGGGGAGAATTTAAAAACAAGATTAAGACCTTCATTTTTTCCTTTTACAGAGCCGTCGGCGGAAATGGATGTGGAATGTTATCTCTGTTCTGCAAAAGGCTGCAGGATATGTAAATACACAGGCTGGCTGGAAATTGGAGGATGCGGAATGGTTAATCCGGATGTTTTTAAAATGGTAGGATATGATCCGGATGAATATACGGGATTTGCATTCGGGATGGGAATAGAAAGAACACTTATGCCTAAATACGGAATTCCCGATATAAGATTGTTTTATGAGAATGACATAAGATTTTTAAAGCAGTTCTAAAATAAAAATTCAAAATTTAAAACATAAAAATCAAAAGGAGCAGTAAATGTCAGTAAGTAAATTAAGCGGAATGATTTTTGTTTTGCTGATTGCTTTTATGTTTGCCTCATGCGGTGATAAAAAGGAAACCGCAAAGGTGGATGAAAAAACAACTGAAAACAAAACAGCCGGTACAAATACAGATAAAGACAAAAAACCTCAAACCGAAAATCAAAGCACAGAAAAGAAGGATACTTCAATGACAAATACAGAAACAGCCGGAAAACAGGAACCGGGAAAAACAGCAGACGGCAACTATGTAATAATGGAAACAACAATGGGCAAGATAAAAATTAAACTGTTTACAGATAAAGCTCCAGTTACAACGGCGAATTTCAAGAAACTCGTGAATCAGGGATTCTATAACGGGATTATTTTTCACAGGGTTATTGACGGGTTTATGATACAGGGCGGTGATCCGACGGGGACAGGCACCGGCGGTTCAAAGGAAACTATTCAGGATGAATTCGGTCCCGGACTCAAGCACTCCAAAGCAGGAATGCTCTCGATGGCAAACAGAGGTCCGAATACCGGAACTTCGCAGTTTTTCATTACGCTTGCAGCTACTCCGTGGCTCGACGGCAAGCATGCGATATTCGGTGAAGTGGTTGAAGGCATGGATGTAGTGAATAAAATCGGCAAAGTAAAAACAGGACCGAATGATAAGCCCGTTACTGAAGTGAAAATTGTTAAAGCAACTGTTTCGGATAAATAATATTTAAACAGAAAATTAATTAAAAGCTGTCCGGATAAAATTCCGGACGGCTTTTTTTGTTTGAGTTATTTTTTCAGTTTCAGATCCCATGATTTCAGTTCGTCAAGCAGAGCATAATTAGTAAGGTCATAATGTACGGGTGTAACTGAAATGTAATTTTCTCCGATCGCAGTCTGGTCATAATCCGGATCGTTGTCCAGAATTTTCATCTTCCCGGAAAGCCAGAAGTATTCACGCTTGTTCGGATCAAGCCGCTGCTCATAATGATCATCCCATACAGACTTTCCCTGTTTAGTAATAAGAACTCCATTAATTTCTTCTCTGCTTTTTGCGGGAATATTTACATTCAGCAGAGTTCCGAGCGGCAGACCTTTTTTCAGAACAGTCTTTGCGATCTGCGAAGCAAATCCGGCGGCAACCGAAAAGTCATTATAAGTAAAACTCGCAAGAGAAACCGCAATTGACGGAATGCCGAGTATTGTTCCTTCTGTTGCAGCCGAGACTGTTCCTGAATAAATTATATTAATTGCAGTATTCGCGCCGTGATTGATTCCCGAGAGCAGAAGGTCGATCTTTTTACCTTTCAGAATGTTTCTTACGGCAAGCTTGACTGAATCCGCAGGCGAACCTTCCACTGCATATCCGTAGTAATTTTTATCTATTAAGTTTTTCCTGTATCTGACCGGGCTTGAAACTGTGATTGAATGTCCTACTGCGCTTTGCTGTGTATTGGGAGCTACTACTATTACTTCCGCGAATTTCCGGATTGCTCTCCACAATGCTTTTATTCCTTCCGATTCTATACCGTCATCATTCGAAATCAGTATTGTTGGTTTTTTCATTAATCTATCTGATTGTAATTAATTTTTGTTTTCTGATTTTAAGTGCTCGAGTTTATTCCATATCATAACTTTTAATTCTTCAAGATTCTCTCCGGATACAGAAGATATCAGAATCTTGTCTTCTTTTGTTTTTAACTTTTCAAGTTTCGTTCTCAGTTCACCGCTGATCGCATCAGCTTTTGTAAAGCACATAATTCCGGGTTTGTCAAGAAGATCGGCACCGTAATTTTTAAGTTCTTTCCGGAGTATTTCATAATTCTCAAGCAATTTCTTTTTTGTCTTAGCTCCTTCGAGATTTACGGAATCTATCATAAACAGAAGCATTCTTGTTCTTTCTATATGCCGGAGAAACTGAATCCCGAGACCTTTTCCGTCTGATGCGCCTTCGATTATTCCGGGAATATCGGCAACGACAAACGAATCATATTCCTTAAATCTTACAATACCCAGATTCGGAGACAGAGTCGTAAATGCATAGTCCGCAATCTTCGGCTTGGCAGCCGAGATTTTTGAAATCAGAGTTGATTTGCCGGCATTCGGAAATCCGACAAGACCGACATCGGCGATCAGCTTGAGTTCGATAAGAAGAGTCTTCTCCACGCCTTTCTCACCCGGCTGAGCCGTTCTCGGCGCCTGATTGGTTGAATTTTTAAAATGTGTATTTCCTTTTCCGCCGCGTCCGCCTTTAAGAATAACTTTTTGTTCGCCGTCCTTCAGTAATTCGGCTAATATCTCTCCGGTTTCAAAATCCTTTATAATGCTTCCGCAGGGAACACGGATAACATCGTCTTCACCGTTTTTGCCTGTCTTAAGTCCTCCCTGTCCGTGGTCACCGCGTTCGGCTTTGTAATGAGCTCTGTAACGGAAGTCAATAAGAGTTGAAAGCTGTGAATCGGCTTTAAAAATAATATCGCCTCCCTTGCCTCCGTCACCTCCGTTGGGTCCGCCTTTTGGAACATACTTTTCCCTTCTGAAACTTACACATCCGTTTCCTCCGGCTCCCGAACTCGCATATATCTTTGCATGATCTAAAAACAATTTCTACTCCGTTCTTTTAAAATAATCGTTTAATATATTCACAAATGATATCACTTCCTTGCTGTATATATCAACGCTGTTGTTAAGAAAGATTTCCTTCAGATGTTTTGAAGCTTCATTCCACGTCCTGTAACTGTTTAACTTTTCAAAGGACTTCTCCATGCTTATCATGTCAGATCCGTATATCCGGTCATTGATTTTATTCAAATGCCTTTCTCCGAAAAGCCCTTTAATATTAAGAGCAGTCCCTGACGGTTTTTCCTGTGTCAGTTCTGTCTCAACCGCTTTATCCTTATCCGCTTTGATTAACTCTTCGGAATATATCTTTTCCGGTATTATCTTTTCTTCCGCTTTCTGTTTAACTGTCTCTTTTATTATAATTATATCCGGCTTCTCTTCCGGAATAATTTCGCTGACAGGAGTTTCTTCAACAGGTTTGAATTCGGCTTTATCTCCGGGAGTTATTTTATCCGTAAGAACTTTAATAATATCCTTCAGACTTATGTCAGTTTCACCGGAAAGATTTTTTAATGCTCCGAACTTTTCCTCTAAATCGTAATATGATTTATCTTCAAGAAATATCTTTATAAAAGAATAAGGAAGAAATGATTCGAGACTGTAATCAGATTCATTTTCATATTTATAAAGAAATATCTGAAGAAAAAAATTCTTTATCTTAACATTGTTAATTCCGGATGTAAGCTTGTCGTATATAGCCCTGTTAGTATTATCAATAACAGATGTCACTTCAGTCTTTGTGACAAAAATAGGAGCATTGACACCTATGAAATCCTTTATTGAATCAGTGTAAAATTTATAAAACGGAAAGCATTCAATCTTTTTCAGCAGGTCAGCAGGAGGTCTTGATTCAAAACTGCCGAAGAGATAAGTAATCAGAGTCCACTTCGGTCTCAGAGTATAATTCAGATAAAGCTTGTTGGATCTGGATAAACTTTCTTTGAGCTTTTCTTTAAGAGAATCCTGATCTTCCGAAACCAGAAGGTAGTTCTTTGAGAATTCGGATACACTGCTTCTGATAATACTTTCCCTGCTGAGTTCAGGCAGGCTGTTTAATACTGTAAATTCATTGTCAGTCTTTTCATTGACAAATTTTTCGAACATAAAGTCAGGTATTAATTAATTTTGTTTAATTTAACTCAATTACTGATTTAATTAAATGTAGTTAAATTACTATTGATGCGGGCTTAATTTACAGAAAGAATGTTAATCTTTCGCTGAAATCCCCGTCAGCAATACAGATGCAGAATTACTATTGAGAAGCCGGCATGATTATCATAAATCAATACAGCCTGTCAAGATTATCTTTAACAAGAGAGTGAGCTTTATCATAGTTAATCTCATCGGCCGAATTAATTCCATCGCTTAATTCCGAAAGAATTCTTTCCTGAATCTTTCCTCTTTTAAGAGCTGTCGAATAGGGGATTCTGTGAAATGTTACCATTGAATATTTCGGTATGAATATATCGGGATACTTTTTAAACAGCACGGCTTCAATTTTCTTTTTAAGAAGAAATCTTTCGTCGGCGACCAGGTCTCTCATTTCGACGAAGTTTTCGCGCGCAAGGTCGGCAATAGCATCCGAATTTTCCTTTCTCAGCAACTGATATTCGCCGAATACTTTTCCCCAGTCTGTTCCGTGTTTTTCAATGCACTGGTTCAGATAAATGCAGTCTTCGAATGCGGCGTTCATTCCCTGCCCGAAGAATGGAACAATCGCATGACAGGCATCGCCGAGCAGACAGACTTTGTTTTCAAAAGTCCACGGAAAGCACTTTACAGTCATCAGAGTTCCGACCGGATTCCGGAAAAATTCTTCTTCAAGATCCGGTTTCAGCTTTACAAAATCCGGGAAATGCCTGACAAAGAACTCATTAACTTTTTTATTATCAACAAGATTTTCAAAACTGCTGTCTCCGCCTAATGCTCTGTCATAAGCAAGAAAGAGAGTGCATGTATAGCTTCCGTCAAGATTCGGAAGGGCGATCAGCATAAAAGAACCGCGGGGCCAGATATGCAGCGCATTTTTTTCCATCAGAAAACTTCCGTCTTTGCCAGCGGGAATTACAAGTTCCTTGTAACCGTAATTTTCGTATTCCTGTGAAAAGTTAAATCTCGGAATTTTCTGAACTTCAAGTCTTACTGCCGAAGTTGCGCCGTCTGTCGCGACTACTATATCTGATTCAGCTTTTGAATCAATGCCTGTAATGTCATTATGAAAATATGTTACGGAATTTTTCAGATCAATACCTGTACACCGTTCGCTGAAATATATTTTAACATTATCGTTTTTTTCCGCGAGATTCATCAGCGAGATATTAAGCTCCGCCCTTGAGACGGCATTTATATACTCGGAATCATCCTTGCCGTATCTCTGAAAAGACAATTCTCCTTCTGTCGGATGAATCATTCTTCCGTACATCGGTATTGCAATTTTCTTTATCTCATCATAAAGTCCTACTTCCTTCAGCGCATGAATCCCTCTTGTGGACAATGCAAGATTGATAGACTTTCCGCCTCCCGTATCCGATCTGCGCATGTCAGGTCTTCTTTCGTAAACATTAACCTCAAATCCTTTCTTTGCAAGATATACCGAAAGCAGAGAGCCCGCAAGACCGGCTCCGACGATTGTTATTTTATTCATGCTGCAAGATTGATGTTATTAATTAAAATGAAAAGGATAAATTTATTTATCATTACTCCAGGAAAAATGTAAACCAATATACAGTAAGTAAACCATAAATTAAATTGATATACTAATTCATAAACGGTATATTTATAAAAAAAATATTATGGAAACATCATCACTGACTATCAAAGGGCAGATTGTCGTACCAGCAAGGATAAGAAGAAAACTCGGTTTAAAAAAAGGCTCGAAAGTCGGGTTTATAGAAAGCGGAGATAAAGTAATCCTGCAGCCTCTTGATAAAGGATATTTTAAAAGTTTGATCGGTATCGGCGGAACAAAGGGAAAGGCATTGAAATCATTAACAGGTGACAAGAAAAAGGAAAGAGATTTATGAAGAGATATGTTTTCGACAGCAGCGCGCTGATTTCTTATCTCGACGGTGAACCCAATGCCCCCAAAGTAGCGGACTATCTGGAAGAAATTAATGATAAAGAACTTGAAGCGTTTCTTTGCGTTGTAAATTACGGAGAGGTGTATTATCATTTTTTACGAACAGGCGGAAACAGTACAGGGGAAACAATTCTGAGAACGATCAGAACCCTGCCGGTTGAAATCGTTGAGGCAAATATAGATTTGACAATAAGTGCAGGCAGATTAAAAGCATTCAATAAAATGTCTTATGCAGATTGTTTTGCTGCTGCTTTGACAGAGAGTAAGAAAGGAATTCTTGTTACCGGCGATAAAGAGTTTAAGCAAATGGAGAAAAGCATTAAAATAGAATTCTTGTAAAGAGTTGATATTATTGATACAAACCTGACAGGTTTGTAATTCATCATAAAAACCGTATTGCATCTAATTTCATCTTCATCTTCTCAAAGCATCTCCGAAAACTTCCAAACATCCTCAAAGGAATTATAAAGCGGAACGGGAGCTGCCCTTATTACATCCGGTTCACGCCAGTCGCAGAAAACTCCCTTTCCGATCAGCTTTTCGTAAAGCTTCTTTCCTTCCTTCTTTACACGAAGTGAGAGCTGACATCCTCTTTCATTTTCTTCTTCAGGAGTAATGATTTCTATATCAGGATTTCGTTTTTCCTTTATAAGAAACTCGAGATAAGAAGTAAGCATAATGCTTTTCCTGCGGAGAAGCTTAATTCCGGCTTCATCAAAAATATCAAGCGAAGCTTTCAATGCGGCAAGCTGAAGAATCGGCGGATTGCTGAGCTGCCAGCTTTCAGCAGTAGGAATCGGGATATATTTATGATCCATGAGAAATCTTGTTTTCTTGTCATGACCCCACCATCCGAGAAACTTCGGAAGAGTTTTGTCCTTTATATGCTTTTCATGAACAAACGCTCCGCCTATAGTTCCCGGACCGCCGTTCATATATTTGTAATTGCACCATACGGCAAAATCAGTATTCCAGTCGTGCAGATTCATTTCAAGATTTCCCGCTGCATGAGCCAGATCAAATCCGGCAATGCAGCCTTTCAAGTGCGCAGCTTCCGTTATCCTTTTCATGTCAAATGCCTGACCGGTATAGTAATTAACGCCTCCGAACCATACGAGTGCCGTTGAATCTCCTTCTTTATCAATATATTCCTCAATGTCTTCCTTTCTGATTTTATCCTCGCCGTCGCGGGGCTTCATTTCAACAAGTGACTTGCTCACATCGAATCCGTGGAATTTTATCTGTGACTGAACCGCATAATGATCTGACGGAAATGCATTTGCTTCGATCAGAATTTTATGTCTTTTTGAATCAGGTCTGTAAAATGAAACGAACAGCAGATGAAGATTCGCGGTAAGTGAATTCATATTGACGACTTCCTCCGGCTTTGCGCCGATAATTCGTGAAGTCTGATCAGTAAGAAATTCATGATAAGGCAGCCAGGGATTCTTTGCGTGAATATGTCCTTCGACTGCAAGATTTTCCCAGTCTTTTAATTCCTGCTCTAAATATTTAATTACGGATTTCGGCTGAAGTCCGAGAGAGTTTCCCGCAAGATATACCGCTTCTTCTCCGCCGGGTTGCTTCGGAATAAAAAACTTATCCCTGAATTTCCTTAACGCATCATTCCCGTCAAGTTCTTTGCAGAATGATCGGGAAGAACTGAATTTTATCAATTAATTTAAATTTGAATTGTAAAAAATGGTTTATGTCTTGTCTCAGATTTAGAATAAAATTATTCCGGCAATACCGGGAATTAATTCAGCTGAATTTATAGCCTCTCAGAAATTTTGTCATTTTTTCCCTGTCCGAAGATGCATTCATAAATTCTTCGTTTACTTCTTCGAATGTTTTTTTGCGAATAAAAATAAGTTCGTTAATCATGTCATATGCAGCCTTGTAATCTATATATTCCGAGAAATAGGAATGAACAATTTCGCTTGCGAGTTTTGCACGGTTGTCAAAAATCTCCACGAATCTTCTTTCGAGTTCTTCTTCCTTTGCGTCAAAGAGTATAATATTGAAATATCCGCCTACTCCCATATTGTATTTCGCGGCAGCGATGGTAGCCCGGAGAAGCTGAATCATGCCTTCTACCCTGTCAATGCTGTGCCGTCTTTCGTCAAGTGTCTTGCTGCTTACATAATCGGAAAAAATAATCTGCGCAGAGTCTGAACCCGAACCGACAGTTTCGAAAATCGAACCCGCCATTTCCATATTCATTTCTGTTTTGAGAGAAAGCTTGCAGATTTTGAATTCCTCGTTTGCATCAAATCCGCAGATGATGGCGGCATTGAGAAAAATAGAATCAACTTCTTCCGCATTGCGCCAGTTCATCAGGTCATTGACTTTTTCCTTAAGCTCTTTCTGCGTGATTTCAATTTTTTCGTCATTTGCAGTTTTATAAAATCCCTGAGTGTAATCGGAAGTTTCAAAATTAAAATAACCTTTTACTATATCATTGATGTGTTTGTGCTTTACAGACATCATTGATTCGAATCCCATCTGACAAATCTCGTCAATTGTTTTGAAATTCTTCGACATTCCGTCCGCCTTGCCGGCAAGTTTTTCATATTCCGCCAGAAGTTTCTGCTTGATTGATTTCCTTATCTCGTCTCCGATGGCAGTCGTGCCCGTTCCTCCGTAAACAGCTTCAAGCTTGACATTTTCGCGTATCTCCGTCGGAACAATCTTCTGAATCTTGTCGGAAGACATCATAATTCTTACCGAGCCGATAGTTGTCTGCTCGTCGCAGCACATTGCTCCGGAGTGTGAACTGAATTTTATGGCATTTACTACAGTCATATAGGTAAATTAAAATTTATGTAAAAGTATTTGTTAAACTTTATATCCGCGAAGAAACAAACCGAGTTTTTTCAGATCCGAAGCGCTGTTAAAGAATACTGACTCGGCTTCACTGAAACTGAATTCCTCTTCTTTAAAAACAATTTTCTCGACAAGCCCGCAGCAGTCGTCTTTTGAAATCAGATTATTGTCATAAGCGCCGACTATTTCCTTCAGAAGCTGTGTCTTTTCTCCGTTAATTTCGAAAAATCTTTCACCGTGATTTTTTCCGCAGCCGTCAATATAAATAATGTCATAGTATCCTCCGATCTCGCTGTTTTTGATAGCAGCCTGATTTGTAATGCTTATCAGTTCGGTCAGCCCGAAAACCCTGTCAACACCGTTTCTTCTCTCGTCAAGTCCGAGAAGATTTATCATATTCGCGAAAGCAAGCGAAGTAGTCGTTGACCCTGCGCCGACTGCATTGTAAAGACTCGTGGAAATATACAGATGCGTCATTCCGCCGTAAAAATCAAATGCGTTAAATCCCGACTCTTCGTCGCATCCGATAATAACAGCTTCCACTTCCTGAATGTCCTTCAGATTGGAAGACTTCATCATGATAATCTCCATCGCCTGACGGACAATTTTGTCTTCCCTGATTTCGATTTTTTTTCCTTCCTTTTCATAATATCCTCTGTTGAAATCATCAATTGTAAAACCGAGAAGACCGTAAAGTTTTTTGTTAACCTTGTCGTGTGAAATCTCCTGAAAAACCTTCATTGCAGTTCTTGCAACGTCTTCGACAGTTCTGAAAACGGTCTTATCGTTTCCTGTTCTCAGAAATTCCTTATACTGCTGCTGAAGATTTGATTTTATTTTTGCAATCACGTCGCTGACTACAGCGAGATTACCCGCTCCGCCGAAGACAACTTCAAGATTAAGCTCGTTGCTCATTTGTTCCGTAATGAGCGTCTGGAGATTATCGGCAGTATGAACACGCCTTCTCCCGCCGATGAAAAACTCCTCATCGGTAATAATCGCTCCGGATTTGTAACTGAATTTGAGTGAATTAACCAGTCCCATGTTAACAGGAAATTAAATTAAGAAAATAAAATATTTGATTGATGAATTGCATAAGTAAAATAAAATATCACTGAACTTCATATAACATAACCCTGCACGGCGCTGCATCCGAATTAAAATCCGGAATCTGAATGCTTGTAAGATAAATGCCGTCGGGAATTTCATCCGGAATATAAATCATTTCTGTAATTGTCCTGAGAGAATGATTATTTATTCCGACATCCTTGCTGTTTTGGGGGACATCCCAGAAAATATGATGGGATGTAAGTCTTCCGTCGTCGAAAGTTCTGTCAACTGAAGGCAGGTCAGTCAGAAGATGCTTTACATTAAGATTTGAAATATACTCCATTGCGTCAATGGAAAAAAACGGCGGAAGAAAATCCATATAGTTTACTGATTTTTTTGATTCGTCATTTGGAAGAGTACGTATAATAAGTCCTTCAAGAAACGACTTGTCCGAATCCCCGAGTTTTTCCGTAAGAAGAACTTTTGTTATCATCAAATCGTCTTCGCTTTTCTCCGGAATATAAATATCATTCGAGTCAAATGCTTTTTCGGGACTGACTGTAATGAGAGTGGAAGGGATAAGCAGATCTTTCAGAATATTATTAACAGGAATCCTTTCGAGAGAAATATGACCGACACCTTCGGAATGAGTTCCGTTGCAGTGAGGAACGATCCTGTATTCCTCAAAATTACATCCGCCTCCGCGGCGAGTATCACCGATAAAGCCGCCGGTTTCATAGGCTTTGGAAGAAGCTTTTCTGACATTGTAAGTATTAGGCTGACTGCCGTTGAAATATAAAGGAATGGAAACAAAAAACGGACGGGAAGTATCGCAGACATATTCTCTTCCGCCCGATTCAAATTTAATTTTCATGACATTAGTAACCCGGTTTAAACAGAAATATAAAAATTAACTACTGTAAATTACTAAAATCCGGTTACAATGATTATCTAAAAATCGGGTTGCATTTTTTGTCTGTGCAAGGCTAACTTTGCTGCAATTAACACATGAGTGAACTGTAAACAGAAAAGTTTTTTCTCATTGAAACCACATCCGTCCAAAACGTTGTTTTAAATCTTTGAGATATAAGATGGTAACTTTTCCATCTACGCTGAGTCTCTGTATTTACTATTCTCTGATTTTAAAAGTCATCTGGCAGGAGACTCAGCGAAGACAGCAAGATTAATATAAATTCAAACCACATCCGTCCAAAACGTTGTTTTAAATCTTTGAGATATAAGATGGTAACTTTTCCATCTACGCTGAGTCTCT
>JAEUSI010000074.1 GCA_016788375.1 Ignavibacteria bacterium | reverse complement strand
TTCATATGCAAGAGATTTCATTAAAGAAAAAGGATACGGACAGAATTTCGGACACGGTCTCGGACACGGTCTCGGCTATGATATTCATGAAAAGCCGGCACTGAACGAGAGATCTGATTTTGTATTAGAAGTTAACAATATTATTACAATAGAGCCGGGAATATATATAGAAGGTCTCGGAGGAGTAAGAATTGAAGATGATGTTATTGTAAAGGAAAACGGATGTGAAGTGCTGAATCATTCATCTAAAGAACTAATATCAATACAGGGATAATATAAAATTCCGTAACAAAAAAGATTTTTTGAGAGAGAAAGTAAACAATTACACCGGAAAAATTTGAATAAAGTTTTAATCATTTCATATTACTTCCCGCCTATGGGAATGGGAGGTGTTCAGAGGACATTAAAGTTTGCAAAATACCTGAAAGATTTCGGCTGGGAGTCTGTTGTAATTACCGACAGTCCGAAGAAGTATTATGCCGTTGATGAAAGCCTGATGAAGGAAGCAATAGAAAACGACATAAAGATAGAAAGGACAGGCCGGGAAATAAAAGATATCAAAGACATAGTCGTGAAAGCGCCGAATGAGAGAGTGAGGAAATTCAGGAATTTTCTTTCTCAGCTTGTATTCATTCCCGATTCGAAAATTGTATGGAGAAAGAAAGCACTTGCCAAGATTGACGAAATCTGGAATAAATACGGAGGATTCGATTTAATATTTGCAACTGCTCCTCCATATACGGATTTTCTTATAGGTCAGGCGGTTAAGAAGAAATATAAGATTCCGCTTGTAGTGGATTACAGGGATTTATGGGTGGACAACAAAGTTCTGAATTCCTATCCGACATATTATCACAAGATGTCAAATATAAGACTCGAGAAGAAAGTTCTTTCCGAAGCAAATAAAGTAATCGTAACCAACAGAAAAACAAAGGAGCTTCTTATAACCCGTTACGGAAACGTTGATTATAATGACGTAAAAATTTTCCCGCACGGCTATGATCAGGAAGATTTTGACAAAGCTTCGAAAGAAGTTCTTCCGGCTGCCGGTAAAATGAGATTTCTGTATTCGGGAAGTTTTTACTGTTATAATCCAAAGCCTTACTTTGATTCAATAAAATTTCTTTACGATAAATATCCCGAGCTTGAGAAGGAAATTGAATTTTGTTTTCTCGGACAGTTTACACAGGAGCACATTAAATACTGCCAGCAGATTAAGATTTATGACAAGATAAATATACAGGGATACAAGGATCATATTGAATGCATAAAATATATTCTTAGTTCGGATGTTCTTGTTTTGTTGAAAAGCAAAGGTGAAAATGAAATTGCTTCTATGGTGGGAAAGGTCGGGGAGTATATCGGAAGCAGAAAAAATATACTCGCACTGATTCCTGACGGTCTGACGCAAAAGACTTTAACCGAGTACGGTGCAGTTAAATTTGAAGGGTCTGAAGATCCAAGAGAAATTTCAGGCGCAATTTATGACTACTATAAGCTGTATAAAGAAAACAAACTTCCTTCTGCTGAAGAGGATTTTGTTAAGCAGTTCAACAGAAAGGATATGACTGACGAGCTTGCAACCGAATTTAATTATCTGCTGGATATTGAATAGGATGAATCAATTATGAAAGTTTTACTCGTCGGAAACGGCGGCAGGGAAAATGCCATTGCTCATAAAATCTCTGAATCTCCTTCATTTAAAAGATCCGGAGGAAAGCTTTTCACGGCAAAAGGAAATCCCGGAATCAGAAAATATTCCGAACTGACATGCATAAGTCCTGATGATATTATTTCGCTTGCAGAATTTGCGTTAAAGGAAAAAATTGATTTAACTGTAACGGGACCTGAAGTTCCGTTGTCGCTCGGAATAACGGATGAATTTGAAAAAAGAGGCTTAAGAATTTTCGGACCGTCAAAGCTTGCGGCTGAAATTGAAACGAGTAAAGTTTTTGCCAAAAAGCTTATGAAGGAATATAATATTCCGACAGCTGAATACAGAGCATTTAAAAAAGAAGAGACTGATGAAGCATTAAAGTATTTAAATGACTTTACTTTTCCCGCAGTATTTAAAGCAGACGGGCTTGCTGCAGGAAAAGGTGTGATTATTGCCGGCAATATTCAGGAAAGCATGGAAGTTCTGAATTTGTTTTCTGACGAAAAGAATCTGAAGGAAGCCGGAGAAAATTTTATTATAGAAGAATATCTTGACGGAGAAGAAGTATCCGTATTTGCCGTTTGTGACGGCAAAGATTTTGTAATGCTTCCGTTTTCGCAGGATCACAAGAGAATTTCGGACGGAGAGAAAGGCAGAAATACGGGAGGCATGGGCGCAGTAGCTCCGGTCAGAAAATTCATGACAGAAGATATTAATAATAAAATTAAAGAAAGAATTATTATTCCCGTTCTTAAAGCCATGAGAGAATCGGGGCGCGAATTCAGGGGTTGTTTATACTGCGGGCTTATGATTGTAAAGGGAGATCCGTTTGTGATTGAATTCAACTGCCGGTTCGGTGATCCGGAAACGCAGGCTGTTCTTCAGTTAATTGATTCTGATTTTCTCGGAATGCTGCAGTCTGCGGCTGAAAAAAATCTGAAGAATTATAAACTTGAGACAAATGACAAATTTTCCTGCTGTGTTGTACTCGCATCCGGAGGTTATCCGGGCGAATATGAAACGGGAAAGAAGATTACCGGAATTGATGACATAACCGGTAATTGTTTTGTGTATCATTCGGGCACTAGATACGGAAACAAAGAGAATGAAGTATTAACAGACGGAGGGAGAGTATTGTCGGTAACGGGGATTTCAGATAAATCGATGAATGATGCCGTTAAGATTGCTTATGAAAATGCGGGTAAAATTAATTTTGAAAATAAATATTTCAGAAAAGACATAGGGTTCAGGCAGTTAAAAAACAATTACGGAAATTGAAAATCTTAGTAACAGGCGGAACAGGTTATATCGGTTCACATACAGCGGTTGAACTTCAGAATAAAGGATATGAAGTACTTATTCTTGATAATCTTTCAAATTCGACGGCAGATGTAGCTGATAAAATCGGACTAATTACAGGAAAGAAACCGGATTTTGAGAATGTTGATTTATGCGACAAAGCATCGCTTCATGGTTATTTCCGGAAAAATAAAGATATTGAAGCAGTCATACATTTTGCAGCATTCAAGGCAGTCGGGGAATCAGTAGAAAAACCGTTGATGTATTATATGAATAATGTAACGGGAATGATAAATCTTCTTGATGAAATGCTGAAGAATAATATTGCGAATATTGTTTACTCTTCATCATGCACAGTATACGGAGAAGCAGATAAACTTCCTGTTTCCGAGGAATCTCCCGTGAAAAAGGCGGAATCTCCATACGGTTTTACAAAGCAGATCGGCGAGCAGATGCTGACTGACATATCAAAGGTAAATGATTTTCATTCCGTGATACTCAGATATTTCAATCCGGCAGGCGCACATGATTCGTCTCTGATAGGAGAACTTCCGTCAGGGATACCGAATAATCTTGTGCCTTATATAACCCAGACTGCAATCGGTAAACGGGAAGTTCTGACTGTTAACGGTAATGATTACGATACACCTGACGGAACAAACATAAGAGATTACATTCATGTTGTTGATCTTGCCAAGGCTCACATATCAGCTCTTGAAAGGATGCTGAGTAAAAAAAGCGAAGAAAAATCCGAAATATTTAATTTAGGAACAGGCAGGGGAAATTCGGTAATGGAAGTAATAAATGCATTTGAAGAAGCGACCGGAATAAAAGTAAATTACAGAATCGGTCCGAGAAGAAGCGGGGATGTAGTGAGCATATATTCGGATACAGAGAGAGCAAACAAAATTCTCGGATGGAAAGCCGAAAGAGATTTAAAGAATATGATGCTTACATCATGGAACTGGCAGAAAGCGATAAACTGATAAAAACATTCAGCAGATAAAATTAAGAGAGAATTAAGCAATGGCGGCAGATAAAAATTTTATAGAAAAAATATTAACAGCAGACAAAAGAGCTGTTGCCAGGGCATTGACAATAGTAGAGAATGAAGATAACGGAAGCGAAGACATATTAAAGGAGTTATATAAGCACACAGGAAGAGCTCACAGGATAGGGATTACCGGACCGCCAGGAGCTGGAAAATCAACACTGACAAACTGTCTTGTTAAACTAATGACAAATAAAGGATACAAGGTCGGTGTAATTGCAGTTGATCCTACGAGTCCGTTTACAGGCGGAGCGCTTCTCGGAGACAGAATCAGAATGCAGGAAATAGGTCTGCTTGAAAATGTATTTATCAGATCCATGGCTACAAGAGGAAGTCTCGGAGGATTATGCAAAAATGTAGTTGAAGCCTGCGAAATAATGGATGCATCCGGGAAAGATTTTATATTGATAGAAACTGTCGGTGTGGGACAGTCCGAACTGGATATTGCGCAGACGGCAGACTCAACAATTGTTGTGCTTGTTCCCGAATCAGGTGACTCTGTTCAGGCAATGAAAGCCGGGCTTATGGAAATAGCTGATATCTTTGTACTGAATAAATCTGACAGGGAAGGCGCTGACGGAGTTGCATCTACCATAAGGAATATCATACACTTAAAACCTCCGGCAGCAGACGGATGGATAATAAATGTATTAAAGACAACAGGAAGCAGGAATGAGGGAATTGAAGAATTGTTCGCAGAAATACTCAGACACAAGGAACATTTGCTTGAAAGCGGTTATCTCAGTGAAAAGAGAAAAAATCAGCTTAACAAAAAAATAAGAGATCTGGTAAACAGCAGGCTTGAGGTGAATTTCTGGAATAACGAGAGAAGGAAAGAGCTTTCCGATAAAATAGACATGATACTGAACAGAAAAAACGATCCTTATACATTTGCAGAAGAAATATTGTAAACATGCCGTACATGAATTTGTCCGGACAATTAATCTGTTAAATTCATTGATTTTGCACGGTAAAAATTTTAGTTTAAAAATCAAAAATTTTCAAAAATAAAAAATAATCGAAGGAGCAGTTATTTTTAATGGATAACATGAAGAAAATCAAACATACGGGTATAATGAACAAGATGAGGGATAAGATGCCTTTAATCATCATAATACTTATTATTGCATTCCTTGCAACCATAGTATTTGAATGGGGGATGAATTATCTGGGAATGGGCGGAAAAGTTGATGCATTCGGGAAAGTAAATTCCCATGAAATCACTTATCAGGAATTTGAAAAAATCGTACAGCAGCAGATTGAACAGATGCGCCAGCAGAATAACGGAAAGGACGTAACCGAAGATCAGATTAAACAGGTGCGTGAACAGGTATGGAACAGTCTCGTAAGTCAGGCATTGACTAAGGAAGCTATAGAAAAGTACGGGATAAAAGTATCAGATCAGGAAATACTCGACTGGATTTACAACAGGCCTGAAACACTTCCTGAGCCGATCAAGAGAAATTTCATGGATTCCACGGGTGTATTTAATGTCGGATTTTATCAGCAGGCATTAAACATGAAAACAAAAGAAGCAACTCAGTTCTGGTCGCAGGTGGAAAATTACTTAAGGGAAACAATGCTTTCCGAGAAATTGCAGGGAGTACTTTCAGAAGGAGTTGTCGTATCGGAAGCCGATGTACTGGAGAAATACAAAGACGATAATATTTTTGCCAATATAGATTTTGCGTTGTTTGAACTGACTGCAATCACCGATTCGTCGCAGTTTGCAGTGAATGAAACCGAACTCAGAAATTATTACGATAAGCATAAGAATGATTTTAAACAAAATGAAAGTGTAAAACTTAAATATGTTCAGTTTCAGAATACCGCATCAGCAGAAGACTCAGCGAATCTTCTGAAGCAGATGGTTTCGTTTCAGAGACAGTTAAGAACTCTTGAAGAAGCGGATTCTTCTCTTATAAAGTTTATTTCCGATAATTCGAGCGGCGGCTGGAATGAAGGATTTCAGAAGCCGAATGCCTTTGATGCAAAAGCGCTTAAATTTTTATTCAGTGCAAAGCCGGGAGACATTTCAGATCCGATTATAGGAGACAATACTTATCAGGTGGTTAAACTCATCGATTCAAAGGAAGGTACCGAACAGTTTGTAAATGCCGTTCATATTCTTATAAAAGCAGACACAGATTCAATTGCCGCTAAAAAGAAGGCGACGGATCTTTATAACAGGGTAAAAAACGGTGAAGACATTGAGGCGCTGGCGTTTGAATTTTCGGAGGATCCATCCGCCAAGACAAACAAGGGAAATCTCGGATGGTTTAATAAAGGAGCAATGGTAAAGGAATTTGAAGAAGCGGCTTTTAATAATCCGGAAGGCGCAGTTATAGGACCGGTAAAATCAAACTTCGGTTATCATGTGATAAAGGTTCTCGGAAAAAGCAAAAGCGAATTTAAAGTAGCGCAGGTGATAAAAGCAGTTACGCCGAGCAGCAGAAGCATGCAGAATACAAAGAACAAAGCCGAGGAATTTTATCAGGAAGTTACGAAAAAGGGACAGAATTTCGATTCACTTGCAAAACAGCTTAACCTGACGGTACAGCTGTCACCGGAAATACAATCAGACGGTTCAATTCCTATAGCCGGAAAAGACAGGGGACTTATCAAGTCATTACTGGGCGGTAAAGTCAATACCGTGACAGAGCCGGTAAAGGTTTCAAACGGCTATGCTGTATATAAAATCACGGAGAAGTTTGCGGAAGGATATCAGAATTTTGATTCCATAAAAACGACACTCATAAAACCGAGAGTAATCAACGAGAAAAAATTTCAGATTCTTTCAGGAATTGCAAACGACATGTACGGAAAAATAAACAACGGTGATCTGATGGCATTAAAAACAATTGCACCGCAGTATATATATGAAAAAGCTGATTCATTGTCAGTCGGAAAGCCAAACAGCATAACGGGAAACGATTTTGCATTAATAAGCACGATTTATAAAATGAAACCGGGTGAAATTTCCAAACCTTTCAAGGGAATTAAGGGATATTACATAGTGAAATTAAATTCAATCACGGAATTCAGCGAAACGGATTATCTGGCTAAAGCTCCTGAAATCAGAAAAAACATGCTTACAGCAAAGAGGCAGCAGATAGTTTCAGAATGGCTGATGAAAATGCAGAATGATGCTGATATTGTGGATAACAGAAATAAATATCTTAACTGATAAAAAAAAAATTGTTATACCGTAATTTTGGATTAAAAATTAATTAGAAAACCGTTATTTATATCCACTATATGTAATTTCATGTAGTGGATTTTTTATGCGTAAATTAATTTCATCCCGGATGTTAATATTGTTATTGATTTCCGGTAATGCATACGGACAGGATTATTCGCAGTTAACATCCGGTCTTGGGTTTAGTATTATTCCCGAAATAATTTATGTGTCATCAGCAAATGTTCAGCTGTATCCGTATTCTACGGATTATTTTGAAAAAAATTTTACCGAGGATATAGACGGCAGTTACGGATACGGAATTACTTTAAGGAAAAAAGTATTTTCGCATGATCTATCATTCGGGATATCGCTGGAATTTCTTAAGATAACTGATGATGCTCTCACTCAGACATTTTCAAATGATTCTATAACAGTCAGGGCGAGAGTTACGGAAGAGTTGTCGGTAATGCCGCTTGAGTTCACGGGATATTTCAATCTCCCGAATTTCACGGAAAATCTGAATATTTTTCTCGGCGGAGGGATAGGATATTACTTTGGTGACAGAAAAAGAACAGTTCTTAATATTCAAAGCACGACCATAAGCAAAAAGCCCGGAGTGAGTTTAATTATATTGAGCGGAATGGAGTATTTTTTTACAAAAGAATTTTCCGGAATATTTGAGATTAAGTTCAGACAGGCTGAATACAGCGTAAGAAGTTCGTTTCCCGATTCGCAGATAAAAATAAACGGAAATTATTATCAGATTGACAGAGAACTAAATTCAAAGATTTTTGTTGACGGATTAAAACTAAGCTTAGGAATCTCCTACAATTTTTAAACAGAACTTAATCATAATATGAAAATAATACTTACTGTTTTTTATTCGGCTGTCATTTGCCTGATAATCCCTTTAAACAGCAAAACCTTTCATAATAAAAACACTACTCTGTATTCCGGTTCAAAAATTTTTGTAAAGACAAAATCAGATCTCAGAATTTCAGAAGCAACCGGAAAGATTATGCTTGAAACCGGGATTGAATCTCTTGACAGAAAAATCAGCAGATACAATGTAAAAGAAATCCGGAAAGTATTTAATCTGAATAACGGCAATCCGCAATTGTATGAAAAATACGGAATGTCAAGAATATATTTGTTCAGATTAGACGATGCATCAGAAAATAACATAGAGAATATAACGGAGGCATTCGGCTCGGACAGTGAGGTAGAATTTTGTGAGCCTGTTTATATTGGAATATCCGCAGGTGTAAAGGAAAGAGTAAAAAAGCAAGGAAGCGACAGTATTTATTTAAAGAAAGAACCGAATGATGAGATGTTTTACAAGCAATGGTATCTGAGCAATAACGGTTCTCTTGATCCTTCCGGAGGCGGGTATGCCAAAGTCGGAGCAGACATTAAAATGTTAAAGGCATGGCAGATTGAAACCGGAAGCGAGGATGTAATAGTTGCCATTCTTGATTCAGGAATAAAAGACGATAATCCGGATTTTAAAGACAGAATCTGGATAAATACTGGAGAGATTCCGGGAAACGGAATTGATGATGATTATAACGGATATACGGACGACATAAAGGGCTGGGATTTTGCATATGACGACAGAAGACCCGAAGACGGTTTCGGGCACGGAACGAACATAGCGACAGTTATAGGCGCTGCTACCGATAACGGAATAGGATTTGCCGGAATTAATACTAAATGCAGGCTGATGAACTGTAAAAATCTTGATGCAGATAATACGGGTGAATATTCATGGTGGGCGGAATCTATAAAGTATGCAGTTGACAACGGTGCAGAAATAATCAATATGAGCGAAGGCGGAGACGATTTTTCGAAAGTTCTTGAATTAGCAGTTAAGTATGCGATGGACAGCGATGTATTTGTCTGCGCAGCTATGATGAACAAAGGAGACGGACGTGATTATTATCCTGCAAGCACACCGGGAGTTTTTGCCGTCGGAGCAACAGATACAGATGACAGCAGATGCAGGAAATTTTCATGGGGAGGCGGAAGCTGCTGGGGAAAACATATATCAGTTGTTGCTCCGGGAAACAGAATTTACGGGCTGGATTACGAAAATGATTTTAATTACGATGTATACTGGAGCGGAACTTCTCAGTCAACTGCAATAGTAAGCGCTATTGCATCCCTGCTTTATACACAGGATAATTCAAGATCAAGCGGTGATATAAAAAAGATAATCAGGTTATCAGCCAAGGATCTCGTCGGAGATTCACGGGAAGACACACCCGGATGGGATAAATATTACGGTTACGGAAGAGTTGACTGTTATTCCGCGCTTACTTTTGAAAATCCCGAACTTAAAGATCTTATTGACAAACAGTTTGATAGCAAAGAAGAAATCAGCGGAGAAGATAAAAAGAAACCGGAAGTTTACGAAGAATACAAACCTGAAGCACCGGATGATAATCCCGGAAAAAACAAACCTGCAAGAGCAACCGAAAGGAACAGTGAAAAACCGGGAGATGACAATGAATCAGGTCCTACCAAAGGCAATTAATACAAATTCCTGTTGAATTGAATACAGAATATTTAAATGAACAGCTTAAGGTTAACGGAAAGCTCGCAAAGATAATTTATTTCGAAGAATTAGAATCTACAAATCTTTTTGCAAAACAGCATTACCATGAACTGGATAGTAATTCACTTATTCTCACTTCTTATCAGACACAGGGAAAAGGAAGGTTTGACAGAAAATGGCAGTCGGAGAAAGATAAAAACCTGACATTCTCTCTTATATATGCTGCTGATTTAAACACGGACGAATTTCATTTGGTAAATTTTTACACTTCCTATATTTTTTATCTTACAATAAAATCTTTAATACGCGAATATCAGAATTCATACATCAGGCTTAAATGGCCAAATGACATATTGCTGAACGGGAAAAAAGTTGCAGGGATCCTGACAGATGTGAAGGATACTGAAATAGCATATAAAAAATTCATAATCGGAGCCGGGCTGAATGTAAACATGAATGATTTTTCCGCTGAGATTGAAAGAAAGGCAACATCACTAAGAAAAGAATTTAATACTGAATTTGATATTGAAAAAATACTTACGGCATTTATAAATAATTTTTACGATAATGCCGGATTAGTAAAGGAGCAGCAAACCTTAATGAAAAAATGGAATGAGGCTTCGGATATGAAAAACAATACAATCACATTCAGGCAGTCAGAAAATGAAAAGGAAATTACTGCCGTTGCGGAAACAGTTGACACAGACGGCGGACTGGTAATAATAAATGAAAGCGGAATCAGGTCTAAATATTATTCCGGTGAAATAAGCCTGATTTACTGAAGATATACATCTGCCGGAAACAGGTTATTTAAAGTAAAGTGCATTAACATATTCAGTACAAAACATACTTCATTTTCTTTCTCATCTCTCAAAAGTTATTAGGATTTAACTAAAATTAAATTTATATTTGTACTCTCAAATTTTAAAGGAACGGAATGATAACTGACTCTCAGCTGACGTCATTGTTTCTAATGGTTTAATTGAAGCCATAACACGAAATGTAATTTTAAGTAATAGGTTTTCTTCCCATATAAAACTTACCCCAAAGCTTAACATTTAGAAAATATTGTTAAAGTATTAATTTATATATTTAAAAATCAAACTTTATATGTCTGACATAACCTGTTTAAAATTATAGCAGTTAAAGCTTACATATAATGTCTGATATAATATTATTCTCAATCTTAATCATTCGGAGTATGAAAATTCTATTCTCATTTTTATTCATTGTGCTTTTTGCACTTAAAGTAAATTCTCAGGACTTTTATTATTATAAAGGTCAAAGAATTAATCTTCAGTCAAGACCGGATAAAATAGTTATACTGGTGAATAATGAAAATTATTCGCTTGAGTATGTAAGGAACAATCTCAGGGATGTAATTGGTCCGGCAGATGAACTTAAAAAGATTTCTTCAGAATTGTACTTGTTAAATTACAATACGCCCAGGACAATTTCTGAAATAGAGTCAGATGTCAGCAGGATAGTTTCCGGAAGAGACTTTGTCAAACTTTCTTCGAAAACATATTACGGCACATCAAAAAAAGTCACACAGATACCTGCAGACAGGTTTATCGTAGAATTAAAAAACAGAAGTGACAGGGAGAAACTGAATATATTTGCTTCACTTAATAACTGTTCCGTTTCCGGGTCAGATAAAAGTGAGACAGTATTTTTCATGAAATCAAACAGCGGTGTTGGGAAAAATGCACTGGAGTTATCGAACATTTTTAATTCATCGGGATTATTTGAATTTGCCGAGCCGGATTTTATTTATCCTGAAAACTGCATTCTTCTTTCCGTTCCGGATGATCCTAAATATCCGAATCAATGGGCTTTAAAAAATTCCGGACAGACTATAGCCACGGGAAGTCCTTTTATTGCATACGGAGATGCGGCTAATGTAAACGGGATTCCGGGATCGGATATGAATGTAGAAGCCGCGTGGGATTATACAACAGGTTCCGGAAATATTAAAATCGGAGTGATAGATTCCGGGCTGGATTCCCTTCATCCGGATTTTCAGATGGCAGGACATCTGCTGCCGGGTTATGATGCATATAATGACATAAACAGTTCAGCGGTGGATGTAGCAAATCACGGAACATCAACTGCCGGATTAAAAGGAGCCGTAAGAAATAATTCCTTAGGTATTGCCGGTGTAGCTGCAGATTGTCAGCTTATGTCACTGTGTATTTTTGATATAAACGGTAATACTTCGAATTCTGTAATAGCGAGAGCTTTTGATACAGCATCCGCACGAGGGATAGATGTTCTGAGCAACAGCTGGGGCGGAATGACTCCTGTAACTTATATAACTAATGCGATTGACAATTCTGCAACAAACGGGAGAAACGGTCTGGGATGTATAATAGTTTTTGCATCCGGTAATGACGGAAATAATCCTCCTTTATATCCTTCAGTTCTGAGCAATGTAATCAGTGTCGGGGCATCAACTCCGCATGATCAGGCAAAAGCTCCCGGAACGGGAAATCAGTTTTACTGGGGCAGTAATTACGGTGAGAATGAATACGGAGATCTTGATTTAGTAGCTCCGACTAACTGTTATACTCTTATTGCAGGCGGAGGTTATGATCAGAATTTCTGGGGAACATCTGCTTCATGTCCGAATGCTGCAGGAGTTGCAGCTCTTGTATTGTCAGTCAATCCGGCACAGTCAAGAAACGAAGTATACGGAAGCATATTGAGAGGGTGCGATAAGATTGATAATGTTCCTTACAATGCAGATAAGCCGTTCGGCAAATGGAGTCAGTATTACGGTTACGGAAGAATCAACGCTTTGAATTCAGTCCGGCTTTCTGCAGGTTATGATATTACACCTCCGACAATAAATCATTTGAATGTATCGTCCACCTCCAGCACTTACCCCGTAATTATTGAAGCGGAAATTACTGATCATGACGGTTCATCAGTTCCTTCAGAAGGAATAAATGTTCCAGTCCTTTTTTATAAAATTAAAAAAGGAACGGCAGCATGGTCAAACTTTGATTCACTCAAAGCATTTTCAGTAACGGGAAATAATTTTAAATTCAGAATGCCTTCATGCGGATGGGAGACAGAAGTAAAGTATTATATAAGAGCCCGGGACAACAGCAATAATGAAAACACTTTCCCTAAACACGCGCCAAATCCTTTCTGGCTCTGTTATTATGCCGTCGGCAATATTACATGCGAAAGCAAAAAAGTAAATCCCTTCTCGGGAGCTGATTACGGAGCAACATTATCCTCGTCTGTAACATTCGGAAATTTCAAAATTCTCGATACAAAAGTCATCATTCACATGAGGCATACATATCTTGATGATGAAGTGATTCAGATATACTCGCCAGTTGCAGATGCGAACAATAACAGAAAGTGTTTGTTTTCGTCAAACGGTGCCGACGGTGATAACATATATGATGCAGTCGTAAATGACTCCGCAGTAAATTACTGGAAAGAATCAAGTCCGCCGTTTCTTAACGGAAAGTTCAAACCGGAATACAATATGAGAGGGCTGAACGGAAATTCCGCGGCAGGCAGCTGGAGAATAATTCATTTCGACAGGGGAGTTACGGATTATGCATTTTTTGACAGTGTAAAAATAATACTAAGCAGGACAACCGGCGCTTACAGTTCTGCAATAAGACTTAACAATGAATCAGATTCTATAGTTAATTTTGATTCTACTGCTTTCCCGGCTTCAGCCGAGAGGAATTTCTATCTGAAAAACAGCGGTACTTCAAATCTGAATATATACGGAAAGTATTTTTCCGGAAGCACAGGCGCTATGTATTCACTTGTAAATACACCGCCTTCGGTTATTCTTCCCAATGACAGCGCGCTTTTTAAAATCAGACTGAATACCGTAACCGAAGCCGCATCAGTATCAGAACCTGATTCATATGAAAATGCAGTTTTGAATATTCAGACAAACGATCCTTCGAAACCTGTCTTTAAAGTATCTCTTCAGGCAAATCAGATGCTTCAGTCCGGTCTCAGACAGCTGAATCTGAATGTGCTTGTTGAAGGTCTTTATAATCCGGAAACGGGATTCTGTACACAGGACAGCCTGCTGGTTTATCTTGCAAATGCTGTACCGCCGTATCAGAAAATTGATTCTTCAACAGCCGTAATTGATTCAGCAGGAAGAGGCACATTCATATTTTCCAATGCTGCAAATGAAACGGATTACTATTTGGTAGTTCATTACAGAAACGGCATCAGTACCTGGAGCAGTTCAGGCAGGAAGTTTATTTCTTCGATGATGAATTATAATTTTACCGATTCTGTGTCAAGAGCATACGGAAACAATCTTGTATTAAAAGGAGATAAATACTGCATATACAGCGGTGATGTGGACAAAGACGGATTAATTGACTCGCATGATATGAGCATGATAGAAAATTTCATGACAATGTCAAAGAACGGATATCTAAACGAGGATCTGAATAATGACAATGTTGTTGATGCTTCTGATCTGGGAATAGTGGAAAATAACTCAACTGTTTCCGCTCATACTATTACTCCTTAATATTCTTCTTTATAAGTTTATTTGCACAAAGGGATTCAGTTAAGTCTTTCTGAATCCCTTTTGTATTTGTCCGGAATGTTTTCATTTCCAGTTCCTTAGAGTGTCTTGTCCTGAAACAGGTTGACAAAATGTTAACAACATTTTATAAACATAAATCAAGAAAGGTCAAAATTCCGTTTCTGCATGGTGACTCACAAAAAATTTACTCCGGTGTTCAATTGTACTGAAACGAAGTCACCCTGCGGGAAATGAAAATTAAAAGTAAAACATTTTTTTACGTATGGGAATCCCGTTTAAATTATTTAAAGTTAATTGATTTAATGTTTTTCTCTTTATGATTATATTGCATTAAACATACTTAATGAACATAGATATTTCCGATAAGTCAAAAGAGAATTACGGGAAATCCGAATTTCCGGAAGATTACATTTATCACGGCGAAGATACCGGCGCAGAAGATCTTAAGATCTTTATCCGCAGTGAAACTCTGAAAGAAATAGATGACTATCTTTCAAGTGATCTTAACAATGAACTCGGAGGAGTAATGACAGGTCATGTCTGCATTAACTCTGAAAATGAAATGTTTATAAAAATCACCGGCAGTATAATTGCCAAACATACAAACTCTTCAATATCAAGATTAACTTTCACTCATGAAACCTGGGAATATATTAACAATAAGCTTGAAGAAGAACAGCCCGGCAATATTATTTTAGGATGGTTTCATTCACATCCGGGACACACTGTTTTTCTTTCCAGTTACGATTTGTTCATCCAGGAAAATTTTTTTAACATGGAATATATGGCGGCATATGTTTATGACCCGACTATAAAGGACAGAGGTTTTTTTTACAGGAAGAATGACAAAACTGTTAAAGCCGCCGGATATTATGTTTATGATAATCCGGCAGGCACTGAAAAGAAAATTCCGGCAGCTGACAGGAGCAAACCGGAAACTTATCAGAAAGAAATAGAAATATCGGATTCTGATTTAAAAAATCTTAAAGGTAATCCCTATAAAAATAAAATTATAATTGCAGGACTGGCTTTGAATATTATTCTTCTGACTTTTCTTGCATACAGTTTTTTTGATCTGCAGAAAAGAATTGTAAAAAGAGATACTCATCAGAATGAAATAGAGGATTTAAAAAATCAGAATGTAAAATTAAAGGTCGATTATGACCAGCATTTAAGTAAGATACTGTGTGATTACTTTGATCTAA
>JAEUSI010000073.1 GCA_016788375.1 Ignavibacteria bacterium | reverse complement strand
AATCGTTTAGGCGTGAGACTCTCACAGTGCAGACAGCGGGAACAGCGAAGCAAGCCTTTATGCATTGAAGCATCAGGTATATGTAAGTATTTTTGTATAAGTTAAAGAAGAAAAATTGTTCTCACTCCAAAAGAAGAGCTTCATTAAGTTTTAATTGGCATTTCTCTAACTTTTATAAAATATTATGAAAAAGGCATATTTAATATTTTTCTTAATTCAAATCTTAATTCTCCCTGTAGAAGCACAATGGTACACTCAACAAAGCGGGACGACTGCTGCATTATATGATATGGAGTTTATAAACAGGAATACCGGATGGATATGCGGAACCGGTGGAACGATAATTAAAACTACCAACGGCGGAACAAATTGGATTCAGCAAATAACAAACGTACCGTCAAAACCTCTATTCGGAATTCACCCTGTAAATGAAAACGTTGTATATGCAGTTGGATGGTTTAGTACTATTTTAAAAACAACCAACGGCGGAGACAACTGGGTAGCAATAGAAAATGGAGGACCACCCGTGTATGGGAATTATTTTTCTGTTTTTTTTTACAATGAACTGACAGGATGGATAGGAGAAAATAATACGATGGGTCAGGGTGATGTAAAAAAAACTACAGACGGAGGCAAGACTTTTAATTCTTATTATACTTTCGGATGGCCGGAAGATATGTATTTTAAAGACAGTTTAAATGGAATAGGTGTAGACGGTGCAGCAACTATTCACAAAACTACAAATGGTGGAAGTAGTTGGACATCTTTTGCAATAGCTGCTTCAGGAGATTTTTATAGAGTTTCTTTTATAAATAATTTTACCGGATTCACAGTTGCAAGTTATTCACATAAAGTTTATAGAACAACAAATTTTGGGTCTAACTGGACAGAAATTTCAATTGTATTAGACGTTCAAGAAGCACTGAGGAGCATAAAAATTAGCAGTGATTCTATAGGTTGGATTGGTGGTAATTATAGCAGATTATATAAAACTACTAACCAGGGAATAAACTGGCAAAGAGAAAATATTTCTACCGGATATATACTGAATATTTCTTCATATAATGATAGTGTTTTGTGGACGTGCGGAACAGGAGGAAAAATATTTCATACAACGAATGGTGGTGAACCATTAGTAGGAATTGAAAATACTTCATCTGAAATACCAGGAACATTCAAGCTAAATCAGAATTATCCTAATCCATTCAACTCAGAAACTATTATTGAATTCAGCATAAAAATTAAAAGTAATTATAAATTAGAAATAATAAATTCTTTAGGCAGGATTATTAAAATTCTTTTAAATAATGAGTTAAAACCCGGAAGTTACAAGTTTAATTTTAATGCGACTGAAATTGCATCAGGACTGTATTTCTATAGATTAAGTTCGGAAAATATTGTTGAAACGAAGAAATTTGTTTTAATAAAGTAAAAGAAGGAATGATGTTCCGGTATAAAAAGCCGGGAAGAATCCGGCGATTGAAACTACTTAATATAATTTAAGAGAACAAAAGTATCTTAAATTACTTTCTTTTATAGACTCAATATCTTCATCTTTTTTAAACTTTTAAATTAAAGGAAATATGAAAAACATAAAAATAAATTTTTTTCTTATTTTATTAACCTTATTATTTATTGTTCAATCGCTGTCTTTTGCAGATAATGACTGCCCGTTTTCTGAGTGGTATCCGAATTTTTCAGCCCCTGCGGGATTTACCGGAGGTTTATACAAACCTCAAAGAACTGATTCTGCTGAAGGACAATTGCTACCATTAACAGCAGCCTTCAGGATTATTATAGTTTTCGTTCAGTTTCCGGATGAAGACACTGCAACAAATAATTCAGAATGGCCAATTGGTCAACCACCGACATATTTGGATAGTCTTCTCGCATTGGAAAGAAAAAACTCCGGATCTTTCTGGGACAGATATAATCCAACAAAAGAAAGGCTTTCCGATTATTATCAGGAGGTCAGTCGAGGTCAATTTCACGTGATAGGTATAACCCGACATTATATTTTTTACCATAACCGAAGTTGGTACTTGAACAATGGTCAAGAAGCAGCCATGAACAATGAAGTCTATTCTAAATTGCAAGATGATGATAATATTGTTTGGACAGATTTCGATAAATGGCAAAGAATTACTGAGGGAAATTACAGATACACGGGTGAGGGAAAGCTTGATTATCTTACAATGGTTCGAAGAACAAATTCAGGCTATGCAGGCTTTGCAGGTTTGGACGGCTCAAATTTTGAAATTGATCCAATCAATCATATAACAATAGCAACAGGTTATGACCAGCTTGGCTCTGGTTCAGTAGTACAAGGAAATATGCCGGGAAGTAATCCACAACCTCATGGATTTAATAAATTTTATGGAATTTTTATACATGAATTTGGTCATTTTATATGGGGTGGACATTCTGAAACAGGTATTATGACTTCAAGGGGAGGAAATTCTATTAATGATTTATTTGCCAGCCCGTTTGAAAAAATTAAGTTAGGGTATATAACTCCAAAGGTGGTAAACTATTTTCAAACTTCAAGCTATACTAATGGAGATATTTCAAACAGAAGCACAAATAACGAAATCTTGAAAGTTCCAATATCGACCAATGAATTTTTTATAATTGAGAACAGAAGAAAGATTTCAAAGTATGATGTAAAAATGCTAGGAGATACTACCCGATTAAATATGCTTAATGACAGTAATACTTATGGAAAAGGAGTTTATATTTATCATCATCTTTCAACTGATTTAATTTATCCCGGAAGCCAGGACGAAGAATGCGCTGATGGATTATGGAATTGGGAAATCTATGGTAAAGTTATTCCTGATTGGTCAGCTTCAGATTCCGTTGTTAATTACAGAAAAATTTCAATACCTTATCCAATTCAAAATGATCCCGGAACATGGGGTTCACTTTCAAATCGTGATGGTGAATCAATGGCATACTGGATAAATGGTTTCCATCCTGTTTTTTTCAGTTTAGGGAAAAAACATCTTTCAGTAGGATTAAGCGGTACCGATAAAATTTTTACTAATTATCCGGAATACTGGACTTCGAGAGATGTATGGGGTGATAGATTCGACGCATGGAATATTGGTTATAATGAAATATTTTCACCTTATTCAAATCCAAATACAAAAAATTGGAATAGCGATACAACAGGTATTTTTATATACTACAAGGAATTAAGTAGTGGTAATGCAAATTTTAAAATTTATAAAACAGGTCAAGGATTTACAGAAACTGAAATTTTAGCTGTTACTCCTCCATCTAAACCAATGGGTATTAAAGTTGATTATTATTTAGAAGGTGAAAACTATATGAGACCAATCGTAACCTGGAATCATAATCAGGAACCGGATATGCTGAGAACCGATTCAACAAAAAAATACAGAATATGGAGAGCAACTCAGTCTTCTATGGCTTATGTACCGACTTATTATATTCTGCTTAAAACACTTGATATAAACGCGGGAACAGATCCGGAATTTATAGATACCTCTGTTGTCGCATTAGGGAGCGCATGGCCCGGAATGGGTGAGCAGATGGAGTATCCGGTAAGATACACGGTTCAGGCGGTAGACAAGTATCAGGATTCATCCGTGAGATCGGATTTCGTCAGCGCTATTGGTTTACTGAACTGCGGAGTTTTATGCGCTGCAGGTGAAGATAACGTTTCACATAACAATCAGCAGCTCCCGAAAGAATATTCTCTTAATCAGAATTATCCTAATCCGTTTAATCCGTCAACCAACATTCAATACGACATTCCGAATGATAATTTTGTAACTATAAAGATTTATAATCTTCCGGGAAAAGAAGTCATGAGCTTAGTAAATAATTTTAAAAAAGCGGGCAGATACATTATTTCGTTCAACGGATCAAATCTTGCCAGCGGAGTTTATTATTACAAAATCACCGCGGGGAATTTTGAGCAGGTGAAGAAAATGATTCTGATCAAATAAAATCCCGCTTATATTAAACAAGCCGAATTTCCGCCGTTGTTTGTATTTCCCGCCTTGCTAGGCAGGAAGGTACACAGAAAATTAATATTTACATCTGCTTCCTGTTTGTCTCAGTAATCCTGTGCTTGAATCTATCACTGATTAAAATCAGGCATCTATAAATTGTTATTAACAATTTCTATATTTATATTTGTATCAGTCAGTAAAAAAAATCAAATCAGAAAACACATTACCTTTCTATGAGAGAATATGAAGTTTCACTCAATCCGAACAAGCTTGTCAAGTATCTTAAAAAACCCGTAAGTGAATTTACACGTCACGACATTATCAGATTCATTGAGGAAAACGGAATTGAAATGTTAAACTTTCGCTTCGTTGCCGAAGACGGAAAGCTCAAAACCCTTAACTTCGTTGTAACAAGCCGTGATTATCTTGAGTCTATTCTTGCAACAGGCGAGCGCGTTGACGGGTCAAGTCTTTTTTCCTATATTGATGCCGATTCAAGCGATTTGTATGTGATTCCCAGATTCAGTTCCGCATTTGTCAATCCTTTTTCCGAAGTTCCCTCTCTCGATATTCTGTGTTCATTTTATACAAAGGACGGAAATCCGCTTGAGAGTTCGCCGGAATACATTCTCAGAAAAGCCCACAGTGAATTCAGAAAGTCTACCGGACTTGTTTTTAAAGCAATGGGCGAACTCGAGTTTTATATTTCCGGAAAAGCTGAAAGTCTGTATCTTTCCGAAGATCAGAAAGGATACACTAACTCACAGCCTTTTGCCAAATGGGAAAATCTCAGATCCGAAGCCATGAATCTGATGGCTCAGACCGGATGCAAGATTAAATACGGTCATTCGGAAGTCGGAAATTTTACTTCAGGCGATGATTATTTCGAACAGCATGAAATTGAATTTCAGCCTGTGAATGCAGAAGATGCAGCCGATCAGCTTATCATTGCAAAATGGATTCTCAGAATGCTCGGAAGGAAATACGGCGTCAGCATCAGCTTCGCGCCTAAAATTACTGTCGGCAAAGCCGGAAGCGGTCTCCATATTCATATGCAGGCTGAGAAGGACGGAGTTAATGTTATGTCTGACGAATCGGGAATTTCAGATACTGCAAAAAAAATCATTACCGGCCTGCTTCTAAGAGCCAAAGCGCTTACGGCATTCGGTAATACAGTGCCGCTTTCTTACCTGAGGCTCGTCCCTCATCAGGAAGCTCCGACAAATATTTGCTGGGGCGATACCAACAGATCTGCCTTAATAAGAATACCTCTGGGATGGATTGCAAAAACCAATATGGTGCGTGATGCAAATCCTTTTGAAAAATATGATGTTCCCTATATTCCGGGAAAGCAGACAATCGAACTCCGTACTCCCGACGGTTCGGCTGACCTCTATCATTTATTTGCCGGAATTATTATGGCTTCGCAGGAAGGACTTGAAATGAAAGACAGTCTTGAAAAATCTGAACAGCTTTATGCAGGTGCAAATATTTTTAAAGATAAAGACATGGCTAAATCTTTCGAGCATCTTCCGCTCTCCTGTTTTGAGTCGGCTGAAATTCTGGAGAATGAAAGATCCTTTTTTGAAAAGAATAATATTTTCCCGAAAGGAACAATTGACAGATTTATAAGACATCTTAAATCATATGATGATAAAGGTCTAAGCGAGAATCTGTTCGGAAAAGATGAAGAGATAAGAAAGCTTGTTTTAAAATATCTAAATCACAATTGATTTATAAAAGCATCAGACCGGCTATTCTATGAATAGACCGGCTGATGGCAATATTTATTTTATCAGAATCATTTTCTTTGTGATGACAATATTCTCCGCTGTAAGTTTGTAAAAATACTCACCTGAAGAAAGCCCGCCGTTTATTAATCCGGCATTAAAACTGATTTCATGGCTTCCCGCATTTCTGAAACCGTCAAGCAATGTAGTAATTTCATTCCCGAGTGAGTCATATACTTTCAGTGTAACATTTCCTTTTTTTGGAATTTCAAATTTAATGTTTGTAGAAGGATTAAAAGGATTAGGAAAATTCTGATGAAGTTTGTAACCTTCTGCCGCGCCTGAATTCTCTTCATTTATTCCTATTTTATCCACAATTTTAAAATTAAGCATCATTCCGTCATCCTCATGCTCGAGGTTATGGCAGTGGAATAAAAACAATCCTGTATAATTTGTGAACTTAACAAGAACCCTGACAGTCTCAAAAGGATTTACGAGCACCGTATCTTTCCATCCTTTATCAGACGGCGGGAGGTTTGTGCTTCCGTTTCGCGAATAAACCTGAAACTGATGCGAATGGCTGTGCATCGGATGAAGCATGTTTGAAGCATTAATAATTTTCCATTCCTCTAACGTATTAAGAGGAGTTTCCCAGTCAATTCTGTTAATATCAAAAGTAAGTCCGTTTATTCTGTGCATATTCATACCGCTTCCCGACATTGTAAGCGTAAAGTTTCTTACCGAAGCAGCGTCAGCAGGATTGTAATAAGTTATCTCCGGCATTACGGAAGGAATAATCCCGCCCGATGATGCGCTTCCTGTTACATCAAATCTGAGCAGATTCATTTCCGTACCCTGTGTATAAGTTCCGCTGCCGGGCGCTGTGAACGGCAATGACTTAAGAGTAACTGACTGCCCAAGCGAATAAGAGGAAAAATCAACGAGTATATCAGTTCTTTCACCCGGAGAAAGCATAAAGGATGTCACCTGTTCCGCTGAATCCTTTAATCCCCCGTCAGTTGCAATTATGTGAAAAGGATGATTATCGGACAATGCTATTTTATATATTCTTGCATTTGAACCGTTAAGCAGCCTGAAACGGTATAATGTTTTCGATACTTCAAAATACGCATCCGGTGTTCCGTTAATCAAAGGCGCATCCCCGAGAAATCCGTTCATCACATCATTCATTGAAGGATCATATACGAACTGCGGTATATTAACAGATCTTCTGTCCTGAATACAAAGCGGTACATCAAACGCTCCGCGCGGAAGTCCGAGCGGTATTTCATCCGGATCATCAACGATAAAAAACCCGGCGAATCCTTTAAACACGTGCTCTGCTGTCAGCATATCCGCATGAGAATGATAGAAGAAAGTTCCCGCTCTGTTTATCACCGGGAAAGTGTATGTGTAATTTCCTCCGGGAGGAATAGAATCCAGAGGATGTCCGTCCATCAGCGCAGGCACATCAACGCCGTGCCAGTGAATTGTCGCTTCTTCCGTAAACTGATTAACAAAATTTGCGGTAAATGTACTTCCCTTCTGAATCACAACAGATGGTCCGGGATAACTTCCGTTTATTGCCACCGCATTTGTAGTCTGTCCGGGCCATACCGTAACAGGAGACAGCGCCAGCGTCATAGTTCCGCCGTTTGTAAAAACAGGAGGAAATCTCAGCGGGTTTCCTGTAAGCTGTGACAGGGCGGTTTTCCCGCTTTCATTTGCAAATAATTTTAGCGGACTGCCTGCAGAAATCAGCGCTCCTGCCTGAATAGCCCTGATTATCATTTCTCTTCTTTTCATGGGATTGTTATTTTTGTATACAAACTGGTTTTATGCAAAATGTTGAAATAATATTATTAAATCTATTCTTAATTTTCTGGGAATACAAATAATTGCTTTTTTCCGGAATTATTAAACATTTATTTAAATTGAAATTAGCAGTATATTAGTTTAAAAATCACTTACATATTTGAATAACATCAGGAGAAATACATTAATAATAATAATTATAATTGTTCTCGCTGCTTTGCTTATAGTGCCAAAGCTTCTTTCCGAAAAAGGGAAAAATCAGAATCCTCAGGGTCAGAATCAGCAGAATCAGGAAATTCCCGCGGATGCATACATAATAAGGACAACTGACATTGAAAATGAAATTTCTGCTTCCGGCAATATCACCGCTAACGAAGAAGTTGAAATAAGGAGTGAACTTTCACGTAAAGTCACAGGAATTTATTTCAATGAAGGAGCTTATGTAAGAAAGGGACAGCTTCTTTTTAAACTTGATGATACGGATTTGATTTCGCGGCTGAATAAACTTGAGCTTGACAGAGACCTGAATCTGAAACAGGAAGAACGTGAAAAACAGCTTTATGACAAAGGACTTTTGTCTCAGGATGAATACGATATACGCTCGGTGACAATTCAGAAGATTGAAGCTGATATTGAAATTCTTGAAATCGAAATTTCAAAGACAAGCATAACAGCTCCTTTTTCCGGCATAACCGGATTCAGGAATGTAAGTATGGGAAGTCTTGTCAGCCCGTCATTAGTGCTTACTACGGTTCAGGACATAGAAAAGGTTAAGGTGGATTTTTCAATTCCCGAGAAATACAAAAACAGTTTCAGCAAGGGAATGGACATTTCTTTTGCTGTTGAAGGAATAGACGAACCTTTTTCGGGGAAAGTAGTAACTTATGATCCGAATGTAAATGAAAGCACGAGAAGTATCATGATCAGGGCAATTGCCGGAAACAAAGCACGCAATCTTCTCCCGGGTTCATATGTTAAAGTAAAAATTGAAGCGGGAAATAATGCAGATGCAATACTTATTCCGAGTGAATCTCTGATTCCAAAGCTTAAAGGTCAGAGTGTTTTTGTTTATCAGAACGGAAAAGCGGTTTCGAGGGAAGTTGAAATCGGTTTCAGGTCAGATAAAAATATTGAAGTTACTTCCGGTCTTAACATTGGGGATACGTTGATAACTACAAACATTCTCCGGTTAAAACCGGATTCAAAAGTAAAATTACAAAATATAAACTAATTCATGCGGCTTTCATCAGTCTGTATAAAAAGACCCGTTCTGTCGATAGTAATATCCATCATTCTTGTAATATTCGGTATTGCAGGTTTCTTAAATCTTGAAGTCCGTGAATATCCGAACATTGATCCTCCTGTTATATCCGTAAGCACATCCTATCCCGGAGCAAATTCCGATGTGATTGAATCCCAGATTACCGAGCCGCTCGAGCAGTCGATTAACGGTATTGACGGTATAAGAATTATGACAAGCACGAGCCGCGAACAGCAGAGTCAGATTTCGGTTGAGTTTGAACTCAGCAAGGATATTGACGCAGCTGCAAATGATGTCAGAGACAGGGTTTCAAGAGTTCTCAGACAGCTGCCTCCCGATATTGAAATTCCGGTAGTCGAAAAAGCCGATGCTGATGCAGTTCCGATTATTATGGTTTTTGTCAAAAGCGACTCAAAGAGTATTCTTGATGTAAATAATTTTGCGGCAAATGTAATTGCGGAGAAAGTGCAGACGATTCCGGGTGTAAGCGCAACAAGACTCTTCGGCGAGAAAAAGTATGCCATGCGGCTGAGATTTGAGCCGGACAGGCTTAATGCCTATAATCTCGATTTAAGCGATGTTCAGAGAGTACTTCTCAATGAAAATCAGGAATTACCTTCCGGAAGAATTGAAGGTGATAATACTGAACTTACTATTAAAACATACGGCAGATTATCCACGCCGGAGGAATTCAATAATATTATCATAAAGGAAGAAAACGGATCTTCTGTGAAATTAAGCGATGTGGGTTTTGCCGAGTATGCTCCTGAAAATGAAAGAAACGAAGTAAAAGGAAGAAGCATTCCGGGAGTAATTGTGGCGATTCTTCCGCAGCCTGGCGCAAATGTCCTTCAGATTTCTGATGAGTTTACGAAGAGATTCGAAGAGATAAAGAAGGAACTTCCTGCCGGTATGTATGCTGATGTTGTTTTTGATTTCTCGAAATTTGTCAGAACGACGGTTAAGGAAGTTGAAGAAACTATTTTTATTGCATTCGGTCTCGTTGTACTGATCATTTATTTCTTTCTAAGAGACTGGAGGTCCACATTCATTCCTGTTATTGCCATTCCTGTTTCGATTATATCAACATTCTTTTTAATGAGCCTCGTCGGATTTTCCATAAATGTTCTCACTCTTTTCGGTATTATACTTTCTATCGGTCTTGTCTGCGACGATGCTATTGTGGTGCTTGAGAATATTTATTCTAAAATTGAAGCCGGCATGTCACCTATGCAGGCAGCTTATAAAGGCTCAAGAGAAATATTCTTTGCCGTTGTCTCGACAACCATTACGCTTGCTGCCGTATTTCTGCCGATTATGTTTCTTCAGGGTCTCACGGGAAGGCTGTTCCGGGAATTTGCAGTTGTAATTGCAGGATCAGTTCTGATTTCTGCATTTGTTGCGCTGACATTAAGTCCGATGCTCAGTTCAAGGCTTTTAAAGAAACATGAACCAAGTTTTTTTTATAAATTAACCGAACCGTTTTTTAACTGGCTTGCTGGTACTTACAGAAAAACGCTTATGTTTTTTATGAGCGTCAGATGGACAAGCTTTGTTATTATGGGTCTTATTATTGCAATGATAATCTGGCTTGGTTCCGTATTAAAATCCGAACTTGCTCCGCTTGAAGACAGGTCTAATTTAAGAATTGCCGTCACTGCTCCTGAAGGAGCAACATTTGAATTTACCAGAAAATACATCAGGGAAATCGGTCAGTTTGTAATTGATTCAATTCCCGAAGCATACTTCCCTCTTGAAATTGTTGCAGGCGGCGGTGGCGGAGGAGGCGTTAACAGCGGAAATGTAAATATCTATCTTTCGGATCCTGACCAGAGAAAAAGATCTCAGGAAGAAATATTCAGGAAATTATCGAGAGAAGTAAATCAGTTCTCAGGAGTCAGAGCTACTTTGTCGCAGCCTCCTACAATCGGAAGCAGGTTCGGAGGACAACCCGTGCAGTTCGTTCTTCTTGCTCAGAATTACGAAAAGCTGATTGAATATCTTCCGAAATTCATGGATGAAGCAAACAAAGATCCGAGACTTCAGTTTGTTGATGTAAATCTTAAAATTAACAAACCGGAAATTTCGCTGACTATTGACAGGGAAAAAGCTGCCGACCTTAAGGTTTCAGTTGAAGAAATAGGAAGAACTCTTCAGATTGCTTTCGGCGGACAAAGGATGGGTTACTTCCTGAAAGACGGAAAGCAGTATCAGGTAATCGGGCAGTTCAGCCGTGAGTTCAGGGACAAACCTTCTGATCTGAAAAATCTTTACGTAAAAAATTCGGACGGTAAAATGATTCAGCTCGAAAGTCTTGTAAAGCTTGAGGAACAGGCAGTTCCGACTTCACGGTTCAGATTCAACAGAAATGTTTCTGCGACTGTATCAGCCGGTTTAAAACCGGGTTATACTCTCGGCGACGGAAATCAGGCTATGCGTGAAATTGCCGGAAAGGTTCTTGACGAAAGTTTTTCCACGACTTTCTCCGGACAATCGAGAGATTTTGAAGAAAGTTCTTCGAGCCTGCTGTTTGTTTTTATATTTGCAATCATAATTATTTACCTTGTGCTTTCGGCGCAGTTCGAAAGTTTTGTCGATCCGTTTATTATAATACTCACTGTCCCGCTTGCACTTGCCGGAGCGCTGCTGTCACTATGGTATTTTGACATGACAATTAATATTTTCAGTCAGATAGGAATTATTATGCTTGTCGGTCTTGTGACAAAGAATGCAATTCTTATAGTTGAATTTGCAAATCAGAAAAAAGCGGCAGGATTATTAAAAACCGAAGCAGTTATAGAATCAGCATTGCAGAGATTCAGGCCGATTCTTATGACAACATCGGCTACTATTCTCGGCATTCTGCCTATTGCTCTCGGATTCGGCGCAGGAAGCAGAATTTCACTCGGTATTGCTGTCGTCGGAGGTCTTATGTTTTCCGGATTTCTTACTTTGTATATTGTACCTGCGATTTATTCATATCTGTCTTCGGCAAAAACTAAAGTCGTTGAAGAAGAAGAGCATGTCATTGACGGACTTCCCGAACCGGAAACTTTATTTTAAAAATAAAAAAGCCGGAAATTTTATTTTCCGGCTGATTATTTTATATCTGCTGTTTCTGTTGATTTATTTAACGAGCATCATTTTCTTTGTAATTGAATTCACACCGGTAACAAGTTTGTAAAAATACAATCCTGATGACATTGTGGAAGCGTCAAAATTTACTTCATATGTTCCTGCTGATCTGAACCCGTCCGCTAAAACACTTACTTCTTTTCCTAACTGATCATAAACTTTAAGTGATACATTTCCTGAAACAGGCATAGCAAATTTAATATTAGTTACGGGATTAAACGGATTCGGATAGTTCTGAAAAAGTTCAAAATCCGAAGGTGCAGTGTTTGAAATTGTATTTTCATTTACGCCTGTAAGTACACTGTAAACGATATTCAGCTTGTAGAGTGAACCTGTCTGCATGTTAAGCATGTATCCTCTTTCCGGAACCATTATTCCTGCTCCCGCTCCGCTAAGCCCTGTATTTACGTTAAAAAAGTTTACTCCTCCGTTTGTAGTAAGATATGCCTGCGTACCGTAGTTTCCCGTTAGCACAAGAGTCGGATCTTCACGGCATAAATCCGAACCCCATCCGCTTCCGGAATTGTTTGATGTTATATTCCATGAATCTCCGTAGGTTGTTGTTTTATAAACCTGTGAACTGCTCCATGTTGTTGCATAGCAAATGCTCTGATCAAAAACCGAATTGCACATTGAAGGCACTTCCGACGATGACGTCGGCTTTACATTTGTCCAGCTGACTCCGTAATTTGTGGATTTGTAAATGTCAGCTCCGTCATCTCCCATGTATAGCACATTTGAACTGTCCCACATAACTATAAGATCGCACGGCTGATTTATGTTTGAATTATTGTAAGGCGCTGTAAGCGTAAAAGTCGCTCCGTTGTCCGTTGATCTGAAAACTCCGAGACCGGAACTGTTGGACGGCGCAAAATAAAATGTCGAAGGATTATTCTGATCCATTTCAAGCGGCTGTCCGTATGTGCTGAAATCATAAGCGATTATTGATGTCCAGGTTGCGCCGTAATTTGTCGATCTAGTTACCATATCAGGACTTCCTTCCATTGCCGCTACCCAGATGTTTGTATCTACCGGACTTACATAAAAAGAATGCGCTCTTGTTCCGGTTGATATTGTTGCAATCTGTGTCCATGTTTCCGATCTGTCCCTGCTTACATATACTTTATTTCCGTAAACGACGAATGCAGAATTTCTGTTCTTTGGATGCATGCAGAGATTGTTGCCAATTCCGCTTCCGCTTGGTGTTTTCTGAACCCAGTTAAATGCTATTGAAGCCCCTGTAGGAAGATCCCAGCTTTGTCCGCCGTTGGTTGTTTTGATAATTACATTGTTCAGACTGCTGACTGCAAATCCTGTGGTTTCATTGTAATACACAATATCAACCAGATTTGCCATCATCGGATTTACTTCAAAATTAAAAAAATTGCTTCTGTTATTCAGATTGTTTCTTATAAAACCGCCGCCGCCGCAGACTCTTGCGCTGTTTAATCCCGATCCTGTGACTCCTCTGATGTCTGAATCTGTTCTTGTAACAACTGTTGTAAAGCTTCCGGAGTTTTCCTTTCTGAGTATAGTTCCGTAAGTACCGGTTGCTATAATTCCGTCGCTGAAATATTTCACGTCAAGAAGGTCATTCGGAGTAACGCCTGAAGTCAATACCCAGCTGCTTCCGCCGTTTGCAGTCATATAAATTGATCCGGATTTTCCGACTGCAACTCCGTTGTTTTCATCTTTAAAGCTGATTGCATTCAGATCAGTTGATGAAACACCTGTATTTGAAAGAGTCCAGTTTGTACCTCCGTTCACTGACTTGTAAATATTACCCGCTTCTCCGCAGATAAATCCGAGATTTGAATTTACGAAGTAAACAGAATTAATTGTAATAGTAGATCCGATATTTGCTGCAGTTACGGGAGAACTTGCTTTTGAAGTCTTATATACATTCCCGTTATTTGCAGCTATCCATACGTCATTATTGAGTGAAAATACCGATCTGAAATTGTCAGTTGCTACCGTGTATCCTGACCATGTACTGCCGGAATTTGAAGACCTGTAAATTTTGCCTGCATTTCCTGCGGCAATTACATATACACCGTCCGGTGTGTGAATGCTGTTAAATCCCTGCGAAAATACGGAACTTACAGACATTAAAATTGATAAAGTAAGACACAGAAAGAGATTTCTCTTCATGATTATTGTTTGATTTTAAAATGAATTTAAAAGTTGAGTAAACAAAATTAAGGTTATTAATTTTTAGTTGCAACAGTTTTTTATGATTCGGCTGGAATATGTGAATAAACACCTGATTCTTTCCTGATTCTGAAGAATTCTAAACCAGCATCTTGATATTTGGTAATAGTATAATGTTTTAACAAGGTTTTCAGACAGATTTTAAATGCTGAGTCTGAAATTAATCAGAAGATAAATTCCTGTTGCAGCTATTAAGACATGGAGTATAAGTATCCAGACGGGATATTTCTTCTTTAACATTGAAGTAATAAGCATCCCGCTGCCGAATAAAAAAGCGATGACAAATAATAATACACTCCAGTATGGAGTATCTCCCTTTGCAAAAGAGATGTAAAATATCAGACATGCAATTCCGAACAACCCGATCGAGCCGTGAATTATTCCGGTAATCATTTTAGGAGACTCATTTGTAAAAAACTTGTATAAAAGATAGATACCTATTGCAGCGACAATGAAATATACTGTGACTATGAATGTCAGCATAAATTAAAATTTATCAGTTATTCTAAAATACAAAATATACAAGAGTGTTGATACATATTTTATATATAATTTGTGATCAAATAACGGGATATTAAAAACCCGTAAGTTTATTTCCGGTTTTATCATAATTCTTAATTCATTTGGATAAATTACTTGATCAGCACCATACGCTTTATGTCTTTGAATTCTCCTGATTCCATTCTGCAGAAATATACTCCGCTCGATAAATTACTTCCGTTGAATTTTACTGTATATTTCCCCGGAGAGAGAATCTCATTAACAAGTGTAGCAACTTCTTTCCCGAGTATGTCAAAAACCTTCACTTTTACAAATCCCGATTTCGAAATTCCAAATTCCACATTCCAAAATCCACATTCGTTACCGGGTTAAACGGTGATTAAATCATTCGCGCTGATTTCTCTGTCACAGTCAATATTCGTTAATCCTGTTCCGGTCATTAATGCTTCCGATGTATCTTTTTCTTTAAGACAGATTCTCGGATTGCCGCTCGGATACCAGCAGTTGATTTTAGATGTATATAGTTGCATTGAAGTATCAACACGTCCGTAAATATGATACCTGTTTTCTGTAGTATCCGATACTGTAAATCTGTTATCGCCGAGATTTGTATAAACATTTCCTGCATTTACTAATAGTATATTATCAGACTGAAGGCTTGAAAGTAAATTCTTTCCGCCATGCCATGAGAGACTGCTGCCGGAAACCGATGGAGCAAGATTCGGGAATGAACTTCCGATCGTATGTAGAGATACATTTTCCGAATTTATCGCATTATTATAACAATCAGGCGAACTCGTTATTAAGTGTATTCCCATCGGAATAATTGAGCCGCTGTTTGAAAAAACATTGTCTTTGATTGATCCTGTAAAATTCCTTCCGATAATTCCTACAGAGCTTGCAGAATTAAAAGTATTTCCCTTCACATAAAACGGCAGATAAGAAGAAGTATAATTCAGCAGCAGAGCTGAAGCCGTGCCATTATTAAAAGTATTATTTATCAGA
>JAEUSI010000072.1 GCA_016788375.1 Ignavibacteria bacterium | reverse complement strand
CTGCCGGAACGTATCCGCTGACTGAATTTAAAACATCATTTTCCACAAGACTTAAATCCGATGCATCTATTGAGCCGTCGGAATTTACATCACCGGAATACATACCGAATCTGACAGGCGAAGTGTCAATCTGTTTTGCATTATTTCCGTAAGTTTTTACAAGCGAATCTGCAAAAGTATATGTGAGTAATGAGCCAGAAAAACTCTGACCCGGAGTTTTACTCCAGATTTCAATCGAATTTCTGTGTTTAACCTGTAAATAATACAGTGAAGCGTCGAATGCTTTTGTAAAATTAAATACACCTGATCCGGTAACAGATAAATACGATTTTGCAGAATCAATAATCATATACGGAGATGTGGTATTTCTAAGAATTACTGTTACTGTATCACGAATCATGTTATCGGAATTTGAATCATAAAATCCCTGGATTAGTAAAGTCATATTCAGGGATTTTGAAACAGGACTGATGCTTGTTGTAGATGCAGTTTTCAGCACAATGTCATTGTTCGGATCAAAGACTACGCCTGTCGGTTGTCTGTTAAAATTAAATACGAATGTCTGATAGTTTATGTCGTTCATAACTCTTATAAGCGAATCAGATCCTGTTGTAAAACTGATTTTTAAAACAACAGGCATTTTGTGAAAGACGGAATTTGTCTGTGTCTGCTTTGCAAGAAAACTAACTGACCAGTTTCCCCCGCCGTTATTGTTAATTGTGTAATTGTTCTGATATGTCGGATGATTCGGCTCTTTTACCCACTGATTAATAAACCATGATAAATCCTGACCGGCAACTTCGCTGATTTTAGCAGTAAAGTCATCCGTTACTGCAGAACCGTATTTAAATCCGCCTGCCGAATCAGTTGCATAAGCTTCTATTGCGCTGAAAAACAAAGAATCTCCCAGAGTATATCTCAGCATATGAAGAACACATGCTCCTTTGTAATAAGTAATCTGCGTATTGAACAATACATTTATACTTGGTGTAGTAACTGCCCACGAAGGATTATACATTGCCCATCCGGGATTACCCGCTAAATAACTGCTTGCATCCGAATTAATATCGCTTTTATAGGAAGAATATCCTCCGGTATTTTCATACCAGATTGCTTCGAGGTAAGTTGCAAACCCTTCATTCAGCCATATATCAGCCCATGTCCCGCAGGTTATCATATCTCCGAACCACTGATGACCGAATTCATGCGATACGATATTTTCACTCCAGCAATTCGGGCAAAGGCTTGTCAGTGTCTGATTTTCCATTCCTCCCCACTGGAACTGGTTGTTCAGTGTGGCAAATCCGTTTTTTTCAAACGCATGCTCTCCGAATTTCTGCGAATAATAAGTCATCATCGGAATAATCTTTGTCTTTATTGAAGAAGGATTTTCTCCTGAATTATAGTAAAATCTGACGGGCACGCTGTCAGAAGGATTGGAAATTTTATGCCAGTAAACTATATCAAGTTTGTAGTTTACTTTTCCTGTAAGCACGACAAGGTATGTAGAGACCGGATCCCTGCTTATCCAGTGATAATATATTGTATCACCTGTTACAAGCGAATCATTAAGCCTTCCGTTTGAACCGAGCCTTGCCGATCCCGGAACTTTTGCCGTTATATCCACAGTAGCTTTGTCACCCGGTCTGTCATAACACGGAAACCACTTTCTCGCTCCTTCCGGCTCACAGTCTGTAAACACCATGTCGCTGCCGGTATAAAAAACCTGATCGGAAACATTTAAGTGTGAATAATTAATTTTTACTTCCGCAATTTCACCCGGTGTGTATGTTCTGTCTAAATTTATTGTAAGTATATTACTGCTGTGATTAAAACTAATTCCTGACATACTTACAGAGCCGACTGATATTGAAGAATTTACTGCATTCAGCTGAATAGAATTCAATGCAGTATCAATTCTGAATTTTACTATAACGCTTCCCGTAAAATTTTTCGGATAAGGAACTAAAAAACAGCTTCTGATATCTAGATTCAGCTTATAGTCAAGTACATCAAATTTATGTTTCGGACTGTTTTGCGAATCAAAATCAAACATTCTGACATAATCATTATTTTTCATTCTTTTCATGGAGCATAAATCAGCTCCGGATTTATTCTGAATTTGTGAAAATGTATTACTGCTGATCAGAATAATCAGCGACAGAGTTGTAATTAATATTTTCATATCGTTGGTTTGCTTGGGGAGGGTTTATAAATCTTTTTACAAAAATACGAAACCGGGATTTTCAATTCTATGACACATGTCATAAAATAAAAATAATTTTCTGCTTATAATGATACTGAAATGAACTTTTTAAATCAGAACCGCCGATAAAAAATCAGCGGTCCTGAAATTTTTAAATTATCCTTTACGGAGTAATTACCATTACAGCATTGTCAGCATTATTTTCTACCAGGCTTAAATCACTGCTGTCAACATAATCATCGCCCGTCAGATCTGACGGCACATAACCTGAAACACTCGCAGCAGCATCATTTTCGACTAAACTCAGATCTGAAGCATCTACTATTCCGTCCTGATTTACATCGCCGCTGAAGAAGCAGTATACGCCTGAAGATAAAACCATGTTGCTGCCGAAGGCTTTGCCGGCTGATGTTGTAAAATCATATTCATAATTTCCTCCTGCAGTCATATTCACGGGACTTGCGCTCCATGTTTCAATCGAATTCCTGTGTTTCATGTCTATGTAATATGAACCCGAAGGAGCATTGTAAAAAAGAAAAGATGCAAATCCGTCTGTTCCGAGTTTTGCCGTTGCAGTATCAACAATATTGTAAGGAGATACCGAACTTCTGAGACAGCATTTTGCATAGTCTGAAACCTGATTTGATCCGTCCCGGAAACCTTCAATCCCTGCAGTAATATTTATACTGATTGACGTCAGATTATCATACAATCTGAAAATCTGGCTTGGCGCATTTCTGTCACTGCAGATAAATACAGTATCTTTACTCAGCATCTGTACGCTGACTATCGTGGAACCTCCAGTATTTCTTTCCGACCATGTAATTCCCCCGTCAGTTGTTTTTGCCGTAAAGCCGCTGGTTCCTGTCACTATTCCGTTTTTCTGATCTGCCCAGTCCATTGCAAACAATGTTATGGACGGATTAGGAAGGAATACAGAGTCCCAGGTAATTCCGCCGTCTATGGATTTATAAATCCTGTCTCCGCCTCCGACAATAACATTTGATCTTGACAGCAGCTTTACTTTATCATAATAAGCCGACTCATTCGGCATAGAAAGCTGATTCCAGTTTATACCTCCGTTTGTGGTTTTGAAAACGCTGTACTGCGCGACACAGTATCCGTTGTTTTCATCAAACATTTCACCGTCGGCAATTGCGCTTGTATACAAAGGTGTTGTATACTGATCAGTCCATGTAGCACCTCCGTCAGTAGTTTTCACGATTGTACATCCGCTGAAAAAAGGAAGACCGCCGAATATCCAGCCTGTGCCTGCATTTACAAATTCCACTGAATTAAACTGCTGCCCGTTATTATATACCGAAGTCCATGAAATTCCTCCGTCCGTAGTTTTAATTGCATCTGATTCTCCCCACCATGCATTTCCGCCTGCGCAATATCCTGTGCTAGAATTGACCATCTGCAAATCGTACATATTTGTAAAAGTTCCTGCATTATACTGAACCCAGTTTGTTCCGCCGTTGGATGAATAAAGAATTGTATGTCCGTAACCGTTTCCTGTAGCCCAGATTTTACCGTTTCCTGATTCCGCAAATACATCATAGAAGAAGAATAAATTATCTCCAACATCATAGTTCTTGTTTCTCCATGAAGATCCGGCGTCATTGCTCGTGTTTATCTTTCCGCCGTAACCAACAACTGCTATATCATTTCCGTTTATATCCATTCCGTACATAAAAAAAGGATCTGACTGATACGGATTGCTCGGATCTTCGAAACTGACTGAATCCCAGGTAACGCCTTTATCTGAAGTGAAATAGTATGAATCAAATGTTCCGAGAGCATAGGCTTTGCCGTCGTTTAATGTCAGTTTGCTTAATGAACTGTTAGTATTCGGGAATGCAGATTCAGTCCACGAATTTCCGCCGTCAGTTGTATATCCGAAATAACATGCATTACCGATAACATAACCTGTTGTTCCGTTTGCAAATTCAATATCCTGAACAGTAAAATATGAAGAAGACTGAAGAGTATCAGTTGTCCATGTGCTTCCTCCGTTTGTAGATTTAAGGATTATTTTGTCATTGGCATAACCCAGATAAATATTTGCAGCATCTTTGGCATAAATACAGCTGTAACTTTCTTCCGGTACATTTGGCAACGGAGTCCATGTCAGGCCGGCGTCGGTTGTTTTCATTGCTTTCACGGAATTATTTCCGCAAAGGAATCCTGTGGATGAATTGATAAAATAAAAATCCCTTACAGTCGGATACGGATCGCTGATTCCGAGATTTACCGGAGTGAATGAAGCTCCGCCGTTTGTTGTCCTGTTGACAAAAGCACCCGTAGAATTAAAATCATTCTGACCGCCGACAAGTCCGGTGTTTGCATTAAAAAAATAAGCAGTGTTAAGATCGAGTGTATTACCTGCTCCGAAATATGAATCCGGAACTCCAGCTTGTGAATTTATAATCCAGCTGTCTCCCCCGTCGGAAGATTTCATAAAGGTGCCGGAAGTTCCTATTGCATAGATATGTTCAGCATCAATAATCTTAACCCATTTAAGATCATTTGTCTGCGGCTTTCCGTTTAGCCAGTACCATCCTGACATATTCTGCTGTGAATAAAGACTCCCTGAAATACACATCATAAACATTGCCGATAAAAATAAAACTGTTTTTAACTTCACTTTTTTAAATTAATTTAATTTTAGAATTCTGCAAGATATATTTCTGCAGTTTTTATTGAAAAGATATTTTCAGAAGAAATACCCCGGGATTTTTGCTGTAATAACGGGAAATTAACAAATGCAGCGCAAATCAGATATTTTACCTGAATGGAATTACCCTTAGTTTATATAGATTAATTGTATAATGTGGGTTTTTAAAGAAATGGCTGTTGTAGTCTATCTGAAAAACAATCTGAACTTACTTGCAACCTTCTTTAAAAATTTATACTGTGGGTTTTGTTTATGTTACAAAATTAAATTAAAAAAAGTTCAGAACCAATTTAGATTCTGAACTTTTTTTTGAAATACTTTACGCAGTTTATTTAAGTAAAATCATACGCTTTGAAATTGAGATTTTGCCTGTATTTAATGTATAAAAATAAATTCCGCTCGGCAGATTATTTCCGCTGAATTCGACTTCATATTTTCCGGCATTCAGAATCTGATTAAAAAGTACAGACACTTCTCTGCCGAGAGCATCCGATACAATAAGTCTTACATTTAATGGATCTATTCCTGCATACTGCGGAATTTCAAATTCTATTTTAGTTACCGGATTAAAAGGATTCGGATAATTCTGACTTAACAGATAATCATCAGGCACTTCACTGTTCAGCTGATTTATTCCGATCGGAACAGAATAATTTATTTTCATTTTATAAAAACCTTCGCTCATCTGAGCAAGCAAAGTAGTCCTGTCATAGTAATACAGCGCAAATGTTCCGCCCGGTATTACAGGTGTTGCAGTAAAGGTCACACCTCCGTCATTTGTAAGATAAATCGGATTGTCAAACCATGTTCCGTAAGCAAAAGTATTCGGATCATCTCTTGCAATATCCACAGCCCATGCCCGGTAATTTATATTTACATTTACCCAGTTAATTCCGTAATCAGTTGATCTTTTCAAGCCTCCCACACCTTCATAAAAAGCGCAAAATACATAAGAAGGATTAAGTTTCGAATTTGCAATATCAGGGATTTCATAACTGAGAGTATCATTTACATTTGTCCAGGTTATACCGAAATCGGTAGAACGGAATAACGTTCCGTGAGTTGATGCATCTCCGACAAGAATAATATTTGAATTATTCTCTAGAACTTCGACTATGCATATATCATCAAATCTTTTTGTTCCGACCTGACTCCAGTTCAGACCGAAGTTTGTAGATCTGTAAAGGAATGAATCCGAAGGAGCGTAATAAACAGTATCGGGATGATTCGGGTCCATTTCAAGCGGACAGCCGTCGGAATTTCTTCTGCCGGAGAACACAGCACTCCAGTTCTGTCCGTAGTTGGTGGATCTGAAGACTTTTCCTGTTTCAGTAAATGAACTGTCTGCAGCTACAAGAAAAATGTTTGTGTCTTTCGGGGAAACAAGCAATCCGTTAGATACAGAATTTAACGGAAAATAAGGAATGGTAGATATCTGATTCCAGCTGTTTCCGGTATTAAGCGATCTGTAAACTGAGACAGAATTTGTTACAAAAATTTCTTTTGAGTTATGAGGATTTACTGCAAAGACATTTCCGGAAGATGTGTAATAATTCAGCGGTATTTTTAATTCCCATGAAAAACTCTGTGTGACACCTGCCTGAGCCGACCAGTGATTTCCGTTATCTGAAGATCTCAGTATGATATTTGCAGAATTGCACACACACCATGCTTTGATTCCCGAAAAAAATATTTTTCCCGTTGCTGCAAGAACGGGATTTAATTTGAATGAAAAAGTCTGGCCTCCGTCTGATGATGCTCTTATAAATCCTCCGCCTCCTGTCGTGAAGAATGAACTTTCATTCTGCATGCTGACAGAATTTATATCTGAATTTGATTCTATATTAAAATTAATTACAGACCAGTTAAGACCGAAATCGGAAGATTTTATAAAAGCTGATTCCTTTCCGCACGCCATTATTGTGCTGCCTGAAAAATCAACGGAAAGCAAATCTTTGTTCAGAGGAGTATTAGAACTGATCCAGTCTGTTCCGCCGTTTAAAGTATAAAGGACTGTTCCGGAATTTCCGCAGGCAACTCCTTTTGATAAATCAGTAAATTTTATCTGATTTAAATTCCGGTTTGTATTGGTAGTCTGTGCTGACCAGTTCAGTCCTGAATTTGTAGTGACAAGTATTACGCCGTTATCTCCTGCCAGCCATCCGAAATTTGCATTCAGGAAAATTACAGAATTAATATTTGATGTTACGGGCAGGGGAATCAGCGTGAAAGTGGTTCCGTTATTACTGCTTCTGTAAAGCACACCGCTGTCTCCGGCAATCCAGATATTAATCGATTTCATTGCAATCGAATTATACGAACCGCTTCCCAGAATTACTCTGGACCAGTAATTTCCACCTTCGCTTGATTTCATTACCAGTCCGCCATTTCCGGCTGCCCATACAGTCAGACCGTTTACTGTACAGACATCATTCAAACCCTGAGACTGCAGTTTGTTCTGTGAAAAAAAAAGAAGCAGAGTTATGAAAAAAATAATTTTGTTCATATTTCCTCCCTTTCTTTGAAAAATTGATGAGACTTTTTTAAATTAATCCGTATAAATCCGTTAATTATTTCATCAGCATCATTTTCTTTACTATGGAAAAATCTCCGGATTCGAGTTTGTAAAAATAAACACCGCTTGAAAGATTGTTTCCGTTTAATTCAGTCTCATAACTTCCGGGGTTTAATTTTTCATTAACCAATTCATTTACAATTCTTCCGAGCGCATCATAAATAATTATTCTGACGTTTGACAATGCTTTTCCTGAAACTTCAGGAACATCAAATTTTATTTTTGTCACAGGATTAAAAGGATTCGGATAATTCTGATACAAATTAAATTTTCCGGGAATAGCATTTGACACTGAGTTAATTCCTATTACTCCTAACTGTCCTCCCGAAAAACAAATTACCTTACCGGCTCTGCTGCCGCCGAGGAATTCAGATTTGCTGTTAAAGTCAATGCTGCTGAGTTTGCAAACCTGTTCGACTGTATTCACCGTTACAGATCCGAAATTGTATGTGTAAAGTATCATTCCGTTGTTGCCATCCAATACATACAGATTACTGTTCTGAGTACCGGTAACTACTTCTTTTATACTGTCTCCGTTTATATCACTAAGCTCATCCACGCAATGAATATAATTATTGTCAAGAGGATTAGACCATTTTGTCACTGCCGATCTTGAATCAATCCTGTAAAGCGTTCTAGGTCCGGAAGAAACGATATCCTTAAATCCGTCTGCGGAAATATCCTGCATCAATCTGATGTTTCCGTCAATACTCGAGCCCAGATCCTGAGTAGATAACTGAACACCGTTGCTTCCGGAAAATATTCTGAGAGTTCCGGAAAATCCGATAAATGAAGCTAAATCTGTTTCGCCGTCAGTATTTACATCCTGTATTTCCTTGAGATTCCAGACTGTGCTGCTTACAGACTGTGTCCATATCTGGCTGCCTGAATTGCTGAATCCGTTAATTCCGTAAGGTCCGCCGTTAGAGCTGTAGTCAATTGCCCCTCCCGAACTTGTTGATGCAGTGCTGTGCGTAAATTCCCCGTTCTGGACTGAATAAAATATAACGCTTCCGTTTAATGAATTCAGACAGATTACTGCATGCCTTCCTGCTCCCATCCCTTCACCCGTTGCCGCCGCAAGTATATCATTCTTTCCGTCATTGTTAAAATCCTTGTTTACGCTTAATCCGTTTATATCTCCGTCTGAAGTCAGGGAAGAATCGCCGTAAGTCCAGAGAAGCTGTCCTGTTCTGCCTGACAAAGCATAAACAAGTTCATTATTGCCTCCTGTGCCGATTACAACATCCCTGATTCCGTCGCTGTTTATATCATCCAGAATCTGCATCCCGTCTTCATAAACCACCGAACCCGATACATTGCTGCTTTGCCTTGTGTTAAATTTCCATAAAATATCATCTGTCACTGATGAGTTACCGTTATAACAGATTGTCCAGTAATTATCTGTAGAAACGATGACATCATTTTTTCCGTCATAATTAACGTCCGGGATTTCTTTCATTGACATGACTTTCAAATTATCCGAAGTAGTATTCGGATTATCCGGGATATTTCCCTGCCAGTATATTTCTCCGAGTATTGTATTTATATCGGTCGCTGTTCCCAGTAATGCTATTTTAAGCTGCGGTATGTTAAGAGCATCAGAATTGATTCTTGCCGTATCTGCATAAGAAGTTACTCCGAGTGGATTAAACCATATCCTGAATTGTTTTGTCTTTTGCGTATCAATCAAGACAGGAAATGTAAGCCCGGTTGTATCAAGTCTGAACCTCTGTGTGTTGAATGTAATTGAATTTACTGAAAGCACTGAACTTCCCTGATTTGTAATATCTACATAACCGCCGCTCAGGCAGTTTACCCTTCTTCCGAAATATGTAATGTATGTTGTATTGGAAGATATAAAACTTCCGTTATAAACACCTTTGCCGCGAAGTGAAATTATCTTTACCGGAGTGCCGCCGTCATTGCTGGAAATTCTCAGCTGACCGGAAGTTGTATCAAATACAGAAGGTGTGAATTTTACAGTATAATTTTTATTCTGTCCGGGATTAATCGTATCAGGGACACTGTTCGGAAGAATTGAAAATCTGGGATTAGTAATATTGTAATTGCTTATTATTAATTTAGCCGTACCTGTATTTGAAATATTCAGATTTCTGTCCGCAGTTGTTCCTATTATTGTATTTCCGAAATCAATGGAATTTGTGCTTGTTGTAATCTGCGGGTTTCCAAGACCTGAGAGACTGTATTTATAAAGGGTTCTGTACAGATTTACATTGTTGCCGATTCTGTCTGCTATCATCCACAGAAAACGCCCGTCCCAGTACAATCCTCTCGGATTACAGTCTCCGTCGGGATCGGGAGTCGGAAATGAAAACAATGTATCACCTGTGCTTTTTCTGTAAGCATAGATTCTTTCCGTATCAACAAAAGGCGTTGTATGAAAATAATCATTAACATAAATCACAGTATCGCCTTTCACTGTAATTCCCTGAACCTGTCTTCCTCTGAGAGGTATCGTATCAGTGATTAATCTCGTTGCAAGATTTATTTTATATGCATAAGCGTAAGGATAAGCTGTAAAATCCGGCGAGTAAACCGAAAACCAGATTCCGTCTCCGTCCAGCGCAATATCTCCGACACCGCCTGTCGCTCCGCCGGTTAAAGAAGGAAGAAGAATACTGTCCGTTCTGACACCTGAGGAATTAATTTTGAAAAGTCTCGCTCCTGCCGTTCTGAAATCTTCCGCTATCCAGTAACCGGAACCGTCCCAGATCAGACCGTGATTAAATGTAAACGGCGTTGTCATACTGTCAAGTATGATTCCTGAGTCTGTTACTTTATAAATACTGCCGTTATTGTCAGTTGCAATCCTCAGCGTGTCATTTAATTTAACTATACCCCAGAAAGAATTATACTGTGAATAATTAGGGAATGGAAAAGATTCCAGCAATGTCTGGGAATAAGCAGAAGATGCAATTGTGAGAAAATAAAATAAAGCTGTAATTAACTTTTTCATAATATTTATGTATTAAAGATTTTTATAATAATAATCAGATTTATAAATTTTGCATTTTATTTAATGCAAAATCTTAATTTTGATTGACTTAAATTTAAATAATCCTGTCTGATACAAAGATAATTAAATTAATTTATGAAATCAGATAAATTTGAATTGTTTCAGAGCTATTGTTTGATTTCAGTTCTACTGAGAAATTTCATATGCAAGCGCATTTCAGCTGATGTATGTATAAAAAGTAAATTCAATGATTTATATTTGAATAAATAAAACTTAATCTTTTTGAAAACACTTCTGATTATTTTATTTCTTGTAACGGTAACACATGTTAATGCGCAGGATAATACTGATTCTGCTCTGAATACTGCATTGAGATTCAGAGGATTAAACAGCAGCGACATTACTATACCCGTGAATTTTGACAAAGATAAAACTCCGTTTAATGATTCAAAGCTGTTAATGCCGGTAGTGAAAAATCTGATGAAGGAACCGCTGAACTCTTTCGGATTTACCGAAAGTATTGATTCACTCAAAGGTCTGGATTTTACGGAATTAATAAATAAGTTATACGGATACAAAAAATTTAATCCGCAGAAAAAGTCGTCTGAGTTACCTGATTTTGTAAAATTCACTTCTGCTGATCTTGAAAAATATATTCTTAAATTTATTAAAAAGAAAAGACATGATAAGGAAAATATTCTAAAGGTTTTCTCAAAAGAAGAGCTGGTTTTTCTTGAGAATAATCTGCTTTCAATAATTTCAGAGACTGACAAAGATGACGGAAGCAATACCGATATTTTCAGATTTAACAGATCAAGGGATTCTTCAATAGCAGTTTCAAAACGAACTCTCGACATCCTCAGTAAAGAGAATTATCTTAACATGGCAGGTGAAAATATTATTGATGCCTGCATCTGTTTTGGAATATTTACTGCATTATCCGGGAATCCTGAAATTTTCAGAGAGACTGATTACATTTACGATGATTATGCCGAAGGCGATTTTTATTTTTATTACAATGAAAACGGGATCAGAATTGCAGTCGGAGGGAGCGGTAAAAACATTTACAAAAGCGGTTTTGATTTTGTAATTGATACCGGAGGAGATGATGTTTACAGTTCGGGTTCAGCCGGAAAAACAAACATTCCATTTGAAAGAAATAATTTCAGCTGCATCATAGATCTTTCCGGAAATGATTCTTACAGTTCCGGAAGAGATTTTACTCTTGCAGGATCGGTATTTTCCTCATCATTTATTTTTGACAAATCCGGTGATGATGTATATAAAGGCAGGAATGTCTCACTCGGCGCATCAGTCGGAGGCATAGGACTGCTGTATGATCTGAACGGCAATGATATTTATCAGGCGAATCAGTTTTCATCTGGAGCGTCCGCTTTCGGAATCGGCCTGCTTTATGACAACGGCGGGAACGACACTTATATTGCAAATTCATATTCACAGGGATTCGGTATGGCAGAAGGTGTCGGAATAATTCTCGATAAAGGCGGTAATGATTCATATCTTATTGATGCCAGGTCATTAGACATCGGCAGATATGAGGATCATTATATTTCAATGTCACAGGGTTACGGTCTGGGTCTGAGGCCTTATTATGCCGGAGGAATCGGAATTATTATAGAATGCAGCGGAAATGATATTTATAATACTGATATCTTCGGTCAGGGAGGCGCATACTGGTATGGAACCGGATGCATCTCGGACATTGACGGAAACGATAAATACAACTCTTATCAGTATGCTCAAGGCGCGGGAATTCATCTTGCTGTCGGAATTCTGAAAGACAACAGCGGATGGGATTTTTATTCATCCAACGGAGTATCCCAGGGCTGCGGTCATGATTTCGGTTTTGGATTTTTGTATGACAAAACGGGAAATGATAATTACTCGGCATATTCACTCTCACAGGGTGCCGGCAATGCAAACGGAATCGGATTATTCATTGATGCTTCCGGAAGAGACGGTTATCTGAACAAAGAACCCGCAAATACAAGAGGTTACGGTAACTCAAGGCGTGAATACGGCAGCCTGGGGTTTTTTATTGATGTTTCGGGTGACGATTATTATTCGACCGGAGGTATGGACAGTGTCATTTCCAATTCTTCGATGTGGGGAATAATGACGGATTTTTACTTTAAAGATCAGGAAAATATTTCCGGTTCTTCAGGATTAAAGATAAATGTTGATTCTTCGAAATCATATACGAAGGAAGAATATTTTGTTATGGCAAAAACACTTGAGCCAAGATTTTCTCTCTGGCAGGAATACGGATTCAGGAAACTCGCAGATGACAGTCTTAACACTCCTGAATTTCTTTTGAAATATCTGGATACAGATGATCACAGGGCAGGGCTTGTACTGAGAAATCTTGCTTTCAGAACCGGATATACCATGGGTAATTTTTTTGCGGACAAGTTGAATTACTACCTAAACTCGGCAAAAGCTCAGAGTGTTTTCAACGAAAATGAAATCGCTTTTATTTGCTATTTGTTCGGAGAAACAAGAAATCCTGCGGGAAAGGAACAGCTTCTTGAACTTACATATGATGAAAACACAAGAATAAGAAGTTCTGCAGTTAATGCTCTGGGAAAGATAAAAACTGATACGGCAGATACTGATTTTACCCGGAAGACGGCAAAGCGTTTGCGGGAACTTGCATTACAGGAATCTGAACTGAAAATGTATAATAAAGACATTGCATATGCATTTAAAAATTACAGGGATGAGAATAATATTCCGGTGCTGATTGAAATGATGAGATATGATTATTTCGGAGTAAGATTTCTTGCAGCTGATGCGCTCAAAGATTATAAAGATATTTATCTTAACTACCTGAATAAAGAAACTCTTGACGGAATATGTGCAGATGAGATATGGTTTTTAGCTTTTTTGAATTCTGTTGAAGATATATCTGATGATAAATTTATAAATATGTACAGTGAGATCAGAAAATCTTTACATTCAGATAATGAGATAACGGATCTTTGTTTAACAGAACTGCTTAAGAAAAAGAAATCTGAGTCTGTGAATAAATATTTTACCGGATGGGCAGATAATGAAGTAATCAATTTGAGTATGCGTAAACTCCTTAAAGTAAAATGATTACAGGCAAATAATTCAGATTCTTTGTTTCGATTAATTATACAATATAAAACATTGACATTTAAAAACAAAAATATTACTTTGACCGTAATCGAAAGTATTTTATATTTTCATTCCTTAAGTTTTATTATTGTTATTTAAGAATGTTTAATTATAACTCACCCCCCAAATAGTTATAATTATTTTATTAAATTAAATAAAGTTGTTTATAATAAACTTTTACTAATTAGCAGGAGGGAACAATGAACTCTCACAACAGAAGTCCTTAAACCGGTAAAAATACCTCTGAATTTCAAGTCTCAATCAATTAACAAACATATTTCACTAAACTAAAACAAAGAAAAATGAAAACAATCTTTAAGCTTACAGCTTTATTGTTCGTATTTGCTATTTGTTTAAATGTTTCAGTAGCACAGGACAGTAATCCATATTCAAAAGAATATGAGCAGCAAAAACTGAATTCTGTATATGTTCCTCAGCAGAATGAATCAAAAGCTCCGTTCAATCAGGAAAACAGTATTTTATTCCTGTCAAACTGCCCGCCACAGGACAGGCCGACATGTTTAAAAGAGCCGTTTGATGCATCTGATCCTTCCTGGATACAAGCAATGCCTCCAAATGACGACGGTTCATCAGGTTTAATTGCGCTTCCGTTTACATTCAATCTTTACGGACTGAATTTTACAAGTTTGTTCATAAATAACAACGGTAATTTAACATTCAGCGGACCGCTTTCAACCTTTACTCCGACTGCTTTTCCGAGTATAACATTCGGAGCGATTGTTGCTCCTTTCTTTGCAGATGTTGATACAAGACCTGCAGCAAGCGGATTGGTTTATTATAAAATGTATCCTAACAGAATGGTTGTAACATGGGACAGTGTTGGATATTTCGGCAATCACGTTGACAAGAGAAATACATTTCAGGTTATTATTTCTGACGGAACAGATCCGTTCCTCGGACTCGGAAATAACGTTTGCTTCAGTTACGGAGATATGGCTTGGACAACCGGTGATGCATCCGGAGGAAGCGGCGGATTCGGCGGTGCAGCTGCAACAGTCGGCGTAAATAAAGGCGACGGAGTTACTTATGCTACATTGGGAAGATTTGACAGACCGGGATCCAGTTACTGGGGTCCACTGTCAGATACAAACGGTGTAAGCTATCTTGACTGTCAGAATTACTGCCTGAATTCTTCAAATTCTTCAAATATCTGCCCGGTAGCTCAGAACTTCCCGCCGTCTCCTGTTGTATTACCATGCGCATCAGGCGTTCATTATACGGCTACATATTCATTCTCAAGTCCTGAAATCGGTCAGACAGTAACCATTGGTTATACAAGCACACCACCGTTACCACCGGATTTCAATATTAATATTGTAAATCAGGGAACGGCAAATGCTTCATTTGAACTGGATTTCTTACCGAAGTTTTATAACATGGGAACTTATCAGATTTGCTTCTATGGAATTGATGATTATACAGCACCTTGCACGACAACTGTATGCGTAGTATATGTAAACGACTGTCCGCTGCCTGTTGAGTTATCTTCTTTCACATCAACTATCAATGACAGAGATGTTACATTAAACTGGGCAACAGCAACAGAAGAAAACAATGCAAGATTTGAAATTGAAAGATCCGCATCCACGAATAACTGGATCAATGTTGGTTCAGTTGCAGGTAACGGAAATTCATCAGTACCTCATTCTTACACATTCACGGACAGAGGACTTATTTCCGGATCTTACAGTTACAGGCTGAAACAAGTTGACTTCAACGGTAATTACCAGTATTACGACCTTAGCAATGAAGTTGTAATCGGCACACCTGAAGACTTCAGCTTAATGCAGAACTATCCGAATCCTTTCAACCCGTCAACAAAAATCAACTACTCAATGCCGGTTGACGGAAAAGTAAGACTTGCAATTTATGATATGGCAGGTAAGGAAGTTCAGTCATTAGTAAACGGAGTTCAGACCGCAGGATACTATTCCGTAAAATTTGACGGAAGCAAGCTTTCCAGCGGAGTTTATTATTACAGACTTGAAGTAACAGGTTCAAAGAACTTTATTGACACAAGAAAAATGCTTCTTGTAAAATAAAATTCGGTTTAACATAGCAATCTAAAAACCCTGTGCATTAATTGTACAGGGTTTTTTTTAATCCCATTCCAAACCAGAGAAAAACCAAATTTCTCAAGTTCCTTTTAATGTAAATTGAACAAGGTCTTTAATTTAGATATATTTACATTACAATGAAAAAATATCTTTTACTGCTGGCATTATTACAATTTACTGCAATTAATGTTTTTTCATACGATTTTGGAAAGGTTGAAT
>JAEUSI010000071.1 GCA_016788375.1 Ignavibacteria bacterium | reverse complement strand
TCCCTTTATCCACTATCCACTCAGGATTTCCTTTCGGAGTTGCATTTCCTGTTTTAAACTGAAGTAATACATCATAAACCATTAGTTTGTCATAGCCCAGTCTCTGTCTCTGTTTTTCTCTGAATTTTTCCGCCAGAGGCACAATATATTTTTTGATATTTGCCCTGAAATTGTTCACCATTTCTTTGTTGTAATCCATTCTTTTCATTAAAATATATCCGAGTTCGGTATAATTTTTATATCCCATCTTTAATGCTTTGTCATTTCTCAGATACACAAGCTTGTCAAAAATCCTGTCGAACTCTGCGGCATTATCGGAGAAAAATTTCCAGTATGAATTAAATGCCTTTTTTCTTGTATCACGGTCAGTGGATTCCATAAACGGTTCAAGTTCCTGAAGATTTCTTTCCTGACCCTCAAACATTATTTTTGCAGAAGCTTTTAATGTCATATACTCATGTCCAAGATGATTCTCTTTCTGCATATCGACAATAATTTCAGGACTGAAACCCTTCAGAGAAATTTCTGCTATCTCAAAAAGATGATTCCCGTATTTTCCGGATAATTCCTTTCTGAACTCAGACGAAACCAGAGCTTTATAATATTCAATAACATATTTTTCAAAAACCGGATAATTTTCGTCAAAGAAATCCTCCTCCGCTGAATATTCGGCATTGCCTGTATCATTGGAGTAATTAATAAATGCTATGACTTTCATAGACTCAAACTCGTTTCTGAGTGAATTAATCTCACTCATATACTTGTCTGCTTCTTCTGCATTCGCGGCTTTTTTAAAAGATTCAATTAATCCAGTAAATGCATTGCCTGTTTTCTCAATGTCAGGACGGATGTATTTCATTTCAGAGTATTTCACTTTAAATTTCCTTTCGATTTTAAATTAAATAAATTTAACAATGTTATTTTATTCTTAATAGATAAAAGCAAGAGCCCGGTCTAGTTAAACTCTTCATATTTCTTCAATATGTCTTCCCGGTTCAGATTAAAATTTAACGTTTCCTTTTTCTGATTTTTTTAAAAGCAGATTTTACATCTCAATTATTCCTGTGGCAATGTTATCAACAAATTTCTTATCGTGTTCTGTAAATAATAATGTCGGATTGTAATCAAGTATTACTTTCTCCAGCTGTTCTCTGCTGTTTATGTCAAGATAATTCAGAGGTTCATCCCAGATCAGAAGATCTCCTGGATTCAGAAATGATTTGCACAGTTCCGCTTTCTTGATTTGTCCTTTGCTGAAAGTTTCCAGGGGCCGGTCGAACAGCTCACCCCATGCTCCCATTACTCCCATAATCTGTCTGAATTTTGTTTCATCTATATTCTCGTTTTTAAGATGCTCGCGAAGATATCCGCTGTTCCATAAGGGTTCCTGTCTTGAATATGAAACAGTAAAATGTCCCGGAATGTAAGCAGTACCTTCAGTCAGATTAATTTGTTTCAGAATTGCCCTGATAAGAGTTGTCTTACCGCAACCGTTGTTTCCGATTAGTGCAATTCTATCTCCTTTCCTTACATCAAAGGAAACATTTTTAAAGATTATTCTTCCTTCAGTTACATATCCTGCGTTCTGAACTGTTAAGAGCTTCTCCGTTCTGATTTTTTTCTGTTCGATAAACAGCAATCTTTCATCTTCCAGATTTTTCAGCAATGATTTTTTCTCTGTAATTTTATTCTCAATTCTAGATTCTATATGCAATGCTCTTTTCATAAGTTTTGCCGATTTATGACTTAAATATCCTTTGTCAGGTTTTAAGGTTGTTGCTCCTTTTTTTTCCTTTTCCTTAATATCTGACCATCTTCTTCTCTTCCTGGCGGCTGATTCAAGTGACTTTATCTCCCTTTTTAAATTTTCATTTTTCCTTATTTCAAATTCTTCTCTGATATCCATATTATGCTTCCATTGTGAATAATTTCCTTTGCTGATACTGATATCGGATTTATTGATTGCAAGAATATGGTCTGTGCATTTATCAAGAAAATTTCTGTCGTGTGAAGCTAAAATAAATCCGGCTTTACCGGAAAGGTATTCGCTCAGTATGTTCCTGCCGTTCATATCGAGATGATCCGTCGGTTCATCTATCAGCGGAAATGAATTCTGTTTCAGAAACAGTGTGATTATCAGAGCTCTTGTCTGTTCGCCGCTGCTCAGAGTACTGAAGTCCCTGTAAAGCAGTTTTGAATCCATTTTTAATTCCGAGAATTCTTTTTCTATCATTGAATTTATTTCATATCCGTTTGCCGAACTGTATTTATCAAGTAATTTACCGTATTCCGACATGCTTTTTTCATCATTTTTGTTCAAATGCATTGACATCATTTTCTCCCAGTGTCCGAAAGGTGCAATGTTTTCTTTTATAACATTTAATGTGATCTGATTTTTCAGAAGAGGTATGAATGGAAAATAAAATGTATTAATCTCTGAAAACACATTTCCTTTTACCGGTATCAGTTCTTTATTCATCAGACGGAGCAGTGTGCTTTTTCCTCTGCCGTTTCTTCCTGTTAATCCGAGTCTCCATGAAGTATCAATGCTCAGGTTCAGATTATCAAAAACTTTTTCGGCGGATTCAGGATAATAAAATGTTACAGAATTGAAATTAATTGTACTCATAAAAGTCCCTTCTTTAAAATGTTTGTAATTGCTGATATGCTGCCTTATTATAAAATCACTGTATCATACCCCTTTTTAAAATTAATAATATATTGTCATTTAAGGTTTTTTACTTTTCTCTCCGAATCCTGATTAAGGAGAACAATAACTGAAGTTCAATTCACATTAACTTATCATCCGTTGAAAGAAAGCATTTCCTTTTCACGCTGTTCACGTAACTGACGGGTGTAAAGGTTATAATAAAATCCTTTCTTTAACATCAGATCGTGATGACTTCCGTCTTCAATGATTTCTCCTCTTTTAATCACTAGAATCCGGTCGCAGTTCTTTATTGTTGATAATCTGTGAGCAATAATAATCGAAGTTCTTCCTTTTATCATTTCCTGAATGCCGCTTTGTATCTTTGCTTCAGTCAGAGTATCAACAGAAGATGTTGCTTCATCCATAATGAATATTCTGGGATTTGCAAGAACTGCTCTGGCAAATGAGATCATTTGTCTTTCACCTAAAGAAAGTTTGTCTCCTCCTTCGCCGACTTCCTCATCTAATCTATCAATATAATCATCACCTCCGATCAGCAGGAGAGAAGCCTTAATTTCCTGCTCAGTTGCTTCATCTCTTCCGTATTTTATATTATCTCTGATACTCCCGGAAAAAAGATGAGGAGTCTGTAATACTACTCCGAGCTTATTTCTCAGGCTTTCCATGGTTTTTTCAAGATAATCAATGCCGTCAATTTTTATAACCCCGCCTGTCGGTTCGTAAAATCGACAGATAAGATTTATAATAGTTGATTTACCTCCGCCCGTTTCTCCGACCAGCGCAACAGACTGACCTTCTTTTATTTTTATATTAACATTATTAAGAACAGGTTTGTCTTTTTCATAATAAAATGAGACATTTTCAAATTCGATCCTGCCTTTTATTTTATCGAATATTCCGGCATTCTCTCTGTCTTTTATTGCAGGGTGAGTATCAAGCAAAGAAAAAATCCTTTCTCCTGCTGATATACTGTTTTGTATCTGAGAATAAAAATTTGATATATCCAGTATCGGTTCATAAATCAGTGTAGCATATCCGAAAAAAGCTGCAAGAAGTCCTACCGTGATTTCAGGAGGCATTGTTATCGCCATATTTCCTCCGTAATAAATTACCAGTGCTGCTGCTATCGATCCGGTAAATATAACCAGTGGCTGATACAATGCCATAAAAAATGAAGATCTGAAAGAAGCATCACGCATTTTTTCGCTTAATGATTCAAACTCTTCACTTGCCCTTGTTTCCTGAACCATGCTTTTATTAACTTCAACACCGGTTATGTGTTCATTGTAACTGGCAGTCAGTTCACTGTTGAATCTTCTTGATTGTCTTGAATACTTCAGTATAAGTTTCCTGATCTTAATTGATATCAAAGCTAAAACCGGGATAGTCATTGACACAATCAGGGCAAGCTTCCAGTTATAAATAAACATTGAAATAAGACAGAAAAAAATCATTCCGAATCCCCAGACGCATTCAATAAATCCCCATGAAATCAATTCTGTGACTTTATTTGTGTCAGATGTTATTCTCGTCATCAGCCAGCCCACAGCGGATTTATCATAAAATGAAAATGAAAGTTCCTGCAGTTTTTTAAAAAGCTGTTGTCTTAAGTCGAACATTACATATTCCTGTATTCTTCCTGCGAAATTAATGAACATATAAACTGAACAGGATAATACAGCTCCTAATCCTACCATTATCCATACATACTTCATTAACGGTGCAAGATCGACTTCCGGCTGAATCCCCTGTGAATAAAATGCTTTGTATTTTTCCACTAACGGGACAATTGCATTGTCAAGCAGATTCAACCATACCAGAGGAGTAACAGATTCCACAATAGTTACCATAAGCACAAAAAATACAAATCCTTTCATCCAGCTTTTGTATTTCATAGTGTAAGAGAATAACCTTTTAAGAAAAGGAATTACCGATACATTCTCTTTAAATTGTTTGTCTTTTAATTTACTCATAATACTGAATTAAAATTTATTGTAAAATATGAACCTGCAACGTATCGCCCGCATTTTAATGCTGTCTTAAGTGAAGTCTTGTTGTGAGGATAAATCGTCCCGAAGATAAATTCATCTTCTTCCGCATCAATACTGTCTATTGCTTTACGCTGAACTGCAGCTGCTAAATTCCTTCCTCTGAACTCTTTAAACAAGAACTGTTCAATTACATGATATCCCGAGAGATAATTCATCTGAGATTTTATAATAGTATAAATTCCGGCATACTTATTATCAGTTATTACTTTATAAACTACTCCGTTTTTTTGATAAAACTCGAAATCCTCCTTGGTTTCAGTCCTTTCATTTTCAAACATTGTAATCTCAGTCTTAGCCAATATGTGTTCTTCAAAATATTTATCATAAAAGGAAAGATCGTTCATTTTCTCCAGGCTTACTTCGTTGTATTTTAACGGCTTCCGATTTTTCTGAATACTTTTTACATGACCTATTACAAAATTATCTTCAGTTATAAATTTATTATCTGCATCTTTTTCGCTGAACTCAAAAAATCTTAAAAATACCGGGTTGAAGTTTTTGTATTTTCCATAGATTGATTTTAAGAATTCATCCGTATCCATGAAATTCAGAAAATCAAAATTTTTCATAATTATGTTTATCAAAGGCTTTTTCCCGTTTTCATCTTCTCTGAAACTTATTCTGCTGACTACTGAATGACTTTCACCGAAATGAGTTAAATGCATTCTGTAATCTTCCAAATATTTATTATGATGATCAGAATATTCCATATATTTATTTGCAGAAATATCATTGTCAATTTGCTCTGAAATTTTTTTAATCATTGATTTCATATTTTCTTTCAATTTCTCTTCACCGATTATTTTTATAACTGGATCAGGAATTTTACTTAATTCGTAACTCATAAATTTATCACCGTTAAATAAATTTTTTTCTTTCTGCATATTTTTTTTATTAATTATGATTACTTCAATAAATTGTTTCCGCTTTTATTTCCTCTTCAATCGAGATCTGAATATCATAGATCTTTTTATAAAATCCGTTGTGCATTATCAACTCTTCATGTGTGCCTTCTTCTATAATATTGCCTTTGTCCAGAACAATTATCCTGTCACAATCCTGAATCGAAGTAATCCTGTGAGCTATTATAAATGCTGTCTTTCCTTTCATTAAGCTTCTCATGGCTTTCTGAATTTCAAATTCAGTTTCAGAGTCAACGGATGATGTCGAGTCATCAAAAATTAGAATATCAGGATTTTTCATCAATGTTCTTGCAATTGTTACTCTCTGCTTCTGACCTCCTGACAGAGTAACACCTTTTTCTCCGACAATTGTCTCATAGGAGTCAGGAAACACCTCTGTAATTATGTCATGTATATTAGCGGCTTTAGCTGCTTTGATAACCTGTTCAATATGTGAGTCAGGATCAGCGTATGCTATATTGTTCTTAATCGTAGTGGAGAATAAAAAAGGCTTCTGTAATACAACTCCGAATCTGCTTCTTAAATATTCTTTTGAATAACTCTTAATATCTTTGCCGTCAATTAATATTTCACCGCTGTCAGGATCAAAAAATCTCATCAGCAATGAAATAATTGTAGTTTTTCCTGCTCCGGTCGGACCAAGCAAAGCAATTTTCTCTCCGGCTTTAATTTTGAAACTTATTCTGTTAAGTACTCTCTGTTTTTCATTTTCCTCATAATTAAAAGCTACATCTTTGAATTCAATCTCACCTTTTAGTTTATTATCCTTAAAATCTTCACCCTTGTAATTTTCCTGCTTAGAGTCAAGTATCGAAAATATTCTGTCGATTGCAATAGTCGTCATTCCAAGATCACTTACAAGCTGCCCTAAACGGCGCATTGGCCATGCTACAAGCATTGAATATGAATAAAATGCAGTATATTCGCCGACTGTAAGCTGATTATGCAGCACAAAATATCCGCCTGCAAATACCGAAACCGCAATCTGAAAATGAATGAAGAAATCAGTTGTCGGAAAAAAAACTCTGTGAAGCTTGAGCAGTTTTAAAGCCCATTGTCTTTTTTCTTCATTCTGCTTTGTGAATTTTTCTATTTCAAAGTTTTCTTTTGCAAATGCTTTTACCACTCGTATCCCTGATAAATTTTCCTGTACTGTAATTGACAGCTGATCCTGTTTCTTCTCATGTTCTGCCCATATTATTCTTTCTTTTTTAAAAAATAAAATCGAACTGATGAATATTAACGGGATAAATAAAATTGCAATGAGCGAGTAAGTTAGATTTATTGATGCCATCATCAAAAATGCTCCGGTAAATAAAGCGCACATTCTGATAACATCTACTACCTGGGTTGCCGCAAATTTTCTCAGCGCTTCCACATCTCCGGTACATCTCTGAATTAACTCACCTGTCGGTGTCTTCGAGTGATAAGCTATGGGCAATGCCTGAATATGAGCAAATAATTTGTCTCTTAGTTTTTTTATTGCTTTCTCTGTTGACGATGCAGAAATTGCACTGCCTGAAAAAGCAAATATTCCTCTTAAAAGTGAAATTATAAGAAATATTCCCCCTAGTGAAATTAAAATGAGACTCAGATTATCCACTTTCATTTCCGGTATTACAGAATACAAAAATTTAGTGACAGAATCTTCCGGAACAGTATTTATCTTACCTCCGCTTTGAAAATATACAATCACTTTATCAACTGTGATCTGAAGTATTTTCGGCTGAAGCATTCTTATGAAGATAGAAATTATAAGCAATAATCCGGAAAAGATATAATGCACCTTCCATTTACCCAGTATCTGAAATAGTTTTCTTAAATAATTCATTTATATTGATAATTAAATTTGTACAAAAAAAAACCGCGAATACTTAAATTGTATCCGCGGTTTCTAAACTCGAATTATTTACCGGTTTTTACTCTATGTTCCTCCGGTTTAACCACGGACTTGTGTTTTGATCTATTCCATAAACGCCGAAATATTCAGCGGCAATATGCACATTAACTTTTATGTTAGTATTGTTTATCATTTAATATTTTTTGTTAAATTTTTACCTTTCGTGGTTAGATTTGTAAATACTTTTGATTTGCCTTACAAAATTACAAATGATAATTGTAAAATGCAAGTTTCCGGGAAAATATTTTTTATCTTATAATAAAAAAATATTTTACATATCTTGTGTGCTTTTAAAATCACTTTAATAAATCGAATTATGAAATCAAAAATTTTAATCGCTTTGCTTGGTCTGATATTTTTTGTATCTGTAACAAAAGTCAATTCTCAGACAGATCCGCTGAAAGGAGTAATGGATGCAGTCGGTGCCCCGACTGGTGTAAATGAACTCTTAGGTCAGTTTATCGGAGGAATTAAGCCGAGTGCATTCACATCCGGTAAATCGGGAAAAAGCGATGTTCTGAATATGCTGTCCGGCGTTGATGCAACGGATTATCTTAAGTATGCTTCAGTTGCTGGTGATCTTGCCGGTTCATTAAAAGAAACTGCATTTTTACCGGACTGGGCAAATAAGAAAGACGGTGTATTGGATCAACTTACAAAAGCTTCATCAATTGCAGATGTCGCAGGTGGTGTTCTCGGGCTCTCTAATTTTATTAATCCGTCATCATTTTCTAAGGGGTTCAAGAAAAATAAAAGTTCATGGACAAATGCCCTTAATCTTCTTTCTCTTGTAAAATAATTCAGGGATAATTAACAAGTTATCTTATCAGGAACCGCATAAAATAATTTGTTTTTATGCGGTTTTTTAATTAAACTTTTCTGCAGGACCATTTATAAGATTCAGCATCTGAAATATCCTTCATCTCAAAACTGATCTCAATCAGATCATCCTTTTTTGCAGCGAATGATTCGGTTCTTAACAGCGGAATATTCCAGTGTGTATCCGATAAAAAAGGTGAAGTACTTATTTTAATGGTTTCGTCAAATATGATATTAAAAAAAATAATCAGCCCGTTTATTTCACAGTCCTGATTTATTTTTCTAGTAAAATTATACTTCAGTGGAATGCTGTCTCTTTCGGTTTTTTCCAGATCAAAATAAATTAACCTTTCGGATTCTGAAACAAATTTTTCGACAGACTCAGGCCTAATCAGTATAATTCCGTAATTTGCACCTGAATCATTTTTCAAATCGCTGAAACAGTCAAACTTAATTCCGTGAATCTGCTGTTCCCAGATAAAAGGAATCCTGTGGTCTTTTTTCAGCTCAACCGGCTCTACGAAAAATTCAAACTTTCCCGGAATTATTTTTCCGCCTTTTTTCAGTACTCTGTCGCGAAGATCAAGAATATTGTCAATCATATTTTCATCAAACAGATATGCACCGATCTGTTCGTGGATTAATACATCAGCTTTAATGTCAGTATTGAATTCCCTGCTGTTAATATTGACAAATTCAATGCATGATATATTATTGTGAACGGCAGCTTTCCTGGCTGAATCTATAATATCGCTGTGTTCGATCGCAAAAATTTTTGAAGGTGATTTTTTTGAAGCCATAAAAGAAAGTATACCCGTTCCGGTTCCCAGATCAATAACAACATCACCTTTGCTTATATACTTTTGAAGTGCGGTATAGTATGTATCAACGCGTATTTTATCGGCAAGCATTTTTTCGTGTTCCTGAAAACTGCTGAAGTAATTTCTGTTTGCCGCTGCATAATAAAGCTTTTTTATATACGTATTGCTTTTTGCTTTACTGTAAAGTTTCCCTGCTATTTTTATAAATAAATCCTTCATATAATTACATTTTTAAGCTTTAAATCATAATACCTTTTCCGGATAAAAATAAAAGTTTCTGCTGAAAACATGCATTAATAACTAAATGCTTTATGATAATTCAGAAACAATAATGAACAGTCCGTTTAACCGTGATTTAGAACAGCTTTTTTATACAGATCAATATAAAGATCTGCAGAATGTTTCCACGAAAAATCTTCCTTCATTCCTCTAAGCATAATTTTCTTCCATGCTTTTTTATCAGAAAATATATCGAGAGATCTTTTGAGAGTTGAAATGAATGCGAAAGGTGTTGCATCCTCAAACGAAAAACCGTTTCCTTCCAGATTGAATTCATGATAATCTTTTACTGTATCAGCGAGACCTCCTGTTTTTCTGACAACAGGTACGGTACCGTAATTCAGGCTGTACATCTGATTAAGCCCGCACGGTTCATATTTCGACGGCATAAGAAAAATGTCGCATCCGGCAGTAATATAATGAGCAAGCTTGTTATTATATCCTATAAATGTATTTACTTTTTCCGGAAATCTGACGGCAAGCTCTCTGAAAAAATTCTCGGTTTCTTTTTCACCGCTTCCGAGAACAAGTAACTGAAAATTCAGTTCGGTAAGTTCACGCACAACCGGAAAAAGCAAATCAAAACCTTTCTGACCGGCAAATCTGGAAATGATACCAACTGAAGGAGTATCGGAATTGTATTCTATACCCGCTTCTTTAAGAAGTTATTTCTTGCACAGAACTTTATTGTTTAATTTTTTAACAGTATAATTATTAGGAATATATTTATCGGTACCGGGATTCCAGATATCTGTATCAATACCGTTTAGTATTCCGTAAATGTCTTCTTTCCTGGTATTAAGCACACCTTCCAGTCCTGCCCCGAATTCTTTTGTCTGGATTTCCCTGGAATATGTGGGACTGACTGTCGAGATAATTTCCGAATAAAGTATTCCCGCTTTAAGAAAGCAAAATGAATGATCTAGCTCAAGCGGACCTTCCGGATAATAATCCGAAACCGGTAATCCTGAACTTAAAACAAATTTCTCCGGAAACCTTCCCTGGTAACCTATATTATGAACTGATAAAAGTACTGATGTCTTTTCAAAAAGTTTGTCCCATTTGTATATAGTTTTCAGGTAAACCGGGATCAGGCTTGTCTGCCAGTCGTTGCAGTGAATGATATCCGGTGACCATTTAAGCCTCTGAAGAGTTTCAATTACAGCTCTCTGAAAAAGTATAAATCTTTCGGCTTCATCTGGATCGTTTGTATAAGGCATATCACGGTGGAAATACACCGGACAGTCGATAAAATAAACCTCCACTTCAGATTCGGGAAGCGTTCCGTACCATACATTAAACTTAACTTCATTGTTTCCGATTTTTAATGGTATATCCTGAAAATCGGTTACAAGATTAAGATTGTGCTCGATTGTTTTTATTCCTGAATAAAGAGGCAGAAATATTATGACATCGTTACCAATTTCCGCTAGCGCTTTCGGAAGTGTACCGGCAACATCACCGAGTCCTCCCGTTTTTACATACGGAAAGCATTCAGAAGCAGTAAAACAGATTTTCAATTTTTAGAATTTGATTTAAAAATTTAAAACATAATTTTGGAATTCCCGGTAATTGAACACAAAAAACTGTTTCTCCGATTTAAAATTCAGAATGAATTTTGCAATTAAATATTAAAACTTTGTCTCGAGAATATAAGGTATCATTTTTCTCCATGTCGGCCAGTCATGCGGAACATCGTGCCCCCATACTTCAAGGTTGTGCGGGACATTCTTCCTGTTAAGTATCTCAGATATTGTTCTTGATGATTCGGGCTTTTCATAGTTTCCCTGCCCTGTCATTATATGTATATGATTGCTCTTTCTCATTTGACCGAGAATATTTTCATCTTCAAGATTCGGAAGATAATGCATTGGTGAATTAAAATAACATGTTTCGTCGAAATATCCGTTTGAATAATCAGAAAGATCATATGAACCGCTCATTGCAATTGTTCCGGCAAAGACATCCGGCCTTTTGAAAAACAGATTTGCGCAGTGAAGAGCTCCGAGTGATGCTCCGCAGGTTATCACCGGAACTTCACTGTTGCAGTCTTTATAAATAAACGGAACAACTTCGTTCACAACATAATCATTAAACTGTGAATGCCTGACAGCTTTGTCAAAGGGATTCATCTCATCATTAAGCCAGCTCTCATTGTTTATACTGTTAATGGAATAAACTTTTACTTTACCGCCGTCAATATAAGGCTTAAGTGTTTCTATCATCTGAAATCTTTCGTATTCCAGAAAATCAGCAGCAGCAGTCGGGAATAACAGCAAAGCAAATCCGTAATCTCCGTATGCGACAATATCCATTTCCTTATTCAGAACGGGACTGTAATGTTTAGATATTTCTCTTCTCATTTCTTTTTTATGTATGATTAATGTTTTAAAATTTAATCAGTAAAATACTTAATTCCTCATTAAATTATAAGCCGGAAATTTATAAAAAATTCAGTTAACTGTATCAAATCCGATTTTACACAGCTATCCGGAGTTTTAGTAAAGTATTATTTATATAAACAGAAGTACATTAATTTAAAATTAAACCGGAATGTACTGAAGAAGTTAAAATGTAAAAACTGTCTGACTGAAATCACTTATTTCAAATTCATAATAATTTCATCAATCCAGGCCGGAATAGGCGGAAACTTTCTTTTTGAATAATAATAAAGCAAATCCTGTCTGCTGATCAGACCAATCGAATATTTCACAATCCGATCAGAATCCTTTAAGTGATTTAGTAATTTACTGAGATAGAATTCAGGTGTTTCCCTGTGGTAGTTAATGTAACTTTTCAGTCTTGTTATTTCTTCAAGAGCTTCCTCATGTTTATTCATGAAATAATATAAGCGGATTTTAAGGAAACTGGAATCAGTATACTGAAAAATATTTGTTTTTTTTACGGAGTTCAGATATTCCAATGCTTTTGGAAATTCCTTTTTGTGTATATGCAGTTTTGCTTTGTTTAAATTCCGGTCATCATTTCTGATTTTAGCAGGAAGATATTTTTCGTATTTGTCTATAAAGTCATTTACCCATTTGTATTTATTTAATCTTAATCCTACGTTGATATAATTTCTGAAACTGCTGGATAGATGATTGGCAATTCTGAGTTCAGAATACAGATTCTCTTTTAATTTTGAATTAATCAGCTGAAAAGCTTCATTATAAAACTCATATTTTTTTAAGTTAATCTTATGTATGCAGTAATTAATATTAAGCAGATACAGAAAATTATTAAGCAAATCATCAAAATACTTATTGCTTCCGGCGTGTAATTTTACGGTTTTAAAATAATACTCTTCTTTATCAGGGTTGACATAAGAAAGATAACTGTTATACAAAATTTGCATCAGAAAATCAGCTTTAACATCTTCGGATTTAAAATTTTTAATAAACCCGGGAATATCAATTTTGTTATCAAAGACAGAATATCCCGAGACAGTTTCTTTGTGATAAAAATTCTGCTGACAGATTTCAATGGAAGATCTCAGAAAGTTAATGATGAAGTCTGCAACACTGTAGTCATTTTTTTTCTGATTAAACAAAAGGTATTTATCATATTCAAAAGTCTCAAAATATTTACGTGAAGCATCTTCATAAAGCTGGGCTAAGTTATGCAGCGAGTTAAAGCTATATTTGCTATTCAGCAAAAGTTTTTCCTGTTCAAGAAATACAGATTCAAAAGACGAATAGTTTTTTTCATTCAGATAGTATTCAAGAAGAAGTGAATTTTTCCTGACTTTGTTGCTGCCGGTAATGTTAAGAATAAGAAAAAATTCAACCAGTTTATTTAAGTCTGACAACCTGTTAACCGTTACAGATTCTTTTATCTTTAATTTCCCCGAAATAAGGGAAATATATTCTTTATTTGATGTATGAAGAGAAACTTTCGGAGATACACTCCTGATAGCTTTGACAATACCTGACAAATCTCTCCCGTTTATAAATTTGCTAGAAGCAAATTTTTCGAATCTTTTCAGTTCTTTATCGGATAATTTGCTTAATGCAAGATATATTTTTAATGAAATCATGGTTGTGAATTTACCCGATAAACCCTCTAAAATAAAGTGATTTAGTAAGATGTAAGATAAAAGCTGGTTGAAATTAATAAATTTTAATTTTGCATATCCTCTAAAAATTCTTGAATTTACAATCTTAATTTCTGCATACTCTATTTAGTTTAATCGATAATTAATTTACCTCAGGAAGAATATAACCGGTGAGGCGTTTGTATTCCGGAAATAGTTCCGACCTTTTTCGATATTTATTCAAAGATTTATAAAAAATATTTTACATTAACTAAAATTAAAACAATGTTTAAAAAATGGTGGGTAATACTTATTCAGGGGATACTTATGTTCATTCTCGGAATATTCATATTCAGAAATCCTGCTGAAGTTCTGACAGGAATTTCATTGTGGTTCGGTATTCTTTTACTTCTTACAGGAATTACTGGTGTATTCGGATGGATTTTCGGCGGAAAGGAACACCGTGAGTCGGGATCTCTTCTCTGGAGTATAGTTTCAGCAGTTTTTGGTTTGTTTGTACTGATGAATGTATTAGTCACAATGAAAGCGATAACAGTAATATTCGGAATTTGGGTTATTGTCACAGGATTCAGTCTGATTCATTCCGGCTGGTCAATGAAAAAGGAATCCTTTATCGGATGGATACTGCTGATTGCCGGTCTGCTATCTGTTGCTGCAGGCTTCATGATGATATTTAATATCGGAAGCGGAGCAGAAGGTGTTGCAGTAATTCTCGGAATTCAGGTGATAATAGCCGGTATAGCAATGATACTGCTTTCATTTGCAAAAAAGGCAATCACAGGTGCAGTAAAAGAAAAAATAAAATTTTTTCAAAATTGATTTCTGCTGAAAAATTTTTAAATAAATACCTGACAATAAAAATATGAAAAATAGAATCAGTTCAGTAACAATTGTAGTTTTAGCTTTAGTTCTTTTATCCGGATGTTCAGGTAGCAAATCCACGACCACAAAATCCAAAACCGGTAAAGATGTATCTTCAGGACTGACAAGTCAGGTGTCGAAAACACTGGGTATTACAGAGTCTCAAACAGAAGCAGGATTAGGTGCTATGATGATGTTATCAAAGGACAAACTCTCACCGGATGATTTTTCAAAACTGACAAAAGATCTTCCCGGAGGCAGTGATCTGATAAGTAAAGCAACCGACCTTGGTGTTGTGCCAGGTTCTGTCAGCACAACAGCTGATATACTTAAAGTTCTGAATAAACTAGGAATCAGTCCGGTAACAGCAGCGAAATTTGTTCCGACAGTTTTAAGCGCAGCAAAAAGTCTGGGTGGCGGAGCATTCGGACTTTTGTCAAAAGTTTTCTGATAAAAACTTATAATTCAGACGCAGAAAACAGGGAAGATTTTCGGGAATTTAATTCTTCCCTATAACTGTAAATCTCAAAAAAATATTTTTGAAGGTAAAAATCCTTAATCTGCAGCCTCAAAGCAGAATAAAAGCAATATTTAATCCGCAGATAATTTTTATATTAATTTAAAAACAAAAACATCATGGCACTAAAAGAATACAAGCAGGGACAGGCATTCAACGGCGTGATCGGAAGAACATTCGATCAGTCATCACCTTCGTGGCCTGAGCCAAACAGAGCTAAAGAAGGAGCACCTAATGTGTTATTCATTGTTCAGGACGATACAGGTTTCGGACAAATGGGATGTTACGGAAGTCCGATCAAAACTCCGAACATCGATTCTCTTGCAAAAGAGGGATTGCTTTTTAACAATATGCATACGACTGCACTTTGTTCACCGACTCGTTCATGCATACTGACCGGAAGAAATCATCATTCAAATGCAATGTCATGCATAACAGAGGGGTCCACCGGTTTCCCGGGAGGAAACGGTTCCATCCCTTTTGAAAACGGTTTCTTGTCTGAAATGCTTCTGCAAAAAGGTTATAATACATATGCGATCGGAAAGTGGCATCTTACACCGGCTGAACAGAATTCACCTGCTGGTCCTTACGACCGCTGGCCGCTGGGAAGAGGATTCGAAAGATATTACGGATTTCTCGGAGGAGATACGCATCAGTATTATCCGGAATTAGTTTATGATAATCATCAGGTAGAGCCTCCGAAAACTCCCGAAGAAGGATATCATCTGACAATTGACTTAGTTGATAAAGCAAAATCATTCATTGCGGATGCTAAACAGATTGCACCTGACAAACCTTTCTTTATGTATTTCTGTCCGGGAGCGGGTCATGCACCTCATCATGTTCCGAAAGAATGGGCAGATAAATACAAAGGAATGTTTGATGACGGATGGGATTCTTACCGGGAAAAAGTTTTTGCAAATCAGAAAAAGCTCGGAATAATTCCGAAGAATGCCGAATTGTCAAGGCATGATCCTGATGTACAGGACTGGAATAAACTTTCGGCGGAAGAGAAGAAGCTTTACGCCAGAATGATGGAAGTCTTTGCGGGATTTCTGGAGCATACTGATGATCAGTACGGAAGACTTTTTCAGTT
>JAEUSI010000070.1 GCA_016788375.1 Ignavibacteria bacterium | reverse complement strand
CAATTACATCGCTTAATCTTTCGGATAATGAAGTACAGAATCTGAATAATACATTCAACCTGAAGAACCTGTTCAGCGGTGGTAAACTGTCCGGAATAATTTCGGGTATTTTTTCGTCACTGACCGGATTGATGGGAAATTACATACTGATTTTATTTTACGTTATTTTCATGTTGTCGGAAGTAAAGAGCATAAGAGCAAGGATAAAACTGGCATTCAGCGAAGAGAGAGAGGAGAGGATATACACTACCTTAATTGACATTTTTTCCGATGTTAAGAATTACATTTCGGGCAAGACTCTGCTGAGTTTCATACAGGCAGTTGTGATTGGTACGGTTTTATGGATATTCGGAGTTGATTTTTTTATTATCTGGGCTTTTCTGTTTTTTCTGACGGACTTTATACCGAATATAGGTTCTCTGATAGCGAGTATACTTGTAACAATTGTAATGATACTTCAGTTTGAGGGAATCATACTTCCGTTAATAATACTTGCAATTTTAATTGTAATACAGAATCTGAAAGGAAATATTATAGAGCCGAAGATTTTCGGCAAAAGGCTTGACCTGAGTCCTCTTCTGTTGTTTTTCTCACTGATATTCTGGGGATACATTTGGGGAATAGTCGGAATGATATTGTCAGTTCCGATAATGAGCATGATAAAAATCACTCTGATAAATATACCTCAGACAAAGCCGCTGGCAATTTTAATGAGCAACACTGCTGAATAGCATAAATAAAAAATAAAAACTTAATTTAAATCAATTAACCAAGGAGTTGAAATGAAAATCAGTAAAAAATTACAGAGCTGGGTAGACGAATGTGCCGCGCTTTGCAAACCGGATAATGTACACTGGTGCGACGGTTCAGAAGAAGAATACAATAAGCTTGCGGACATGCTTATTAAAAAAGGTTCAATAAAAAAACTCAACGAAAGCAAGAGACCAAACAGTTATTATGCGGTTTCAGATCCTTCCGACGTAGCGAGAGTAGAAGACAGGACATTTATCTGTTCAAAACAAAAAGAGGATGCAGGTCCGACAAATAACTGGATGGATCCGGCTGAGATGAAAAAGAAATTAAATGAAATTTATGACGGATGCATGAAAGGAAGAACGATGTATGTAATACCTTACAGCATGGGACCGCTAGGTTCAAAGATCGCTCACATCGGAATTGAAGTTACAGATTCAGCATATGTGGTAATGAATATGAAAATTATGACAAGAATCGGCGAGAAAGTGCTTGACGTTCTGGGAGACGGAGAATTCGTTCCGTGCCTGCATTCTGTCGGTTATCCGCTGACAGAAGGGAAAAAAGATGTTGCATGGCCCTGCAATCCCGAGAAATACATTGTTCATTTTCCCGAAGAGAGGAGCATCTGGTCATACGGAAGCGGATACGGCGGGAATGCATTACTGGGAAAGAAATGCTTTGCGCTTCGTATTGCATCCTCAATGGCAAGGGAAGAAGGCTGGATGGCAGAACATATGCTGATTGTGGGAATTACATCACCTGAAGGTGTCAAGAAATATATTGCTGCTGCATTTCCGAGTGCATGCGGAAAGACAAATCTTGCAATGCTTACTCCTACAATACCAGGATGGAAAGTTGAAACAGTCGGTGATGATATTGCATGGATGAAATTCGGCGAAGACGGAAGATTATATGCAATCAATCCGGAGTACGGATTTTTCGGCGTAGCTCCCGGGACATCAATGGATACGAACAAAAATGCCATGCTGTCAATGGAAAAGAATTCAATTTTTACGAATGTCGGTCTGACAGATGACGGAGATGTATGGTGGGAAGGAATGACAAAAGAAAAGCCGGCGCATCTCATTGACTGGCACGGAAAGGACTGGACACCGGATTCCGCAACACCTTCTTCTCATCCGAATTCAAGATTTACTGCTCCTGCGTCACAGTGTCCTGTGATTGATCCCGACTGGGAAAATCCGAAAGGCGTACCGATTTCAGCAATACTTTTCGGAGGCAGAAGGGCTTCAATTGTTCCGCTTGTCAACGAAGCATTTTCATGGCAGCACGGAACATTTCTCGGTTCATCGGTTTCTTCAGAAATGACGGCAGCTGCAGTAGGTAAACTCGGACAGTTAAGACATGATCCGTTTGCAATGCTTCCTTTCTGCGGTTATAATATGGGTGATTACTTTAATCACTGGCTGAATATCGGCAAAAAAGCCGAAGCATCAAAGCTTCCTAAGATATTTTATGTGAACTGGTTCAGGAAAGACGAGAACGGTAAATTCATCTGGCCGGGATACGGTGACAATATCAGAGTGCTGAAATGGGTATTTGAAAGACTTGCCGGCAAGGATAACTATGAAGACAGAGCATACGGACGGATTCCTTCAAAGAATGCAATTGATGTATCAGGACTGGGATTAAGCGAAAGTGATGTAGAAAAACTCTTTTCTATTTCAAAAGAAGAGGGTATCGAAGAAGTAAATGAACTCAGAGAATACTATAAAATGTTCGGTGATAAATTACCAAATGAGCTGAATGATGAACTAAACAAACTGGAAGAAAGATATAAAAAAATGTAATAAATGGCAGAATGCATCAGTCTGTTTTTTATAAAAGACTTCCGGAAAACGGAAGTCTTTTTTATTTAACGTAATAAAATTTGTTAACTTAATATTTACTGAACATGTTTTTTGAAATATAATGATAAGTAAAATTATTCCAGCTTTAAAATAAGAGTAATATTATAAACTGCAAAAAATGAATCTTATAAACACATACAAATCCTTATGTACGGAATTTTATGATCTGGACAAACCAGATGCGCCGGAAGACGCGTTTTCTTATTATCTGAATGAAGCGGCAAATTCAGTAAAACCGGTGCTCGAACCAATGTGCGGTTCAGGCAGGTTTTTAATTCCTATGATACAACAAGGAATAGATGCTGAAGGTACCGATGCATCATCAGAGATGCTTGCAGGGTGTGCAAATAAGTGCAGAGATAAAAATGTTAAACCGGTTTTGTATTATCAGAAGATACAGGATCTGAAGCTTTTCAGAAAATACGGGATGGTTTTTATTCCGTCAGGTTCATTCGGATTAATTACTGATGAAAATGAAGTGAATGAATCTCTTAAACGAATTCACGAATGCTTACTGCCGGAGGGGAAATTTATTGCCGAGATTCAGACACCGTATTTTCCGGAAAAAGAAGAAGTCATCAGCAAAAGGGAAGCAGTGAGAAACAGATTTTCAAAAATTGTACTTACTTCTAAAACGCGTTATGATAAAGACAACAATATTGAAACAACTGATTATCTTTATGAGAGTTATATAAACGGACTTCCGGATGCTTCCGAATCGGAAACTATAAATGTGAAACATTACAGTAAAAGTGAATTTGAGAAACTCCTTAAATCTGCAGGATTTAAAGGGATAGAAGCATTAAAGCCTTACACTTTGCAGGAAGCCGGCAATACGGAAGAAATGATTTTGTTCAGGTGCAGAGCATGACAGTTTGTGAGAAATAATTTTATTATAAACAGGAATTTCTGAAACAATGATTTTGCAGATTAAAATATTTCAATATCAAGCAGAAAGAACAGTTAAGATTATAAAAAAATGCCGGAAAAACTAAAATTTTCCGGCATTAAATTTTTTATAAAAAAAGTTACTTAACAAGAACCATTTTTTTAGTCTGAGAGAAATTTGTACCTGCAGTCAGACTGTAAAAGTAAACCCCGCTCGGGACATTATTTCCGAATCCGTCCCTGCCGTTCCATCTGATACTGTAATTTCCGGCGAGCTGATTTGTATTTACGAGAGTATTTACTTCTTTTCCGTCCGAACTGTAGACTGCAAGTCTGACTTTGGATAATTCGGGAACTGAATATTTAATACTTGTTGAAGGATTAAAAGGATTCGGATAATTCTGATCGAGTTTAAATCCTGAAGGAACAGTTTCGGAAATTCCGTTTACGCCGACAAGATCACTTTTATTAAATCTGTAAATCAGATTATTTGAGCAGCAGACATAGAGTTCATTATGCTGATCAGTGCCGAACGAAAAAATGCTTGAAGGAGCGGTGATAAGAAGTTCGTCTTCCGTAACAACACCGCCTTCATATTTCAATTTCCATATTTTTCTGCTGCAGTAATCCCCGTAAATATATCTTCCAGTAAATTCAGGTCTTCTGAGTCCTCTGTAAACATATCCGCCCGTAATCGAACATTCCGATCCGGCATTTGCATATTCCTTTATCGGAAATGTATAATTACTGACAGCACCGCAGCCTGATGTATTATAAGTATGATTGCCTTCATAGCATCTCCATCCGTAATTTTTTCCGACTTCAATAATATCAACTTCTTCCCAGGCGTCCTGACCGACATCACCGCAGTAAATCAGTCCGGTAACGGGATCCTGGCTCATTCTCCAGGGATTCCGGTGTCCGTAAGTGAAGATTTCCGGTCTGCCTCCGCTGACGGCAAAAGGATTAGTTGAAGGAATACCGTAATTGGTTGAAGCTGTAGAAGTATCAACATTTACCCTGTGAACTTTACCTAGCATTTCATTTGTATTCTGCGCTCTGTTTCCCGGATCTCCGGCGCTTCCGCCGTCACCCATTCCGCAGTAGAGATAACCGTCGAGACCGAAGAACAAAATACCGCCGTTATGATTGACATACGGATCAGATACAGCCCATAGAATCTGTTCGCTCAGAGAGTCGGCTTTATCGGGATCGTTTGTGCTTCTTTTGAATCTTGACAGTACATTAGCTCCGTCACCGACACGTGTATAATAAATATAGAAGTATCCGTTATTTGCATAATCAGGATGGAAAGCGAGTCCGAGAAGACCTCTTTCCTGATAAGTGGAACCGTTATTAAGATTTGTCACGTCAAGAAAAGTTTTTGAGACAGAAGTATTCGAATCATTGGCGAAAATTTTTATTTTACCCAGTCTTTCAATAACATATACTCTGTCAGTACCGTCATTAGAATGAGTAACGAATACCGGATTTGAGAAAGTAATATTCGGAAATGCATTAACGAGAGATAAAGTCTGAGCACCGGATATACCTGAGATTAAAAACAGAGCAGTAAGAAAAGCAAGGAATTTGATTTTTTTCATTAAGTTTACTCCAATTATCACCGGAAAAAAACCTATCCGGAGATAAAACATTTTATTTTATAATAATTATTGATTGATTTAAGATAGAAAAACGAAATAACATTTTACAGTTAATAGCGCTGACACAGACTAAAAAGAAAATTACAATATAAAAGTTCAGATCAGACATAAGTTAAATGTAATTTTAAAAAACTATTAATTTTAAAATTCGTTTTTTATATTGATTAAAATTTTTAACAATAAGGAGATATATATATGAAGAGGTATTATACATTACTTCTGACAATAACAGTTATATTTACATCCATTCTAATGCTGTCATGCGGAAAAGATGACAAGAAAGATACAAAATCAAAAGCTTCGGTTGATACAAAACCGATTTCAATAAAACAATTTGACACACCACCGGGAGCGGATCCTTCTGTTTCTGCAGAAATGGGCGGCGCAGGATTCACTGGAGAGGGATGGACAACAAACAATAACATAAGCAGAGCCGGTAATCCGAAAGCTACAAAAGGCGGAATGCTTGTCATGTCAATGCCGGATTTCCCGGCCACATTAAGAAATGTGGGTAAAGACGAGAATTCCTATTTCAGCAGAATGGCAGCGACATTAATGTATGAAGGGCTGACCAATCTTGATCCGGTTACTGAAGAATTTATACCTTCGCTTGCAACACACTGGAAAATTTCAGACGATAAAAAAGAATTTACTTTCAGAATTAATCCCGATGCAAGGTGGGCGGACGGAAAGCCTGTCACGTCTGATGATGTAATAGCAACATGGAAACTGATAACCGACCAGGGTATTCTGTCGCCTGAGACAAACGAACTGTATAAAAAATACGAACAACCGACAGCAATAAGCAAATACATTGTAAAGACAAGAGTGCTTGAAAAAGATCCGGACTGGAGATTGTTCCTGTATTTCGGAGCTTCGATGGCAGTTCTACCCGCACATTATATAGGAGGAATCAGCGGAAAAGAATATCTGGATAAATATCAGTTTGAAGTTGTACCGGGAACCGGTCCTTATATCATCGACAAAAACGACATTAAGAAAGGCCAGACAATTTCGATAAAAAGAAGAAGTGATTACTGGGGGGAAAAACTTCCGGAAAATACAGGTCTTAATAATTTTGATGTTATAAGATTTGAAGTAATTGCCGATCAGAAGCTCGAATTTGAAAAATTCAAAAAAGGCGACATTGATGTGCTTTCGTTTACCGGAGTAACAAGAACAGCCAACTGGGAAGACGGATTAAACACAGACGAAACACAGCGCGGGCTTATACAGAAAGTCGAAGTGTACAACGAGAATCCCGCAGGTACAAGAGGATTTGCGATGAACATGAGAAAACCTCCTTTTGATGATATCAGAGTAAGAAAAGCATTTGCGCATCTGCTTGACAGAAAGAAGATTCTCGAAAAATTATTCAGAAATTCGGCAGCGCTTCTTTACTCATATTATGCAAATTCACCTTACGAGAATCCTGACAACATAAAAATAGAATATAATTTTGATGAAGGCGTTAAACTTCTTGCAGAAGCCGGATACAATCAGAAAAACAGCGAAGGATATCTTACAAAAGACGGAAAAGTATTTGAAGTAGAGCTTCCGTTCGGAAATCCTTCACTTGAAAAATTTCTTACAGTATATCAGGAAGATTTGAAAAAAGCAGGAGTAAAATTAAATTTAAAGCAGGTTGACGGAACAACCAATTTTAAACTCGGAAACGAAAGAAATTTTACTATGCTTGTGGCAGCCTGGGGAGGACTGAGATATCCGAATCCTCAGACATCATTCAGCACATCATCTGCTAAAGCAGAGAACAGCACTAACTGGCCCGGAATTTCGGATCCGAGGATAGATGAACTTATAGAAAAATACAACAGGGAATTTGACAGAAAAGAAAGAATAAAAATCATAAGACAGATAGACAAGATAGCAACAGATTACATTGGTTATGCATTTACATGGTATTATCCCGCAGAAAGAATTGCTTTTCATGACAAGTTCGGTTTTCCTCCGGGAATGCTGACAAAGACAGGTGATTACCTGACATTGCCGGGACTGTGGTTTATTGATCAGGAAAGACTTGCAAAGTATGAAGAAGCAAAATCCAATAAGAGCATGAAGCTGGAGATACTTCCGAAAGAGGACAAATACTGGCTCGAAGTTAAAAAACAGCTTGAAGCAAATTTAAATTAATAATAATCAGACTGCACTTTTACAAAGTGCAGTCTATTCCTTCAACAATCCCTGAATTATGTTTAGTTATTTTATAAGACGTTTCCTTCTTTTAATTCCAACTTTTTTCGGCATTACATTAATTACATTCATGATCCTTCAGGTTGTCCCCGGAGGTCCGCTGGAAATGGAAATAATGAGAATCAGAATGGGAGGAGCAATGGGAGAAGGACCGAGCTCGACATCTTCAAGTTCCGGAATCAGCATACCGGAATCAGCAATGGAAGAAATAAAAAAGTTTTACGGTTTTGACAAGCCGATATATGAAAGATACATAGTCTGGGTGGGAAATCTTTTTAAGCTTAATCTCGGAAAGTCATATGTATATGCGGAGCCGGTATGGGATGTAATCACGAGCAGATTTCCTGTTTCCATATATTTCGGAATGATCAGCTTTCTTCTGACATATCTGGTCTGCATACCGCTCGGAGTATATAAAGCCGTAAAGAACGGTTCGACATTTGACATAATTTCGTCTGCAATAGTATTCATCGGATATTCAATTCCCGGATTTGCGCTCGGAGCGTTTTTGCTTGTAATGTTCGGAGGGGGAAGTTTCCTGGACTGGTTTCCTCTGGGAGGATTCAGATCAAACGATTATGACACGTTATCTTCTGTCGATAAAATAAAGGATCAGATACACCATACAGTGCTTCCGGTAATCAGTTATGTCATATCAGGATTTGCAACACTGACAATACTCACAAAAAATTCAGTAATAGAAAATCTGAGTCAGGATTACATAAGAACTGCATTTTCAAAAGGAATATCAGAAAAGAGAGTGATATTTTATCATGCATTAAGGAATTCGCTTATACCGATAGCAACGGGACTCGGACATTTTCTCGGAATACTCGTAGCGGGAAGTTTCCTGATTGAAACAGTATTTAATATTGACGGAATCGGATTACTCGGATACAAGTCTATTGTACAGAGGGATTATCCCGTTGTAATGGGACTGCTTGTAATAAACACACTGCTTTTGCTGGTAGGGAACATCATATCGGATATTATTTATGCAATTGTTGATCCGAGAATAAGATTTAAATAAAAAGAAAATCCGGAAAATAAACAGAAAAGTAAAATAATTTTATATGTCTGATAAAAGCAAAGAAGAAAAAGTCTCAACAACACTTTTTCAGAAGAGGTGGAAGAAATTCAAATCCCTCAAACGGGGATATTACTCATTTATTATAGTAGTTATCTTCTACATATTTTCTTTTTTACTCCCGTTCTTTGTCGGGAGGGATGCTTTAATCGTAAAGTATGAAGGAGAATATTATTTTCCGGTATTTAAATTTTATCTTGCAGAGACATTCAGACAGAAAGAAGTTCAGGGAGAGGCGAATTACAGAATGCTTAAAGAACAGTTTAAGCAGCAGGATAACGACAACTGGGTGCTGATGCCTGTTTATCCTTACGGTCCGAATGAAAATCTGCTCGATGAACTGACGGAGATTCCGCCGACACATCCGAACAATGTTCATTTTTTCGGAACTGATGACAGAGGAAGAGATGTGCTGGCAAGGCTTCTTTACGGTTTTAACATCGGAATAAGCTTTTCGCTTATAGTGACAATACTGAGTTATACAATCGGAGTATCAATCGGATCAATGCTCGGATTTTTCGGAGGAAAAGTAGACATATTCGGGCAGAGACTTATAGAGATATGGTCAACGCTGCCGTTCCTCTATGTGATGATAATATTAAGTTCGATTCTCAATCCGAATTTTCTTCTGCTCACATTTGTGCTGACATTATTCGGCTGGATGGGAATGACATATTACGTAAGAGGAGAGTTTTACAGGGAAAAGGCGAGAGACTATGTATCGGCGGCAGTATCTATGGGAGCTGGAAATTCAAAAATTATTTTCAAGCATATACTTCCCAATGCACTGACACCAGTAATTACATTTCTGCCGTTTGCAATTGTAGCAAATATCTTTTCGCTTGTTGCGCTTGATTATCTCGGATTCGGACTTCCTCCTCCTACACCAAGCTGGGGGCAGCTGATGAGTCAGGGAATGCAGAACATTGAAAAATGGTGGCTGATCGGAACACCGCTTATAGCAATGTTTCTTACACTGCTTTCAATAACATTCATAGGAGAAGCGATCAGAGAAGCATTTGACCCGAAAGTATATTCCAGGTTAAGGTAAAATACTCTTGAAAAATGTAAAATATTCAACCGGCAAAAAAAATTTAAAATTAAATTCTTTGTCCTTGCGGATAATTTTCTGATGGAAAATAAAAAACTTGTAGAGGTAAAAAATCTAAGAACATATTTCTTTGTGGAAGCCACCGATAAGCAGATTACGGAGCATACGGAGAATTTTGACGAAAAGCTGAATGCTTTGTATGCAGGGGATAAATATCTGAAGGGTAAAGTTCCGGCAAAAGCCGTTGACGGTGTAAGCTTTGATATTTTTGAAGGAGAAGTTCTGGGGATAGTGGGCGAATCGGGTTCAGGCAAATCGGTAACTGCGTATTCAATTACGCGGTTGATTCCCGATCCTCCCGGTAAAATAGTCGGAGGTGAAGTAATATTTAAAGGAAAGGATCTTCTTAAGCTTTCATTTGATGAGATGAAGGATTACCGGGGAAAGGAAATTGCAATGATTTTTCAGGAGCCGATGACATCGCTTAATCCGGTAATGAAAATCGGGGATCAGATAATCGAAGTGCTTCTTAAGCACGAAAAAATTTCAAAGGAAGAAGCATTTAAAAAAGCAGTTAACATGCTTGAACAGGTCGGAATCCCTGCAGCGGAAAAAAGAATGAAGGATTACCCGCATCAGTTCAGCGGGGGAATGCGTCAGAGGGTAATGATAGCGATGGCATTATCATGCCATCCGGCACTGCTGATTGCGGATGAACCGACGACAGCTCTTGATGTTACAATTCAGGCTCAGATAATCGAGCTGATGCTCAGATTAAAAAAAGAAAGAAAAGAAGCGGCAATACTTCTTATCACGCATAATCTCGGAGTAGTTGCAGAGACCTGTGACAGAGTAATAGTCATGTACGGAGGGAAAATTCAGGAAGTAGCAGATGCGGATTCAATCTTTGAAAATCCCCTGCATCCGTATACAGAAGGGCTTATGTCATCTCTTCCGGATCCGGACAAGCCGAAACAGCTGCTTCAGGCAATACCCGGAATAATTCCCCACATACTGGAATTACCCAAAGGCTGCAAGTTTGCAACCAGATGCACAAAAGTTTTTGACAAATGCTGGGAGACGGAACCTGATCTTATTGAAAAAGGAAAATCGCATTTTGTGCGATGTCATCTTCACGGCTGATAATCTGACGGATATAATAAAATAATATTCAGAAAATTTATCTGAAATAATCAGGAATCTGATCTGTAAGAATAACCGAATTAAAATAAAATGAAGCAGGAAAACATTCTCGAAGTAAAAAATCTGAAGGTCAAGTTTCCCGTTGCGGGCGGTATACTTTTAAGAAAAGTAGCGGAAGTAAAAGCAGTTGACGGAGTCAGCCTTGAATTAAGGCGCGGAGAGACTCTCGGGCTTGTAGGTGAATCCGGATGCGGCAAATCCACAATCGGAAAAGCTGTAATTAATATACTGAAGTTCTCATCACCTGATGTGGACATATCGGGTGAAGTATGGCTGAAAACCGAAGAGGGCGAAGTGAACCTTCTTAGTCTTTCAAGAAATGAAATGAGAAAGTACAGGGGACAGATTCAAATGATATTTCAGGATCCTTATTCTTCGCTTAATTCGAGAATGACTGTAGGTCAGATTATAGAAGAGCCGCTTCTTTATCATACAAAAATGAACAAGGATGAAAGGAATGAAAGAGTTGCGTGGCTGCTTGAAAAAGTAGGGCTTCAGGCTGAGCAGTCGAAAAGATATCCTCATGAATTTTCAGGAGGTCAGAGGCAGAGAATAGGCATTGCAAGAGCTCTGTCAACGAATCCCAAAATAATTATTGCAGATGAACCTGTATCAGCGCTTGATGTTTCCATTCAGGCGCAGGTAATTAATCTTATGCAGGAGCTGCAGAAAGAATTTGATCTGAGCATAGTGTTTATTGCGCATGACCTGTCAGTAGTGGAGCATATCAGTTCGAGAATTGCCGTAATGTATCTCGGGAATATTGCGGAATCAGGACCGGGATCTGATATTTATCACAAGCCGATACATCCTTACAGCAAAGCGCTTCTTTCGGCAGTACCTTTGCCGAATCCTAAGTTAAAGAACAAAGAAAGAATAATATTAACGGGTGACGTGCCGACACCGATGAACAAGCCCAGCGGATGCGGATTCAGGACAAGGTGTCCCATTGCAAAACCCGAATGCGCGGATTCGGTTCCTGTGCTTGAACTGAAACTTCCTGATCATTATGCTGCCTGCCCTTATGTCAGCGGAAACTGAATTTTCTGACTTTAGTTAAGCTGATTAATCAGAACGTAATTTCCTGATTGTCCGATTTACAATTTTCTGAATTCAGCAGTGAAATGTCTGAGGAAAGCGGTTTCATAAGTAATCTCATAACCTCTGACTTTTTCCCTGCCTTCAATAATTTTCCCGAAAACTTCTATAACGTATTCAATATGGCTCTGAGTATAAACCCTTCGCGGAATAGCCAGTCTCACGAGTTCCATAGGCGCATGAATGAGTTTATGATTTTCGTCATATTTCCCGAACATAACCGAACCGATTTCGACAGCCCTGATGCCGCCTTTCAGATACAGTTCGCAAACAAGCGCTTGACCGGGATACTGCTCCACCGGAATCTGCGGATAAAATTCCTTTGCATCAATATAAACGGCATGACCGCCGATCGGAAGCATAAGGGGAATACCCATTTTATCCAGATGTTCTCCGAGATAAGCGGTGCTTTTTATTCTGTAAAGTAAATAGTCAGGTTCGAAGATTTCCTTAAGCCCGATTGCAATAGCTTCCATGTCTCTTCCTGAAAGCCCTCCGTAAGTTGTAAATCCTTCGGTAATAATAAGCAGGCTGCTGCACTGTTCAAAGAGCTTCTGTTCTTCGATCGCAAGAAATCCTCCCATATTAACCAGAGCATCTTTCTTTGCGCTCATTACAGCGCCGTCAGCAAGGGCAAACATTTCGTGTGCAATTTCCTTGTATGTTTTGTTTTCGTAACCTTTCTCCCGATGCCTGATAAAGTATGCATTCTCGGCAATCCTGCAGCAGTCAAGAATAAATCTTACTCCGTATTTACTGCATACGGAATGAATCTCCTTTGCATTCTGCATGCTGACCGGTTGACCTCCGCCGCTGTTGTTTGTAACGGTCAGTATAACCGCACCGATATTTTCAGGCTTGTATTCTCTGACAAGCTTTTCCAGCTTTTCAATATCCATATTTCCTTTGAAAGGGTGATAATCTTTCGGATGAGTAGCTTCCGGAATAGGAATATCAATAGCAGATGCGCCGGTATATTCAATGTTTGCCCGGGTGGTATCGAAGTGAGTATTGCTTAAAAATACTTTCCCCTTGCCGCCTAAAACGCTGTACAGGATTCTTTCGGCTGCTCTGCCCTGATGAGTCGGCAGAATATGATGATAACCGGTAAGATCTTTTATTGTAGTGTGCATATGATCCCAGCTTTTTGAACCGGCATAGGATTCATCGCCGATCATAATTCCCGCCCACTGATTTGCGCTCATTGCAGATGTGCCGCTGTCGGTAAGAAAGTCTATCATTACTTCATCCGACTGAAGCATAAATGGATTATAGCGGGCTCTTTCAAGAAAGACTTTTCTTTCTTCAGCAGTTGTAATTTTTATTGGCTCGACGGATTTAATTTTAAACGGTTCGATTATAGTTTTAAATTCCATTATAAGTTTTGTTTTATATGTTATACAGATAGATTAATCTGCGTAGAAAATTTTTTACAGTTTTTCAAATCTCGCCTGAAAGAATCTGAGATACTTAGGTTCATAAACCATTTTAAGACCTTTAATGCTTTCTCTGCCGGCATAAACTGATTCGATTGATTCTGCTATGACTTCCATATGCGCCTGAGTATATACTCTTCTGGGGATTGTCAGTCTTACAAGTTCAAGATTGGGAAAATTGTGTTCTCCTGTTTCCTTGTTTCTTCCTGCAGAGACAATTCCTCTTTCCATGCTTCTTACTCCCGAGTCGATATATATCTCCGCGGCTAAAGTCTGAGCGGGAAAAACGGTCTGTTCAAGATGCGGAAGGAATTTTTTCGCGTTAAGAAATACACCGTGTCCTCCGATGGGTTTTACTACCGGAATTCCTGCATGTATTAACAGATCACCGAGAAATTCAACCTGACCTATTCTTGCCCTTATATGATCATCATTAACTGATTCGGCAATTCCGAGAGCAATTGCTTCCATATCTCTTCCTGCAAGACCTCCGTAAGTATGAAGACCTTCATAGACGACGACCAGATTCCTGGCTTCTTCATACAAATCATAATCATTTAAAGCAATAAATCCTCCGATATTTACAAGAGCGTCTTTTTTAGCGCTCATAGTAGCTCCGTCAGTGAGTGAGCAGATTTCCTTCACAATCTCACTTACAGATTTATCCGAATATCCGCTTTCTTTCTGCTGAATGAAGAAAGCGTTTTCGGCTACTCTTGTCATATCGTGAATAATTCTGATATTATACTTATCTGCGACATATCTTAATTCTTTGAGATTCTCCATTGAAATCGGCTGACCGCCGGCCATATTAACGGCAGTAGCAATAGCAAGATAAGGAATTCTGCCTGCTCCGGTGTTTTTAATGAGATTTTCGAGTTTCTGTATATTTACATTTCCCTTAAACGGAAATTCGTTTTCAGGATCATGAGCTTCGTCAATAATAACATCTGCGAATTTACCTCCGGCAAGTTCCTGATGAAGCCTTGTTGTGGTGAAATACATATTCCCCGGAATAATATCTCCGGGTTTTATAAGCATTCTGGAAATAATATTTTCAGCGCCGCGGCCCTGATGAGTGGGAATTACATACTTGTATCCGTAATATTCCTTTACGGCTTCTTCAAAATGATAAAAGTTTTCGCTTCCGGCATAAGCCTCGTCACCGAGCATCATGCCTGACCACTGCTTATCACTCATTGCGGAAGTACCGCTGTCTGTGAGAAGATCAATATAAACATCCTTTGATCTGAGCAGAAATGTATTGTATCCTGCTTCTTTGATTGCATTTTCCCGTTCTTCCTGTGTTGTCATTTTCAGAAGCTCAACCATTTTAATTTTATATGGCTCAGCCCATGAGTGCTTAACTCTGTCTCTTTTCATATTTATGTAATGTTAAATGCTTTTGAGAAAATTGATAAATGATTTATGCTTTTTTATGCACATCAAAAATACATGAATCGGATTTCAATCTGTATGACTTTTGTCATAATATCATATTATTTTTGAATAAACACGGAATCAGACTCATTCATAATCACTGCCACTTTTTTGAAAAAACAACAAAAAAATCATGTCAGCCGAAAATAAATATTCAAGGGAATTTAATCCTTCCGATACAGTGGAATACTCAGACGGAGCAGTTGTAAGCAAGACAATCATAAAAAAGGAAAACGGGAATCTGACATTGTTTTCCTTTGACAAAGGCGAAAGATTAGCCGAGCACACATCGCCTTATGACGCGTTTATTCACATTCTTGACGGAAAAGCGGAAGTTATACTGGACAAAATTATACACAATCTTTCTGCGGGTCAGAGCATACTTCTTCCTGCGAACATTCCGCATTCACTCAGGGCTGTGGAAAAATTCAAGATGATGCTTATTATGATCAAATCCTGATTCGGATAAATCACATTAAGACTGAATTTATATAATATTAATTTTATATAAAGAAAATTCAATAGCTTGAAGTTTAAAATTAGTTTGTCTAAATTGGAAACTAATAAAACGAAAATAGTTTCTTGAAATCAGATACAAAGTCAAAAGAAGAAAGCATTAAAATTCTCAGATACGCACGCCACAAATTCCACAAAGAAGGATTTTACAAGACTACAATGGATGAGCTGTCATCTGAAATGCACATCAGCAAGAAAACAATTTACAAGTATTTTCCGTCTAAAGAGAAGCTTCTTGAAGAGATATGCAATGACACTTCCGGAGAAATAATGAAAAATATGAATGTAATCGTTGACGGCGGCGGAGACGTAGTGGTAAAATTCGTAAAAATGCTTGACATGCACAGCAATATAAGCATAAACATAAGCGAGAAGTGGATAAAAGACCTGTCGGTATACGCGCCTGATTTTAAAAAAAGAATAGACGAAACGAGAAACGCAGAGATTAATAAAGTTCTGAAAAAACTCTTGGATCAGGGAAAGAAAGAAAGTCTGATAGAAAATTATCCTTCGCCGATAATTATAATATGTTTTATATCTTCGCTGATGTCAGTAATGAATCCGGAATTTCTGGTTAACAATAAATTTTCAATTCACGAAGCGTTTAAAATTACATATGAAATGCTGTTAAACGGCATACTGACAGAAAAGGGAAAAGAAAAATTTAAAAAGGCAAAGACACATCTTGCAAGAGAGTTAAACAGGGAAGTTCTGAATTAACAAAACAGGTGTTCAGAATTTAATATAAAATAAATCCATACAGAGATATTAAAAACATCATATGAACCGAAAGAAATTTTACAAATTTACTTTAACAGCATTTTCAGTTTTTTTGATTTTGATTCAGACGGGGATATCGGAAGCACAGAACAGTATTGTTATTTCCAGTGTAGACGAAGCTCTGAATCTTGCTATGAAAAATAATTCAGAA
>JAEUSI010000006.1 GCA_016788375.1 Ignavibacteria bacterium | reverse complement strand
TCCACTGCATCCATTAAGTCAAATATCGGTTTTAATCTTTCGTCGTCAACTCCTGCAGCCGCATCAAGTCCTGCTTCCATAGCTTTAAGCGCGCTTCCTCTGATAATCGGAATATCATCACCGGGATAATTGTATCCGTTAAGAATATCTCTCAACTCTGATTCAACAACTTCAAGCAGCAATTCTGCATCTTCAGGTGTTTTTTCCTGCTGATAGATAATATCAACTTTGTTCAGGAATACTACTATAGCCGGAACGCCAACCTGCCTTGCAAGAAGTATATGCTCTTTTGTCTGAGGCATAGCTCCGTCAGTAGCCGCAACCACCAGTATTGCACCGTCCATCTGCGCAGCACCTGTGATCATGTTTTTTATATAGTCAGCGTGTCCCGGACAATCAACGTGTGCATAGTGCCTTTTGTCGGTTTCATATTCAACGTGAGCAGTTGCAATCGTAATTCCTCTTGCTTTTTCTTCAGGGGCTTTGTCAATTGAATCAAAAGCTCTTACTTTAGAATAACCCTTTTTACCCAGCGCCATTGTTATTGCTGCAGTCAGAGTTGTCTTGCCGTGGTCAACGTGCCCGATAGTTCCTATGTTAACATGAGGTTTACTGGCACTGTATTTTTCTTTAGCCATTTGTTAATTCTCCTTAAAGCTATTTATTTTTTAATTATTATTTAATTTTTTTATTTCTGAACAAGCAAATTTCAAATGCTATTGTTGCAAAAAATTGTGGGTCAGGGAGGAATTGAACCTCCCACCTCGTGCTTATAAGGCACGCGCTCTAACCATCTGAGCTACTGACCCTGGATGGAAAATTTTCTTATCTGATAAAGAATCTTTAAAGATAAGAAGTATTTTTATAGAGCGGCTTTAAGTGTCTGATTAACGAGTTATATTCCGTATTACCGGAACTGACCCTAAAAACCTGTAAAAGAACTGCTTTAGTATTATGCTACTTTTTCCTTGCCTTTGACTTTTTCTATTATCTGCTCGGAAACAGATTTTGGTGTTTCGTCATAATGCGAAAACTGCATTGTATATATCGCTCTTCCCTGCGTCATTGATCTCATTGTCGTTGCGTATCCGAACATTTCCGAAAGCGGCACAAGTGCCTTTATTACCTGAGCGTCGCTTCTTTGAGACATTCCTTCTATTCTGCCTCTTCTTGAACTCAAATCTCCCATTACATCACCCATATAATCTTCCGGTGTAACTACTTCAACTTCCATTATCGGCTCAAGTAAAACCGGATTAGCCTTCTTTGCTCCTTCCTTAAATGCTATCGAACCTGCTATTTTAAATGCCATTTCAGACGAATCTACGTCATGATATGATCCGTCAAACAATTTAACTTTTACATCCTCAACAGGATATCCGGCTAAAACACCGTTTTTCATCGCTTCTTCAATTCCGTTTTCTACAGGATTAATATATTCTTTTGGTATAACACCTCCCACAATTCCGTTCTCAAATACAAATCCTTTGCCTTTTTCATTAGGCTCAATTTCAATCCAGACATGTCCGAATTGCCCACGTCCTCCTGATTGTCTGACGAATTTTCCTTCCTGTATAACTTTCTTCTTTATAGTTTCTTTATATGCAACCTGCGGATTTCCTACATTTGCATCTACTTTGAATTCTCTCTTTAATCTGTCGACAATAATATCTAGATGAAGCTCGCCCATTCCGGAAATAAGTGTCTGACCTGTTTCTTCATCTGTCTTTACCCTGAAAGTCGGATCTTCATCCGAAAGCTTAGAAAGCGATTCACCTAATTTATCCTGATCAGCTTTTGTTTTCGGTTCGATTGCAATAGAAATAACCGGCTCCGGGAATGTTATTTTTTCAAGAACTATCGGATCACTTTCATCACAAAGAGTATCTCCTGTTCTTGTAAATTTCAATCCTACTGCTGCCGCTATATCACCGCAGTATACTTCCTTAATGTCTTCCCTGCTGTTTGCATGCATCTGAAGCAGCCTGCTGAATCTTTCTTTTTTTCCGGCAATTGAATTATAAATATAACTTCCCGCCAGAGCTTTTCCGGAATAAACCCTGAAGAATGTAAGCTTTCCTACAAAAGGATCTGTCATTATTTTAAATGCCAGAGCAGTGAATTTTTCGTCGTCAGAAATTTTCCTTGTAACATGATCATCGGTATGATAATGATGTCCTTCCACATCTGACAGGTCAGACGGGGCAGGAAGAAGATCAACTACTTTGTCTAAAAGATTCTGCACACCTTTATTCTTAAATGATGATCCGCATAAAACCGGGATTATTTTAACATCGATCGTTGCCCTTCTGAGCACATTCAGGATTTCTTTTTCGCTTATTTCAACACCGTCAAGAAACTTAACTAAAAGCGAATCATCTACATCAGCAACAGCTTCAAGCAGTTTGTGTCTGTATTCATTCGCCTGCGCTTTTAAAGAATCCGGAATTTCAACATCTTCAAAAGTAGCACCCAGTGTCTCTTCATTAAACATCCTTGCTTTCATTGTAATGAGATCTATGATTCCGTTGAACATAACACCCTGGCCAATAGGCAGCTGAACTGGCACTGCATTTGCTTTAAGCCTGTCTTTCATCATTTCAATCGCATGGAAAAAATCAGCTCCTACCCTGTCCATTTTATTTACAAAAGCTATTCTCGGAACCTTGTATTTATCAGCCTGTCTCCAGACAGTTTCAGATTGAGGCTCAACACCACCTACCGAACAGAATAATGCTACGGCTCCGTCAAGAACTCTTAATGACCTTTCCACTTCTGCTGTAAAATCAACGTGTCCGGGTGTATCAATAATGTTAATTCTGTGGTCATTCCATGAGCATGTAGTCGCTGCTGAAGTTATGGTAATTCCTCTTTCTTTTTCCTGTTCCATCCAGTCCATAGTTGCTGCTCCTTCATGAACTTCTCCTATCCTGTGAAGCCTTCCTGTATAATATAAAATTCTTTCGGTCGTAGTTGTCTTTCCGGCATCAATGTGAGCCATTATACCGATATTTCTGGTTTTATCTAATGATATTTGCCTTGCCATATATTAATTGCCTGTGCTTTACTTTAAAAAATTTTTGGGAATTTAAATTAATCTTACCATTTAAAATGTGCAAACGCCTTATTGGCTTCTGCCATTTTGTGAACATCTTCTTTCTTTTTCACCGAACTTCCTTCACCTACCGCTGCTGCCATTAATTCATTTGCAAGTCTTAATGACATTGATTTTTCATTCCTTGCCCTGCTGTAAGTAAGTATCCATTTAATAGCAAGAGCTATTCTTCTGTCAGGTCTTACTTCCGAAGGTACCTGATATGTTGATCCGCCTACTCTTCTTGATCTGACTTCAATTGCCGGCTGAACATTATTTACCGCTTTTTTGAAAACATCCATCGGCTCGCCTTTTGTTTTTTCTGCAATTATGTCAAGAGAATTATACATTATTCTCTGTGCTGTCTGCTTCTTGCCGTCATGCATCAGACTGTTTACGAATCTGCCGATTAATATATCATTGAATTTCGGATCCGGTCTTCTGATTCTTTTTTCTGCTCTTTTTCTTCTCATTTATATATAAAGATATTACTGAGTTTTATTTTAAATTATTTTATTTTGCTGCTTCTTTGGCTCTTTTTGCACCGTATTTAGAACGTGCTTTTTTTCTGTTTGCCACTCCTGCCGTGTCGAGCGCTCCTCTGATTATGTGATATCTTACTCCCGGTAGGTCTTTAACTCTGCCCCCCCTGATTAAGACGATTGAGTGTTCCTGCAGATTATGTCCCTCTCCCGGAATATATGCCGTTACTTCAATTCCGTTTGTCAGTCTTACCCTGGCAACTTTCCTTAAAGCTGAATTCGGTTTTTTCGGAGTAGATGTATAAACTCTTGTGCAAACTCCCCTTTTCTGCGGACAAGAATCCATCGCAGGAGCTTTGCTCTTGGAAATTATCTTCTTTCTACCTTTTCTTATTAATTGATTTATTGTAGGCAAATTTTTAACTGCTTAATTCGGAAACATTCAAATTACTAAATTTTTAATTTTTAGTCAATTGAATTACCAGTATAATCTTAACTTTTTTTGTCAATATCTGAAACTGAATCTGATGTAAGCCAAACTGCTGCTGAAATTATCTCCGGAAGAAAGATTATCTTCTGTGTTATATAAGTAATTCACGTCAAAAAGATAGTTTTTTACAGGTTCAAGGGAAATATTGAATCTCAGGTAATTATAATTTATCCTTATTCCGTCAAGAAAATAAGCCTGAGAGTCATCTGTCCCGTCCCGGTAAGGAATATATACATCTCCTCCGACATTTTTAACAAGCTCACCTTTCTCATTATACTCATTTTTTCCTTTTCTGATTTTCTGATATTCAAGACTCATACTGACTCTGTCATTTAAATTGTAATTCAGTTTTGTGAATATCTGATCCGCATTCGGACCCATTGAATGTCCTAAAATTGTGCCGAATGAAGTATATGTGTTTTCCTGATCATAATGAGAATAAACAAAAGGACGGATTTTTGTATATTCAAACTGAAGCGAAAAATCCCTCAATCCAAGCGGCTCATAATAGAAAAATCCAACCTGATAAGCAGATTTATTTGTAGCTTTGGACATATCTGATAAATTTGAAAGTATGTTTTCATCAAGAAAAAATGTTCCCTGAAGTTCAAAATCTTTCAGAAAATGAGTCTGTAAATCGAAAAACAATGTTCCGTTATCCCTGTCCTGAAGCGACATTTCAAGAAATTTGTAAAAAATCAGAGGATTTACATATCCGAGTTCAATTCCTCTCGAAGAAATTACCGTTTCGCCAATCCCGGCTTCAAATAAATTTTCAAACGAAAGCTTTAATCTGTTTGCAGTAAAATACTTTGTATATCTCAAATCCCTGTTATCACTGTATTCACCGACGGTTGATGCAAAAATTGATGAAAAATGCAGTATCCCGTAATCAAATTTAAACTTAAGAAAATTCATATCCGGAGAATCTCCCGACAAAGCAAGTCTTTCGCTGTATCCGACGCCGTATTTCAGCTGCTCGCGTCCAAGCTGAACAGACAATCCCATTCCTTCATCGGGCTCAGTATAATATTTCAGATAACCGGTTACAAATTCATAATTTGTTATATTTTCTATGTCTTCCACATATTTGAAAGTTGATTTTATCTGCGGGAAAGCTGATTCTATAAGTATGGAATCTCCGTCTGCACCTCCTTTTGCAACAGAAAAATTGTATCCGAGATGTCTGAAAACCGTTCCGCGGAATCTGAATCCGACATCAAAAATCTCTGCATTTTTATTGACTTCGGGAGTAATCTGAGTCACATAATATAAATTACCTAAAGGTTCTACAAATACATTGTTCTTATTTTTCTCATAAGAAAATAAATATTTCTGCTTCTGAGAAAATAAATACTTAAATCCGCTCGATACATTCATGTTGCTTTTGAACATTGAAGCAGTGTTTTTCTTATCCATAACTTCAGGCACAAATTCTATTCTGTATTTATTTAAAAGCTTCCTTTCCGTGTGACTAAGCTGTGAAATTTTATTCTGGATAGTATCAAGAAATCCAGCAACTTCAAATCTTGAAAGATTAGGATCATCATCATTATATCCTGTAATAATTCTTTTGACTTCCATTTCCTTGAGATAACCGTATACCGGATCATTAAGCGGGACATTTTCAACCTGCGCAAAAATATCATTAATCAAAAAAGCAAAACATAGCAGGAGAAATAATAAAATTTTTGTTTTCATGAAATTAATATATTTTCGGAGCATCATAATAAGTTTTTTAATATTTAATTTATGTATAAAAATATTTTCAGAGTTGATGTTTGAACCTTCATACTTATCTCTTCATAAATCCGGGGTGCTTGCTCAAAGAGCAGAGCTGCTGAATTCAATGCTTTCAGACTGCAGAATATGTCCGAAAGACTGCAGGATAAACAGGCTTAACAATGAAATAGCTGCATGTTACTCGGGTTTAAAACCGGTTGTTTCATCTTACTGCATTCATTACGGCGAAGAACCTTTTTTAAGCGGAGATAAAGAATCCGGAAATGATAACGGCGTGGGAAATATTTTTTTCGGCAACTGCAATCTGAGATGTGTTTATTGTCAGAATTATGAAATCTCACAGAATCATAAAACCGAAATTAAGAATGAAGTAACGGTTGAGAGACTCGCCGGGATAATGATTGAACTTCAGTTCAAAAAAGTAAATGCAATAGGGTTTGTATCTCCGACTCATTTCGTTCCGCAGATTGTTGAAGCAGTTAATATTGCAGCATCAAATGGTTTAAACCTTCCACTCATTTACAATACTAACTCCTACGACTCTCCCGAAGTCCTCAGACTTCTCGATGGCATTATTGATATATACCTTCCCGATTTAAAATATTCGGAAGATGAATACGGTTACAGTTATTCAAAAATCAAAAATTACGTCTCACATTCACGTGATTCAGTCCGAGAAATGTACAGGCAGACCGGCAGCGGACTTATCACCGAAAACGGTCTTCTCAAAAGAGGGCTTATTGTCAGACATCTTATTCTGCCGAATGATATTGCCGGCAGTTATGAAACGCTGAAATTCATATCAGAGCTTGACAATAAAATTTCACTTTCCTTAATGTCACAGTATTATCCTGTTCATAAAGCTCTATCTGTTGATCTGCTGTCGAGAAATATAAGTGAAAGAGAATATGAAAGAGTTTTTGAATGGATGGATGAACTGAATCTTGAAAACGGTTTTTTTCAGGAATTCGAATCTCAGAACTATTACAGACCTGATTTTATTGACAGGGCTGAACCCTTTAAACGATAAAAATAAGGAGACGCACTGACATGCGTCTTCACCTTATAATTATTTCAGAAGCATCATCCTTTTCGTATCCACCGGATTTCCGTTGATGTAAAGCGAATAAAAATAAATCCCGCTTGCGAAATTACTGCCGTCGAATTCTAATTCATAACTTCTTGCATTTAAGTTTTGATTTACAAAAGACCCCACCTTTTTACCTAAAATATCATATACTATAATCGATACGAAATTCGCTACCCGTAATTCATAATTTATCTTTGTAACCGGATTGAACGGATTCGGGAAGTTCTGGCTCAAATTATACTGATCTGGAATCTCAACAGAATAATTTTCTACACCCAAAATTCCCTGAAAATTATTGTTATACACTTCACGAATATATCCTGAAAGCTCTCTCAGCTTTGTTATACTGTTCAGATTACTCGAACCTCTTGCAATTATCTGCGCTACTATTACAGACTGTGTATCACCCGGATTAATATTTAATGGACCCATAGACATAATAAATCTCCTTTCATCTCCGCTGTTCATTATCCAGCCAGTACCGGATACAGGATCACCTGAATTAGTAAATAATGTTGGTTGATTTGTGACAGGATTTATCCATGCAGTGCCGTTAGTTTTTTTCCCCTGTAAAACATTATAAGTTTCATGAAAATTGGAAGGATCTCCGCCGCCGGCCAGTCCTCCTGTAATAGAATAAAATGAAGTTAATCCTGATTGTTTATAATTTGGTTTTACGACGAGATTATTACTTCCCGGAGGATTAAAATATTTTGCTGTATCGCCAATACTGTAAACGACAGGACTTCTTAATACCAGAAAGCCGACTGCCGGTGGAGCTACACCATATTGTCCGTCATAATCATCATAATTGTATGTAAATCCTAAACTCAGATTTGTGTCACAGGCAACAGCATCATCAGTTGCCTGCCCCAGATCATCATCTGTCCATATTGCAAAATAAGCATTATTCCATGGAAGATTATTTCTGTTAATAATTCTGTATTCAGTGAAATCGACATCCTGCATATTGACATTTATATATGACCAGTTGGTTTGTAATATCACCGCCTTCATCGGTGCAGTACTTCCTGCCACATTTCCGTGAGCTGAAGCATAGCCGTCAGTGTATGAATAAAACATTGTCTGCGTTCCGAGTGAAAAAGGTTTACCCTGAGAATTTAAATATGCACCCTGATTCACCGGCCAGTTTAAATAATCCGCACTTGTTGAATCATCCCTGTAAATGCTGTAAACATGATAAAGAGAATCATTACTTCCCTGAGGAATTCCGCTGTTATCTATATATCCCGGCAGATATTCATAACTATATTCAGCAACTGCAACCAGTGTATCATTTCCGACCTTTGCGCCTATCCATAAGCCTGAAGCATATCTTGCAAATTTTGTTGAACCTTTTGGCCATTCGAAACCGGAATTTCCTGTAGTCGGATGCCTGTTGAATGATCCGTTATTTCCGAACCATGTGCTGATGTTATTTACATCTAATAATTTTGAATTAGGCGTCTGATTTAATGAGTTAGTAAACAAAATTATTCCGTTGTCTCCGGTTATCAGACAATAATCACTGTATATTTGAATGACAGAATTAAATTTATGATTTGTATATGTATTCAGCTGCTGCCAGTTTTTAAGTACAGTTCCGTTTGCTCCGCATGCCATAACAGGACTGCTTGAATTATCTTGTCCGTACAGGTTGTTTGTTGTTCCGGAATTAATAACAACTATGTTTGTCCCGTTAATCCGAAAAGCTGTTCCGTTATCACCTATAACCTGATTGTTAAAGGTAATATCATTAAGATTACTTGCAGTATTACTGTTTATTCTTGTCCAGTTTAGTCCGCTGTTTGTTGATCTTAAGATTAATCCGCTATTTCCAACAGCTGTAAGTGTTGTACTGTTTTGAATATAAACAGAATTTAAATCTGCCGTATCAATCTGCGATACAGACCAGACATCATTTTCTAATTTCAGAAATGTTCCGTTTTCTCCAACGGCTACAGCTTTAACATTTCCCGCCGTTTTTTTAATACTTTTAATTGTATTGGAAGTATTGCTTGTCATTACCGACAAGCTGTTACCGCCGTCAATTGTTCTCAGAATTGTTCCGTCTGATCCGGCAGCATATCCGGTATCGATATCAGTAATATCAACTGAAAACAAATCCGCATTCGTATTACTGCTGACAGATTCCCAAATCAACCCCCTGTTTGAACTTCTCAGTATTGTCCCGTTGTCACCAACAACAAACAGAACAATTCCCGAAGCACTGTATTGAATAATTATTTTATTCAGATTATTCGAAGTTCCGCTGTTCTGATAATTCCAGACCGGCTGAGATTTAACGTTATGAGCTGCATTCAGAAGCATGATAACAATAATTATATATTTACTGAAATTTTTCATATCTTAAAAATATAAAATTTTATAAACCTGATTTATTATTAAAACTCTGTTGATAATCTGTGAGGGTTGAGTATTATGTGTATTTAATACTTCCATTGGTAACACTTTGAAGTTCTGTTCTAAGCTTTTTAATTATAGACAATCTGACTTCAAGTATCAATTTACATTTCTCATCTGAAATGTTCTGTGTTAATTTTATTTTTTCGGTTTCAATAAGGTTCATTACCCCGCTCATGTATTTATAATCAAATTCAATCATGACATTTTCCGTAATCAGTACTTCTGCTGATTCTGAATTTTTCAGGCAAAGTCCGGCAGCTTCAGCCATCGCTCTTCTCAGTCCGCCGACACCGAGTTTAATGCCGCCGAAGTATCTCGATACAATAACAAGCGTATCTGTCAGTCTGTATTTGTCAATCATTTCAAGAATCGGGATACCGGAACTTCCCTGTGGCTCGCCGTCATCGGAATATCTGAAACTGTCATTGCTCACTCCGAGTCTGTATGCGAAAGGATGATGCGATGCGTCATAATATTTTTTTCTGACTGATTTGATTTTTTCCAGAGCTTCGGCAGTTGAGCTTATCCGGAAAGACTGTGCTATGAAAACGGATTTGCCTGCTTTGAATTCTGATACAGTATTTTTTTTTACTGTTAAATATGAGTCTTTCAAAAATTCACACCGGTTGAATTAGATGTTCCATCCCTCTTCGCCGATGAGCGGAACAAACTTAAAATTTTTATATCTTTTCATTTTATATTTTATACTTTCTTCTGAATATGAATTTGCACCGGTTTTATTTTTTTCCTGAATTTCATCAAACTCTTTTTTAATCAGCACTACATCCTGCGAAATTTCATCACCAAGCGGAATTACAAGTTTTCCTCCGGTCGCAAGCTGTCCTAAAAGCTGCTTCGGTATTTTCGGACTTCCGGCTGTAACGATAATTTTATCAAACGGTGCTTCTTCCGGCCAGCCCTTTGTACCGTCATCATGTCTGAGATGAACTTCATAACCTGCATTAGAAAGTGTATCCGCAGCTTTTGTAATTAATTCATATATTCTTTCAACGGAAAATACTTCCGCACCGAGTTCTTTCAGAACTGCCGACTGGTATCCGGAACCAGTTCCGATTTCAAGGACTCTGTCTCCCGGATTTATTTCTAAAAGCTGTGTCATAAATGCAACTGTAAAAGGCTGTGAGATTGTCTGATGCGAGCTGATAGGAAGAGATGTATTATTGTATGCATAATTTTTCAGTTCGGGAGGAACAAACAATTCTCTTTTCACTTTTCCTATTGCATTTAAGACCTCCGGGCTGTCAATTCCCGAATTTTTTAAAATGTCAACAAGTTCTTTCCGGTTTCTTGAATTCAGATCCATTTCTGTTCCTGAGTGAAATTTTCAGCTTTCTTTACCGGAATCCGGTTTCTTCGGCGTTTCCTGCTTCTGATCAAATACAGATTCCTGTTTTTCCGCGCTATCTTTGTTCTGCTCGTAATTATCTTCCGACTCTTCAAATATATTTTTAACCGAACTTGCAACAGACGTTTTTCCCATTGCAAGTATCAGCTTTTCCTTCAGCGAATCGGCATCCCTGTATGAAGTAAGTTCGCCGTCTTCGGCAACTGATATTACTTTTCTCTCTTCTGAAACTATAATTGCAATAGCATCAGAAACTTCTGTAATTCCGAGTCCGGCTCTGTGTCTTGTTCCGAGATTTTTATTTCTTACTTTTTCCGGTTCGGATAATGGGAGAAGACATCTGGAAGCTTCTATCTTTCCGTTTTTTAAAATCGTAGCTCCGTCATGAAGAGGTGATTTCGGATTGAAAATTGAAATCAGAATTTCCTTTTTAATTCTTGATTGTATCAGTTCGCCGTTTTCTATTACATTCTTAAGTCCCGAACTCCTTTCTATCACTATCAATGCTCCCCATCCCCTGCTTTTGAGATCAAAACATGCTTCCACAATCTCTTCGACATTTTCGTCAACATTTACTTTTGTAAATATCCTCGCGACTTTAGTCTTGCCAATTAAAAGCAGCAGTCTTCTTATCTCAGGCTGAAACAAAATTATAAAAGCTATAAACCATATATCCGTCAGTCTGCTTAAAAGCCAGCCCGTAGCCTGCATGTTCAGAAGCTGTGCAAGAAACGAAAATCCTATAATCAGTATCAGCGCAAGAAAAATCTGTGATGCAATGGTGCCTTTCATAATTGTATAAAGCTTATAAAAAACATATGTGACAATTATTATGTCAATTATGTCAATCAGCTTTACGCTTAAAAATCCGATTTTGAAAAGTTCCATCGCTAATTGTATGCCGTTAAAGATTTGCTTAATCCGAAAAACCTTTCCCGGTAAATCTTACAACCGGGGAAAATTTCTCTTAACTCTTTTTCTTTCAGAAGCCTCACGGATTCAGCAAGCTGCCTTGCATTCTCCTGATTAGTCTGTTTTTCAAACCAGCCGAGACTGTATTTTCTTATCAATTTAGTTTTCATTTCAACAGAAAGAAATTGAAAAAACGGGAACAGAAAATGCGGCTCAAGCGGAAAGTAATAATCGGGAGTCTGAATAAAATATTTTTTACCGGTTCTCCGTATTTCTCCGGCAAGTTTTTTCTGCTCGTCATAACTATTCAGATGCTCTATCATACTGTTGGAAAAAACAAGATCATATTCACCGTCGCTTATAAACCTCAGATCCCTCGCATCTCTTTTCAGAAATGTAATATTTGTAAAATCATCAGTCTTCTGATTTTCAGTGTTTATTATCATTATTTTGTAATTATCATCACCCGTAAAACCGAGGCATCGCCAGTAATAATCGCTTCCTCCTATATCAAGTATCTTAAGCGGTTTTTTCAGTCCCGTACAGTATTCAGTAAAAAATCCGGATCTTTTTTTCCTCTGTAACGCAGAAACAGAATTTTCCTTTGTCTGATCTGCATTGTATAATAAGAATGATTTTATTCTTTCAAGCATTTAAATATCAATCAGAAAAGTTAAATAATAAAATGATTCCTTTGTGATGTAGTTATAAGTCAGATTGTCAGAAATATTATACTGAAACATTCCTTTAAGATAAAATTGTTTAACCGGCTGCCATAAAAAACTGAAACTGAAAATATCCCTGTTGATTCTTATTCCGTCAAGAAATCCGTTTGTTCTCAGATATGCATCCCCTAGACCGAAGTTAATATTACCGCCGTAATTTGCTTCAAGCTTTCCGGATGAATCGAGAATAATACCCGTGCCTGACCTTTGATGCCTGTATAAAACACCTATATTGATTCTGTTTGTTATGTCATAATTCAGCTTAAGCGCAATTTCATCAGAATTCGGAGGCAGTGTATGACCGAGTGAAAATGTATTGTTTGTATAAGTGCTTTTATTTGATCTGTGTGAATAAACGAATGGATCAAGATGAGTATACTCGGCTGCTATATTCATGTTTAAAGAATTTGTCCAGAGAAATCCGAACTGCCAGCCGAATTTATTTTCATTAAGAGAATCTGTTTCAAACAATGTTCCGAATGTCAGATCGTCAATTAAAAGTGAAGACTGAAACGAAATATTTTTTGCCGGAATTATCTCAATATCTATTCCCATAAGCGAATTATTTTCCGAAGTTTTTTCCCTGCCGGAGCTTAAATCCGCAGAAGTTAAAAAACTGACCGGATTGAAATATGTAAAGCTGAAAGGCTGGTTGCTAATAATAACTGCTTCCCAAAGTCCCAGCCTGAATGCATCCGAAAAGTTCATGTTAAGGTAATGAGAGGAAACATTTTTTGCAGACAGAGGTCTTCCTACCGAATCTCCCCTCAGACTTCCGTAAGTAAATGAATAATTAAGGCTCTTATATTTCAGCTGTAATCTGCCGAAATCAAACGGAAGAGCTTTTCCCGAAAAAAACAGATTGTCAATATAGCTTTTGCCCTGTGTGAACCTGTATCTGCCGAAATCCAGCGAAAGCCAGTCTGCATTTGTCTGATATCTCAGATATCCTTCAAACGGAACCGAATTGTCTTCCGAAATAAAATATCTGCTTTGCCTGTATACGGGATCATTTGCAGCAATCAGATTCAGAGCGCTGTCATTAACTTTATTATTGCAGCTGTTATTCAAAGCAATAAAAAAGCCGACGCTTCCGAAGAGAGTTCCTCTTGCTTCTATTCCGTAATTCCCCTGAAATTCTGAATTATCCGGGATGGAGTCTCCGTATGAACCTCTCTGTGAAACTGATCCGAATGCATCCGTAAATAATGCGGCTGAAGAATCTGTGTAATAAAACAAATTCTTCTCTTTTGTATTGCTGAATATATTCCCGGCATTGTCGCCGCTTATCAGTGAATACTGCATATCTGTTTTTCCGTACATATCGAATTCAAATTCTGTTTTATAATCCCTGAAAAGTTTTCTGTCTGTCTCAGTGATTTTGCCGGAGCTTTTCTCTATTTCAAGCAGATAAACCGCAACTTCTTTTCTTGAATACGGAATATTATAGGAATCGTATCCGGGAATAATTTTCATTAGTTCCATTCTTTTCAGAAAAGAGTAAACGGGATTTTTAATGTCTATAAGCTCTGCCTGAGAAAATGCATTGTCTGGAGTAAAAGCAGATTCTGAACAGATAAAAACGGCAAATAAAAACAGGCAGCGTATTTTCAATCAGTTAATTTTATTGAAGCAAAGTAAATAAATTTATTCTGTATTTAAATTCAGTTGACTGAATAATTTTTTTTACATGTTAACAAACGGTGATGGCAGCATGAATAAGACATAATATTTTCAGATAATCTGATTCAACTTCATTTAATTTGCAGTGTCAGTTTAGTATATTAAATTCAAATGACTGAAACAAACGACAATACTGTAAACAGCGGACTGAACAGTGGGGAAAAATTTTTTTATTCTTCCGATTACAGAGCCCGGCTCACTGAATTTGAAGGTCCGATGGATATACTTCTTCACTTTGTGAAAGTAGATGACCTTGATATTTACAACATACCCATTTCCAAAATCACAAAAGATTTTCTCGAATATATTAATTTCATGTCAAAGCTTGACATTGAGCTGGCGGGAGAATTTCTCGTAATGGCTTCGGAACTGATGAAAATAAAAGCGAGAATGCTCATACCGCAGGTTGACGAATCGGGTAATCTTGTTGAAGAAGAAGACCCGAGACTTGCGCTTGTAAGGAAACTTCTCGAATATAAAAGATTCAAGGATGTATCGGAGCAGATTGCCGAACTTGAAACCGAGCAGAGAAAAAGAGTTTTCAGAAGTAATTTCGGAAACGATGCAAAGGAAACCGAAACAAATTTCGAAACAGATCTGAGTCTAAGTAACGTTACTGTTTTTAATCTTATAAAAGCATACAAAAGAGTAATTTCAAGTGTCAGGAAAGAAGTTGTGCATCCGATCGAACTGCTTGACATTACTCCGGAAAATCAGAGAGATTTTATTTTGAATTTTATTGATGAAAATCATAACCCTGAATTTTCCGAGCTTATTTACGGAGTAAATGAAAAGCTCAGAATTATCTGCATATTTCTTGCATTGCTTCAGATGGCTCTTGAAGGAATAATTGAGATTATAATACTTAACAATGATATGGAAAAATTTTATCTGAAAAGAAGGACGGAGGAGCCTGTTGATCAGCACGGAAATTAAGAATATTGTCGAGTCAATGATCTTTGCTTCGGAAGATGAGATCACTCCGAAACAGATAAAGGATATCACAGACAGAAGCGGAGTCAGAATAAGCATATCAGAAATAGAAGAATCAGTTAAATTACTTAACGAAGAATATCTGATAAACAGCAAGCCGTTTGAGATACTGAGCATTGCAGGAGGTTACACTTTTGCAACAAGGAAAGAATACGGCAGATTTATCGGAAAACTTTTTGAAGACAAGCAAAAGAAAAAACTGTCGCAGTCAGCGCTTGAATCACTTTCTATAATTGCATACAAACAGCCGATAACAAGATCCGAGATTGAATTCATACGCGGTGTGAATGTTGACTACATCGTTAACTCGCTCCTCGAAAAAGATCTGATTACAATTACCGGAAGAGCTGATTCCCCCGGCAGACCGATTCTTTACGGAACGACTAAAACATTTCTTAAACTGCTCGGGCTTAATTCACTTGATGATCTGCCGAAGCTTAAAGAAATCAACGAGATACTGAAGAATCAGGAAATAGAGGGAATAACTGAAGCAGACATTGAGCTGTTTAATTCCGTTAACAGTCCCGAATCCGGCAGTGTCAACGAAACCGGACATCAGCTTGAACTCCTTACAAGTGATAATTCCCCTGATAATCCGGAATATGCTGATGAAGAAAATGAATATGAAAATCCGGAAAAGACGGAGGATGAAGAATTCCGTAATATTTCAGACGGAGAAAACATTCACAGCATTAATGAAACGTCCGGAGAAGACAAAACGGACGGCGGGAGTATAATCTGAATGGAATCATCCGTAAGACTTAATAAATTCATAGCATCAAACGGTTTGCTTTCAAGGAGAAAGATTGATGAGCTCATTGAACAAGGAAGAGTTACTGTTAACAGAAAGACAGTTACCGAACTCGGCTATAAAATCAATCCTGAAACTGATAAGGTTTCTGTCGACGGAGAACATATAAAACCCGATACAAAAAAAATTTACATATTGCTGTACAAGCCTCAGGGTGTAATCACTTCTGTTTCAGATGAGAAAAAAAGGACTACGGTTATAGATCTGATAAATATCAATCAGAAGATTTTTCCTGTCGGAAGACTGGATTACGGCACATCCGGACTGCTTTTGCTTACAAATGACGGCGGACTTGCTAATAAATTAATGAACCCGAAAAGCAAGGTATATAAAACATACTATGCAGAACTCTCAAGACCTCTTGAAGAAAAGCACAGACTGAAACTGACCGGAGGTATAAAAATTGAAGGTGTAATGACCGCACCTGCCATTATTAAGTTTCCGAAAACCAATGATTATCTAAGATTAACCATATCAATTCATGAAGGACGAAACAGACAGATTCATAATATGTTCGAACACTTCGGCTACTTTGTAAGAGTTCTCAGAAGAATTGAATATGCCGGATTAAATCTCGGCGGACTTAAAGAAGGAGAATGGAGATATCTTACATCCGAAGAAATTTCCGCACTGAATAAAATTGTTAAAGATACTCCTGAAAATTATGTAAAATCTTCAGGCGACAGGAAAAGAAGATACAGAAAAGCTGATGATAAATTCAAAATCGGAGAAAGGAAAAACCGTTTTAAGAAAACTGAATCTTCCGTTGAAAGAAAAGATAAAATACTGGGTTTTAATAAAAAACGTCATGAAGACAGAGGTATTGAACTTGGATTTAAGAAAATAAATAGTCAGAAAGAAAGCAACGGATATAATAAAACAGGAACCAAAGGAAGTTTAAATGATAGAAAAGACAGGAAAGAATTCAAAAAGGATTATAAGAAATCGGACAGAGTCCGTGCAGGAAATATTAACATTGACATAAAAAGGAAATATAAAAAAAAGAAATAGATCAAATTACATAGAAAGGTAAAAACATATTTGTCAGAACAAAACGAACTAATCAAAAGAAGATTAGAAGAATTAGAAGAAATAAAAAAACTCGGGATTAATCCATACCCTCACAGATTTGATGTTACAACTGATTCTAAAAGCATTATAGACGGTTTCACAGATCCCGAAAACGACGAAGAAAAAGAGAAACAGAAAAAAGTTGTAGTTTCTGTTGCAGGAAGAATAATGGCAATCAGAAAGATGGGAAAAGCGACATTCTGTCATATAAAGGATGAAACCGGCAGGATTCAGATTTATATAAGGAAAGATGATGTCGGAGATGAATCATACAGCGTATTCAGACTTCTTGACATTGGAGATATCATCGGAGTTTCGGGATATCCTTTCAGAACGAAGACAGGAGAAGTTTCAGTTCATGCACTTTCATATCAGCTGCTTACAAAATCCGTTCAGCCGCTGCCTGTTGTAAAAGAAGAAGTTACCGAAGCAGGAGAAAAAATTGTGTACGATGCATTTGCTGATGTTGAGCTGCGTTACAGACAGAGATATATTGACCTGATTGTAAATGAAAATGTAAAAAATACTTTTATTAAACGTACAAAGATAATACAGTCGATTAAAAGAACGCTTGAAAGCAACAGCTTTTTTGAAGTTGAGACACCGACGCTTCAGACAATTTACGGCGGCGCAAACGCAAAGCCGTTTGTAACACATCACAATGCACTCGATATTGATCTTTATCTGAGAATTTCGAACGAACTTTATTTAAAGCGTCTGATAGTCGGGGGATTTAACCGTGTTTATGAATTCGTCAGGGATTTCAGGAATGAAGGCATTGACAGAACACATAATCCGGAATTTACACAGGTGGAATGGTATCAGGCATACGGAGATTATTACGACAGCATGAATATGTTTGAAGAAGTCGTTGAAAAAGCCTGCATTGACATTCACGGAGCTTCAAAAATCATGTACGGTGAAACCGAACTTGACTTTAAGCGTCCTTGGAAAAGAATAAGGATGACAGAAGCGATTGAAAATAAACTCGGCATTGACATCATGAAAATGAAAAAAGATGAGATAATTAATTATATGAATACAAACGGAATTAATTTCGATCCTAAAATTTCACACAGCAAAGGTCTTCTGATTGCAAATCTTTTTGAAGAATCCTGCGAGGAAGATCTTATTCAGCCAGTATTTGTATATGACTTCCCGATTGACACAACTCCATTGTGTAAGCAGCTCCGGGAGTATTCGCTTTCAGATCTTGAAGAAATGAAAAAAAATCCAGAGCAGGTGATATTTGCCGAAAGATTTGAGCCTTATATTTACAAATGGGAAATGGGAAATTCCTATACAGAGCTTAATGATCCTGTTTTGCAGAGAAGCCTGCTTGAACAGCAGGTGGAAAGAGGACGCGGCGGCGAAGAGGAAACTCATCCTCTTGATGAAGATTTCATCAATGCGATTGAAGTAGGAATGCCTCCGACTACCGGAGTCGGACTCGGCGTTGACAGGCTTGTAATGCTGCTTACAGATTCACAATCCATCAGGGATGTAATATTCTTTCCGCTGATGAGACCTGTCTGATTTTAATGACAGAGTTAATGCAAGGGAGAGCAAACCAATTAACTGAATTAGATAAAATAATTTATAATAAATCAGATGAAATATTATAATAATGTATTAGAACTGATCGGAAAAACTCCGCTGGTCAAACTCAATAAAGTCACAAAAGGAATTAAAGCAACTGTTTTGGCTAAAATGGAATCCCTTAATCCCGGTGGCAGCGTAAAAGACAGAATCGGTCTTAATATGATTGAAGATGCGGAACGAAAGGGACTGCTGAAACCCGGCGGGACTATAATTGAAGCAACAAGCGGGAATACAGGCATAGGTCTAGCTCTAGTTGCTGCATTGAAAGGTTACAGAACAATTTTTGTAATGACGGATAAAGCATCAAAAGAGAAAAACAATTATCTGAAAGCACTCGGAGCGGAAGTTGTGATACAACCCGTATCAGCCAAGTACGGCGAACCTGATCATTATGTTTATGTCGCCGAAAGACTTTCAAAGGAAATTCCGAATTCTCTTTTCCTTTATCAGTATTCGAACTCTGCAAATCCGGATGCACATTATAAATCAACAGGACCTGAGATTTGGGAAGATACTGACGGAAAAGTAACACACTTTATTGCAGGAGTGGGTACGGGAGGAACCATCAGCGGAACGGGTAAATATCTGAAGGAAAAAAATCCGGGTATAAAAATCATAGGTGCTGATCCGTACGGATCAATTTTTAAAGTTGTAAAGGAAACAGGATGTTCACCGGAACCAATACCATATCTTATTGAAGGTATCGGTCAGGATGTAATGCCGGATAATGTAATGTTTCAGTATATAGATGAAATTATAAATGTTAATGACAAAGATTCTGTCGACATGTGTCTTAGACTTGCAAGGGAAGAAGGGATATTCTGCGGAGGATCTACCGGAACGATTGCTTATGCTGCAGTCGAACTTGCAAAAACTCTAGATGAAAATGCTGTTGTGGTTTTTATTGTCTGTGATACAGGTGAGAGATATTTGTCAAAATATCATTCAGATGAATGGTTAAGAGAAAAAAGGCTGATGAATCCGGATTTGATTACGACGGGACAGGTATTTCAAACAAAGAGAACAGCTGTAGTACCTGGACTGATCTCGGCAAAGAGTTCGGATAAAGTATTTGAAGCGCTCGAACTCATGGACAAATACAATCTTTCCGTGCTTCCGGTAATTGACGGGACAGAAAGCGTCGGTTCAATAAAAGAATCGGGAATTATTGACAAGGTTATCAGTGACAGAACAATTTCCGGAAAAAATGTAAAGGATATTATGGACAGTAAACTTCCAACAATTGATTATGACACTCCCTTTGTAAAAGCACTTGAAATGCTGCAGAAAGAAAATGCAGTTCTTGTTTCACAGCACGGAAATATAAAGGGAATACTGAACAGATACGACGTGCTGGATTTTGTATAAAAGAGTTTTTGACAATTATATTTATTAATCATTAAAAGTGTTCAGATGAAATTTGCGACCAAACAGATACATGCGGGACAGCATCCCGAAGAAACTACCGGAGCTGTAATTACTCCTATTTTTCAGACATCTACTTATTCAAATGATAAGCTTGGTGAAACAAAAGGATTTGATTACGGAAGGACAATAAATCCCACCAGGTCAGCTCTGGAAAACAATTTAGCTGCTCTTGAAAACGGTAAATACGGATTCTGCTTTTCTTCAGGAATGGCAGCAGTTCAGTCGGTCATTACTCTGTTCAGCCCGGGTGATCATGTAATTTGCACAAATAATGTTTACGGCGGGACATACAGATTATTCGAACAGATAATAAGTAATTACGGATTGGAATTTACTTATGTTGACACTTCGGACATTAATCAAACAAAGAAAGCGCTGAAAGACAATACAAGGTTTATTTATGTTGAGACTCCGACAAATCCGATGCTTAATATTACAGACCTGAAAGCTCTGAGTGAATTTGCAAAAAGTAAAAATATTCTGACATGCACCGACAATACTTTTATGAGCCCTTATTTTCAGAATCCTCTTGACTTGGGAATTGATATCGTTCTTCACAGCACAACAAAATACATTAACGGACACAGTGATGTTATCGGAGGATGTCTTGTGACTTCCGACGATAAAATTGCAGAGAAGCTTAAGTTTATACAGAATTCTGCAGGAGCGGTTCCGTCGCCTTTTGACTGCTGGCTTGTAATGAGATCAACAAAAACCCTGGCTCAGAGAATGAAAGCTCATAATGAGAATGCTCTTGCTATATGTTCATCTATAGAAGGCAATAAAAAAGTTAAAAAGATTTATTATCCTGGAGTCAGTAGTCATCCGCAGTATGAACTTTCCAAAAAGCAGATGCGGGGATCAGGAGGAATAATTTCACTCGAACTCGGTTCGTATGACAATGCCGTTATTTTCTGCAATTCCCTTGAAATATTTCAGATAGCAGAATCTCTCGGCGGAGTCGAATCACTTGTATGTCATCCCGTTTCAATGACACACGGTAGCGTTCCGAAGGAACTCAGGGACAAGTTCGGACTGACGGACGGACTGGTAAGATTATCTGTTGGTATTGAAGACACGGATGATCTTACAGATGATGTTGGAAAAGCGCTGAGCATGCTTTAAAACAGTTTCGGGTTATTTTACTAGAATCATTTTTCTTGTCTTTGTAAAATTTCCGGCTTCTAGTTTACAGAAATAAACACCGCCCGGTAAGTTTACCGGATTGAATTCTTTTGTATAATTTCCGGGTGCAAGTCTTTCATCAGCTAAGATTGCAACCTTATTACCAAGAACATCATAAACACTCAGCCTCACTAAAGAAAGTTCGGGAATTGTAAAACTTATTTTAGTCGAAGGATTGAACGGATTTGGATAGTTGCCATATAATTCAAAATTCCAGGACGCTCCGCTTATTACATTTGACACGCCGGAAAGAGTAGAATATTTTAAAGTGACTATGTCTTCAGCTGTGTTTTCCGTCGGGCTCTTACCGGCGACATATACATTCCCAAGCTGATCAAAAGCCGCAGAATATGCGATATCTTCATTGTTGTTTTCACTGTCATATCTCATTGCCCACTGCTGTATCCCGTTTCCGCTGTATAATATCGTGATGAAATCTTTAGAAGTACCTGAACCGTTGCTGAATCCAGTAACACAAATATTCCCCTGTGAATCCATTGCCATAGCAAGCGAACTGTCAGACTGGTTTGCAGGTCCGTTATAAAATGAAATCCATTGCCTTATACCTGCATTATCATATTTAATTAATACTATATCATTAGTCAATCCTGTCATCGGGCTGTATCCGCTTACAAAAACATTTCCGTCAGTATCGACAATCATAAAGTTTGCTCCGTCATTTCCGTTTGCATTTCCGTTGTGTCTTGATACCCACTGCTGTTCTCCTGATGAATTGTATTTTATTGTGGCAAAATCATATTGTGATCCCAAACCCCTGCTGTATCCCGTTACATAAACATTGCCCGGGTTATCTGCCTTAACCGAACTTGCTCCGTCAATTCCGTTGCCAGGTCCGTTGTAATATGAAATCCATTGCTGAATTCCACTGGAATTGTATTTAATGGTTGCATAATCAAGAGTTGATGTTGACGATTCAAAACTTGACCCGGTAACATATACATTACCTGATACATCAGTTGCAACTGATGCAGACTGGTCATTAGAATTGCCGGAACCGTTGTATCTTGTAACCCACTGCTGTACTCCGTCTGAATTGTATTTCACGGTTGCATAATCATACTGGGTTACGACTCCGCCGTAACTTTGTCCGGTAACATATACATTTCCGTTCTGATCTACTGACATGGAATTCACATAATCAATCGCATTTCCTGTTCCGTTGTAGGTTGATATCCACTGCTGAATGCCGTTTGTATTGTATTTTATAGTAACAAAATCACTCGAAGATGCCGCACCTGATGCATATCCTGAGACATATATGTTTCCGGAATTGTCCGGATAAATACTGGAAGCCCTGTCATTGCCGTTGCCCGATCCGTTGTAAACTGCTGCCCAGATCTGTACTCCGCTGGTATTGTATTTTACTGTCGTGATATATTCGAAACTGCCGGTATTAAAGCTGAATCCGGTTACATAAATATTTCCGGCAATGTCCGTTGCAACAGCCCTTCCTTCATCCCTGAAGTTTTCGGTTCCATTGTATCTTGATACCCAGTGTAAACTAATCTGCGAATAAATTGCAGAAGCAGAAAACAGTAAACTTATTGACATAATTATACCCGATAATATTCTCATAATTTTTTGTTTAAAATTCGCTTATTTATTCATTTTTTTCCGGTAATAACCGGATTCTATTTCTTAATGCGTACGATTTTGCTAACTCTCTGTAAAATCATTTTATTAACTCAAAATCTTACAGCTTTACTTTAATTGGGTTGATGAAATATTAATAAAATTTATTTAAAAGTAAATTTAAAAATATTCCGGAAGATCAAATTTGTTAACTGTAACTTAATGTTTCGATATTGTATTTTTACAAAAAGCCTGCTGATTATTACAAAGAAAATACTTCATATATTTATACTTCTGATAATTTCTTTACTCTTATTCTCAGAGTCTGATGCACAATACAGATTCAGAACTGTCAGAGATACATCAAAATACAATAAAAACAATCCGGATATAAAAATATTCAGAACTTTCAATAATATTAACAGCAGTTTTCTTCATTCCGTTGTCAGTGTTACAAATGCATCTGTTGTGCCTTTGTCGGCTGCTATACCTGTCGGTTTGTATATTTCTGGCAGAGCAGATAATAATTATTACAATGAAGATGCTTCTGTATTGCTTGCAGTTTCTGAACTGACTAATGCCCTCTTTACACAGGGTTTCAAGTTTCTAGTAAAAAGAGACCGACCTTTCAGGACTCTTAATAACGTCAGATTATTCGATACAAGTTCAATTGCTAATACTTACTCATTTCCTTCGGGACATTCTTCAGGATCATTTGCAATCGCTACGTCACTTACTTTAAGCTATCCCGGTGAACCGGTTCTGATTGCTTCGCTTTACACATATGCTGTTGTTACTTCTTTGGGTAGAATTTATTGGGGCGTTCATTATCCGAGTGATGTGCTGGCAGGTATGATGATCGGCGCAGGAAGTGCAGCTTTAATCTATTCTTTAAGGAAACCCATTTTAGAATTTAAGAATAATCTGTTTAATCAGGAAAGCCGAAATTATCCGGATCAGGGAAATCCGAACACCGCTGCTTTGCTTGTAACTGTTATCGGTACTGATGTTCTGAATTATTTTCTCTCAGGTTCGCGTAACAATGTCTTAAAAAATTCGAGTGTGAGTTATTTAAACTCGGGAAAAGGCAGCTGTATAAGATATAATCTCAGTTTCTAAACACCTCTTTTATCACCCCATGCAATTATATGAATCCTGTCTGTATAATTATAACCGTTTTTTAAACACGCTTCAATTGTTTGTACTCTGTTTTTCCTAAGATCTTCTTCCGATATTCCTTCCGGCATAAGATATATATCTTTGTCTGAAAATCCTGCTTTCGTCTGAAGTTCTTTTATTTCCTTTAAATCAGCTTCCGAAGTAAAAACAAATTTCAACTGGATGTCTATCAGATTGTTCTCTTTAAGCAGGCTGTAGTTCTTTAATACATTCAGATTAATTCTGTTCTTCCCGTGTGTCTTTTCAAATTCAGTGTTAAATGGAACTGATGACTTAAGTTTCGGGCTTATACTTGCAAGATCTGTATATTTTATAAAGTCTCCCGTAAATGTCCCGTTTGTCTCTAAAGTGATAAATGATTCTTTGTTGGTTTTTTTAAGTTCAATGCAGAGTTCTTCAAGTTGTTCGGCATAAATTGACGGCTCACCTCCCGTAATCACTATATCCCGGCAACTGTATTTACTGTACTCTGCTGTAATTTTACTGATTTCGGTATCACCGATGTTTTTAACGTCATCCGGAAACCAGCTCGTATAAGGAGTATCACAGTAGTTTCCTCCCGGAAATCTGCAACGCAGATTGCAGTTGTTTGTTCTTATAAAAAACGAAGGATTCCCTGTCCTCTTTCCTTCGCCTTGTATTGAATAAAATAATTCTGAGATTTGCATACAGATCTGTTTTTCTGTAAATCCGGCATCCGGAATTACAATGTTAATAGTGCAGGATTATTAATCCCGGTATTTGAAACTGGTTATTTTTTGGAATTCAGCGGTCCGGCTAATCCTGAGTATTCGCTTAAATCCGCGTCTATCGAACCTATGATTACTTTTGTCTTTACTTTCACCGGCATTCTTCTTTCATCATCAGTCATCCAGACAACTATCGTTCCCTCGCTTTTAAATAATCCGCCTTCTTCCACCAATGGCTCTACTTTTATGCATCTGAATTTTCCTGCCGTCACTTCAACTGTTTCCTTTCCCAGATACCTGACTTCAAGCGGATAGGTTTTGTCTTTGTAAAAATTCTGCAGAAGGATCTTGTCACCTTCCTTCATTTTGCCGTAATCCAATGTTCTTGCATAATAAAATGCACTCATTGCATCCTGCGCATACATCGGAATATCAAACTCACCTTCGAATTTCTTCGGCTCCTTTTCACCCGTATATGTCTTTGCTTTTAAATTCTGCTGATCAAATATAGCTTCAAAATCCCTTTGATAATTTCCTTCCTTTATATGCTGTTCAAATCTCCACGGAAATAATCCTTCGGCGTCAACATATGTTCTGTAAAAATCCCTTACTTTGTAAACCCAGTCGAAGCTTGATGAAGAATTAACATAAAATCTAATGTCATAACATTTTCTTCCATTAATTTTCTGATAATTTTTGTCGATCTCCATTACAGCTTCTCCCGCCTGCACAAATCCGTAACTGATTTCAAATGTAAGTTTTTCTCCGGGAATAAATGCATTCTGCTTTATTACCCTGAACTCTCTAGAAATTGTTGAATCTCCTGAAAATGAAATATCGCTTAAGATTAAACAAATAAATAACGGGATTACAAATTTTAATTTCATGATTTTATGTTTTTGAATTTAAATTCTTTCAGCTTATAAATTTTTTAACTGCTTTCATTATTTCTACTTTAGTAATGCTTCCCATGCCTGCATTTTCTGTCAACGGTTTAAGGATTATGGTATTAACACTTAATGGTTTCCACCTTGCTTCGCTCATTGGCGCTTCCACAGGATAAAATCCGATGATGTTCTTGCCGAGCGCTCCCGCTATATGAACAGGTCCGGTAGAATTTGAAATAAACAGCATGCTGTTGTCAGTTAATATCATTAATTCTCTCAGATTCAGCATACCGGTATAATCAAAAACCCTGTTCCTGTGTTCTTCATAAACTGAATTTACAATCTTACAGGCAATATCTTTTTCCGGTTCCGTGCCCGTAAGTATTACTTTATGCTCGCTGTATGATTTCAGAAACTCATTTGTAAAATCTGCCAGATTTTCAACCGGCAGATCTTTTGCAGACCCCCCGCTTCCGGGATGAATTATAATGTACTTACTCTCAACCATTCCTCCGGTCTTATCGTTCAGTTTTATTTTCTCTTCCTCTGTATATCCAAAGTAAAATTTCTTCTCCGGTTTACCTTCATCAAAGAAATTTCCGATCAGATTCAGGTTATAATCCGATTCGTGTTTTACCGAGTCTTTTCTGTGTTCATACACCCTGCAGTTGTACAGAAATGAATACCACCTGTAACCGGTGCCGATCCTGTATTTTATTCTTAAAAGAAAGAACAGAAATGCAAGACTGAATTCAGGCTTGACGTTTATTGCAAGATCTATTTTTTTATTCTTAAAATATCTGTATTTCTCCGGGAATGTGCTTATGTTTTCTTCTGTCACTGTGTAATCTATATCTCTGTAATCTTCTATCAGCCCGGATGTATATTCCTTTACAAGAAAAAATATTTTTGAATTCCGGAATATTTTTTTAGTCTCGTTTATCAGAGGCAATGTTAATATCACATCTCCGAGTCTGTCCGTTCTTGTAATTAATATATTCTTTACTTTATCTTTGTCAATCAACTTTGCCGCGCAGTTTACTGAATTAGAATATTTGTTTATTCACGTCCGTACTTTAAAGCATAAAAAAACTTCCGGCAGAATAAAATCCCGTCGGAAGTTTTATGTCCATAATCTTTAGTAATTTATTTGTAAGTAATCACAAGCGACGTAATATTTCTGTCCTTGTCATAACCCAGCATAAGACCGACTTCTCTTTTATCCTTTGTCCAGTTTATAAGTCCTCCCTTATCGCTTACTAATGTTTCTCCCGCTTCACTTACCGTAAATCCGTTTTTACTCATTTCTTCTTTATAAAAACTTACAATATCAGTGACTTTATCGCCGGATTCAAATGTTACAACTGTTCCGTCGGAGGAATTAAGAGAACCGAGTGTTTTTGAATTCTTAGGCTTTGGCACATCTTCCGGAAAATCCTTGGGAATTCCTGGTGTCATTCCTAGTTCGTTGGATAATTTATTTTCATCTGCCGACTTTTCGGCTTCTTTCTTGGATGCATCATCAGTACCTGCAGATTCGTTTTTCGATTCAATCCCTGACGTGCTTTTTTCTCCGGTCTTTTTTTCTTCCTTAACCTCATTCTTGTCTCCGCATCCGTTTAAAAATGCTGTGGCAAGTATTGTTAATATGACGAATAACAATATACTTTTTCTCATTAACTGTTTATTTAATTAAATACTTTAAAACAATTCTGTGCTAATTATTGCAGCGTACCGCTTCAAATGTTCCTGCTATCCAGCTTTTTTTATCATCTCTGAAACATAAAGCAATTTTCCCTTTGACAGTCTTTTCATTCATCTCGGTTATTACCAGCGCACAGTTCCACTGAAGGGAAGTTTTCTTATCGGAATCCTTTACAGATAATGTGTCATAATAAGCAATGTAACCGTCCAGATTTTGCTCAAAACTAGATTTCAGAAATTCTCCGGGTTTTATCTCATCAGCCTTTCGAATGAGATGAATTGAATTGTCACTCTCAACATATCCGCAGTTATTTTTCGGTTTTGTATCGCCGAAGTTTAGTATGTTATCACGGCTGCCTCTCCACTGTTCGAAATTAATGTAATTCAGGCTGATTTCCTTACCGTTTATATATCCTTTTATCGGCATATCGGGTATATCGGTAATTTTTAATTCTGACTTCCAGCTGAATTCCTTATTCGGATTTTTTTCGGGAATCTGCTCTTCCTTTTTTCCGCAGGAAAAAGAAATTAAAAATGCCAGCAGTAAATATGTTATTTTTTTCCTGAATACAAACAATGGTTTTTCATTGATTTCATTCAAAATAAGCAAAACAATTTTTTTATTTCACATATTTTTTAAACCTGGCGTTAATTCTTTCCCAGTTCAGATTCCTGAAAAAATTATCAATATATCCCGCTCTTGCAGGTCCGTCTTTGTGATAATAAGCATGTTCAAATACATCACATGCTATCAGCGGTATTCCGCCCCAGATTGCTCCGTAATGATGTTCGTCAACAAGCACATCAAGCAGTCTTCCGCTGTAAAGCTGATCATATGCAAGTACTCCCCATCCTGACAACTTCGCCGAGATTGCAGTTGCCTTGAAATCAGCTTTCCAGTTATCGACAGAGCCGAATTCTTTTTCAATTGCCGATCTTATTTCCGGTCCTTTTGATACATCGCCGTCTCCTCCTAATACTTCCCAGTAAACATCGTGCAGTAATGCTCCGGCATGATTCCAGGTAAGTCTTCTTTTAAGCTCTCCGACTTGACTGTAGTTTCCGTTTGCTTTTGATCTGTCAGCAGTCTCAAGCTCTGTTTCTATGTTGTTTAGAAATGTTACATATCCCTTGTGATGAGTGTTGTAATGCCAGTTTGCTGTATCGGCATCAATTACAACTTCCAGAAGCTTTGCTGCTTCCTCATCTGTATACGGTCTTTTGTTGAATTTCCATTCGTAAGCCATTTTTTAATTCTCCTTTTTTTTAAATTATTTAATTTTCTGAAACTGAATTTCCGGAAAAATATGAATCGTTATTTTCTTAAAGCCCATATTTTATACTTCTTTACTGAAGTTTTAGATAAATCTGAAAAAATAAAACTGAAAATAAATTGAGACAGATTCAGGATTATTACGCAGACTGTTACTTTCGGTTAGTTTTAAACTCCGAATGAACTGCCGCAGCCGCAGGTTTTTACCGCATTCGGATTGTTGAATACAAATCCTCTTCCCGTAAGTCCGTCCGTAAAGTCTATTTCCGTTCCGGATAAATAAAGACCGCTTTTCATGTCTATAAAAATTTTAACTCCGTCTTTTTCAATTACCGTATCGCCGGGTCTTTCCTCAGGATCAAACCCGAGCGTGTAACTTAATCCCGAACATCCTCCTCCTTTTACTCCGACTCTTAATCCGTATTCCGACGGAATTTTATTTTCTTCCATAATCTTTTTCATTTCCTTAAGTGCCTTATCAGTAACATTTACATCCTCGCTGACTCCGGGAACAAATTCTTTTTCTTTTACTTCTGACATTTTAATTACCCCGTTATATTTTATTATAAATATTGTTTATTTGAATTCTTCTTTTGAAATTTTGTATAATGGAGAATTGCTTCTGTGATTTTCCACGGTTTCCCTGATTCTTCGTATTGTATAATCAACTTCTTCTTCTGTTGTAAATCTTCCGAAACTTATGCGCAGTGTGCAGTGTGCATTTTCCTTGTTTCTGCCGATTGCCGTTAATACATGAGAAGGCGCGATTGATGCTGATGTGCAGGCGCTTCCGGTTGATACTGCGATATCTTTTAATTCTGAAATTACTGCATCCGCATCTGTATATGCAAAACTTAAATTAATATTGTTCGGCAGCCTCTTTTCCCTGTGTCCGTTCAGAATTGTGTTTTCGATCTTTAATAATTCATTTATCATCCTGTCTCTGTATTCGGTGTGCTTCTTCATTTCAGTCTCCATAAGCTCTATGCTTAACTCGCAGGCTTTTCCGAATCCTGCAATTCCAGGAACATTCAGTGTACCGCTTCTCATTCCTTTTTCCTGACTTCCGCCGTGCGTCTGTTTTGATACTTTAACTCTCGGCTCTTTGCTTCTTACATACAATGCACCAATACCCTTCGGTCCGTAAAATTTATGTGCTGAGATACTCATTAAATCTATTCCTAGTTTATTTACATTTATTGGCACTTTCCCGACTGACTGAGTTGCATCTGAATGAAATATAACATTCCTCTCTTTACACAGCTTACCGATTTCTTCTACAGGCTGCATAGTGCCGATTTCGTTATTCCCTGTCATCAGCGAAACTAGTATGGTTTTATCCGTGATTGCTCCGGAAAGTTCTTCCGTATTTATAAGACCTGTACCGTCTGTATCAAGATATGTAACCTCAATTCCTTTCTTCTCAAGATATTCGCAGGTTTCAAGGATCGCTTTGTGTTCAGTCTTGCAAGTGATTATATGATTTCCTTTTTCCGAATACATTTCTGCTACACCTTTTATTGAAATGTTATTCGACTCAGTTGACCCGGCAGTAAAAATAATTTCAGATGATCTTGCTCCGATCAGATCTGCTACCTGTCTCCTGGCTTTTGAAACAGCTTCTTCGGCTTCCCAGCCGTATTTATGATTAGAACTGGATGCATTTCCGAATACTTCGCAAAAATAAGGCAGCATTGCTTCAAGTACTCTTGGATCAACAGGTGTTGTTGCATTGTAATCCATATAAACAGGAAGTTTCATTTCACCTGAATATTAATAATTTATACAAAATCAGAAATTGTTTTCTTTTTAAATAATTCTTCCACTTCTTTCTGAAGTACTGTCACGGGATTCTTGATAGAACATGAATCAGTCAGGCAGCAGTCTTTTACAGAATTATCCATCAGACATTCGGCGATTGCTGTCTCTCCGTCTATTACATTCATCAAACTGAATAAAGGTATTTCATCGGGTCTTTTGTTCATGCTGTATCCGCCGTTTGTTCCCTGATTTGAAATCAGAATATTCTCGTTTTTAAGCTTTTGTAAAATCTTTGACAACAGGTCATAAGGAATATTGCCTTTATCAGAAATCTCTCTTGCTGTTACTAATTTATGCTCTGAATTTGATATAAACTTCAATGCCATTAATGCATATTCGACTTTTTTGGAAATTCTGATCATCCTGATTATCTCTTATATTCCTGAATTTTAAATGTGGACTAACATAGTCCTATTTCAAAATAAAAAAAAGGGAAAATTGATTTCCCTTTTAATAAGTTGCGGTCCCAACGGGATTCGAACCCGTGTTTTCACTGTGAAAGAGTGACGACCTAACCCCTAGTCGATGGGACCGTGAAATTTTAAGTGTGTAAAATAATCAAAATATAAAAGAGTTACAATTGAGATTTTATACCTGCTGCTGCTTTTTTCGCATTCATCCAAAACTTTGCGTATAAACACCGAGAATTGTAATTGCTGTAATTTTTTTATCATTTATGAAGAAAAATTTCTCAAATGAACAATTATCCACGCTGATAAATTGCCTGAATATTTTTCCTCAGCACAATTCATAATAATATTGAAATTAATCCCGGATAATTCTAATTTGAACGGTGAAAATTTTCACTTACATACTGGCACTATATTTTGTAGTTCTGCCTTCTCTCCAATGCTATGATTATTACTATCCGTTCAGCGGAATTAATCATATTGAATATAAAGATTATTGCAACAGTGATAATTCCGAAGAACAGGACTGCAGTGAAGACTGCGAATGCTCATGTCTCTGTTATTTCTGCGGTAATTATATCTTTTTACACAGTCCTTATTTTATTCCTGAAAATCCCGGATTCCTTGCCGGAAATTTCTTTACCCGAGCTGAATTTTTCCCGGGAGATTTTTCTTCCTCTTTCTGGCAGCCGCCTGAGATTTGTTAAATAAATTTATACCTGTTATTATTATTTAACAATTTTAATCTATCAATTAATGAAAACATTTTTAATTATGATGTTTTTGTTATATGCGGGAAATATTCACTCTCAGAATATTTTTGAAGCATTTATCAAAGACACTCACGACAAAAATCCTCTGGAAGGAGTAACCGCAATAATAAAAAACTCTGATTATAAAACTTCCTCCGGAAAAGGCGGATATATTGTTTTTAAGAATATTCCGGAAGGGAAATATGAAATAAGTTTTAAACTCATCGGATACGAAGAAAATACTTTGTCCGTGACAATTCCTGCTGAGAAGATTTACACAATATTTCTTGAAGAAAAATCCGAAGAGACCGATGAGATAATTATTACTTCAACCAGAACAAGCAGGACTATTGATGATGAACCAACAAGAGTCGAAGTCATAGAGTTCGAGGAGATTGACGAAAAAAGCAATATGAGACCATCCAATATATCAATGCTGCTTCACGAATCCACAGGAGTCCTTGTCCAGCAGAATTCAGCTGTGTCGGGAAATGCAAGTATTCGTCTTCAGGGTCTTGACGGAAGGTATACTCAATTGTTAAAGGACGGTTATCCGAATTATTCCAATTTTTCTTCAAACCTCAGCATTCTGGAAATTCCGCCGCTTGACCTCAGACAGGTCGAGCTCATTAAAGGTCCTGCTTCAACTCTTTACGGAGGCGGCGCGATTGCCGGAGTGATTAATTTCATTTCTAAAAGCTATACTGAAAAAAATCTCTACAACCTGCTTTATAATCAGTCCTCTCTCGGCGCAACTGATCTTTCTGCTTTTCTCTCCGGAATGTTCGGCAGCACAGGATATACTTTATTTTCTTCGTACAATACTCAAAGACCTGCCGATGTTGATCATGACGATTTTACCGAACTTGCGGACAGCTGGTATGTTAATGTCTCGCCGAAAATTTTTCTGAACTTTGATTCAGATATAAAACTCAGTTTAAGCAATAATTTTTCCGTGCAGAACAGGAAAGGCGGGGATTATACTCTGATTAAAAACTCCGGCAGCGGGATTCATACTTATTATGAAAATAATTATTCACTGAGAAATATTACACTGGCTGAATTTGAAAAGATTCTTAACAGCACTTCAAAATTAAGCTTCAGACAAAGTTTTAATTACTATAACCGTGACATAGAACTGGATGACTACACCTTCAAAGGAGATCAGTATTATTCCTACTCGGATCTCTCTATATATAAAAATATCGGATATCATGATTTAATCTTAGGCATGAATTTTATTTTTGATGATTTTATTGAAACCGGAGCTTTTCCCTCCGGCACAAGAGATCAGAATATTACCACATACAGTTTTTATGCTCAGGATAATTATGACGCTTCAGATAAATTACTTTTCGAATTCGGCTTGCGTCTTGACTATGTAAACGATTACCGGCTTTTTGTGCTTCCGAGAATTTCAGCTCTGATGAAATTTAACAATAAATTCACTTCACGAATCAGCATTGGAAACGGATACAAAATACCTTCTCTTTTTACAGAAGATGCCGAACAGATTCATTACAAAAATATTTCCGGTATAAGCAATCTAGATCCGGAATTAAGCTACGGAGGAACTGCAGACATTAATTTTAATTCCATCATCGGAGATGATTTTTTCTTTTCTTTAAATCAGATGTTTTTTTATACCTACATAAAGAGTCCGCTGATCCTGAACTATGATTCATCAGAGATTAATTACTTTTCCAATGCTTCCGAACCTGTAAGGAGCATGGGTTTTGAAACAAATGCTAAATTCGTGTTTAAGGAAAACTACAAACTCTTTCTCGGTTATACTTTTACGGAAGCAAATGCCGATTATCTTAATCCTGTTACTTCCATGCCCCTGCTTCCGAATAATAAACTTAATCTTGCACTCATTTTCGAAAAACATGATTTCTTAAAACTGGGACTCGAAGCATATTATTCCGGCAGTCAGATCCTGACTTTTGGCAATACAGCGCCTCCTTACTGGGAGTTTGGTTTTATGATAGAAAAGCCTTTTGAATATTTTTCCGTTTATCTGAATTTTGAAAATTTTACGGACACAAAGCAAAGTAATTATAAGGAAGTGGTTAGCGGTCCTCATAATGATCCTGTGTTTGACGATATTTGGACTCACACCGAAGGGTTTTCAATTAACGGAGGTATAAAATTAAAGCTGTAATGTTTTACTTTTTTTGTGAATAAATAATTCATTTTTACAATGTAACATAAAAAAAAAACCCGTTTAATGTTTTGCCAGAAATGACTTATTGAGCGGGGATTTTATAAAAATGAATTAAACAATTCTTATATAGGCTTTACGGCAAAAATTGTATTGCCTGCATTGTTTTCAACTAAACTTAAATCCGAAGCATCTATAAATTCATCTCCGTTTACATCTTCCGGAATATAGCCCGATCCTCCGTTTATCACCTGATTTTCCACACTGCTGATATCTGATGCATCGATAATTTCATCCTGATTCGTGTCACCGCTGTATACGCAGTATTTAGAACCTTTTAGAACAAGATTGTTTCCGTATGCCTGTGAAGCTCCGTAAGTAAAATCATAACTGATACTTCCGTTAATAAAACTGATACCTGAAGCACTCCAGGTTTCGATTGAATTTCGGTGCTGTATTACGATGTAATAAGGCGTTCCGTCAGCGGTATTGTTAAAGCCGAAAATTCCTGTTCCGTCGGAAGCAAGCACGTCCTTTGAAATTTCAATTACAGAATAAGGTGAAACTGAGCTTCTTACGGATACTAGCACTGTATCCTGTATCATTATATTTGTCATCTGATCATAAAATCCTTCAAGCAATGCCTTGAGATTAATTGCAGAAAATCTGTTTATTACAGCTGCACTTCTTCTTGTAATACTTGCAGTATTAGCACCGTTCGGAAAAATTCCGTTATTGTCTATATACTCTGAATAGATTGAATTGTCCGGATTCCTGAATTCTATTCTTCTTACTCCGTTTGAATTGTTTGCACCTATGGGAATCACAGCCGCAAAATCTCCTGCAGAGCTTGTTCCTCCCTGAAGAAATACATCATTGATTAATGCAGGTAATTCAGTCTGCGATGTATTTGTTGCAACTGAATTTCTGACCTGGTATGAATACAACGGATCTCCTGTTCCTGATGTATCATTATAAACTAAAACATATTTTCCTGCTTCACCTGTAAATCCTGTTCCTTTGATGAATGCACCGTCATCTGCTGTTGAAGCTGTTCTTTCAGTAACAGCTATGTCAAGCGCAGTAATTTGTTTAGTACCAATATAAGCGGGATCATTTGAAATACTTCCTCCGGTAACTGCTATTCCGACTCTTAGATTATGAATCTGTCCGGCGTTAAATCTTGAGCTGTTTCCGGTCGGCTGCAAATAAGACCAGAATGGTCCGCTGTCACCGTTGGAATCGGTTGTAAATGCAAGCGTATCTCGCTGACCGGTGAATGCATTCCTGTTTCTGTTCCAGATATTCCCTGCTCCGAATGAAGTAGCTGCATCTGTAATCAGTCCTATACCGATCTGAACATCATAAGCTGTATTCGGCTGTAATCCTGTTATTCTCAGGCATACGGCAAAAGGAGTTCTTGCATTGTTTGTACCGTTCGCCGTTTTGCTGCCAATATATTTCGGAACTACCAGTTCTGTATAAGTTGTATCTGCTTTCAACAGTCTGGAATATGTTACCAATAAAAGTGCTGCAAGTATAATTCTGATTTTCATAAGTCAATTATTAAAATTTAAGAAATATTATTTTATCAATACCATCCTTCTTGTCTGCACAAAATCACCGGCTTCCATTTTACAGAAATACATTCCGCTCGGAAGATTACTTCCTTTAAAACTAACCTGATATCTGCCTGCATACTGTTTTTCATTTACAAGTGTACTGATCAGACTGCCGAGTGCGTCATAAATTTTTATACTTACATAATGATCCACAGGAAGTTCGTAACTGATTTTTGTTTCCGGGTTAAACGGATTAGGATAATTCTGTTCAAGCAAGTATTGCGATGGTTTTAAAGTTAATCCTGAATTGATTGTCCCTGTTAAGTTGTTGTTTGCATTAAAAGTAGGCGGTCCCTGAACAAATAAACCGGTTCCATTCGGAATCCGGGACATGCTTAAATCCGCAGTCTGTGTTCCGTAATTTACCGAATCAAGCAGGCTCACATTAATATTTGAAAAAAGTATCTGCTCTCCCGTCGCTGACAATTTAAAATTTGCATGAAGTCCGATCTGAGCACTGTCTTCATCAGCCCATACAATTAAATATCCTCTTGCTGCTATTGTCGTGTTTGACGGAAACTGCCATTTTGACGGAACACTGAAATCATCTGTAAGATACATTCCGCTTATGTTTATTGTATTGTTTGTGTTATTGTAGATTTCAATCCAGTCTTCAAACTCTCCTGCAGGATCAGGAATTGAATTATTCTGTGCCATGAATTCATTTATTACAACATCACCCGGACTTACAGTCAGATTGCAGTTAATTCCCAGTGATGTCAGCTGTGTCTGTACATTAGTCTGTCTTGCCGATATAAATGACTTTATTCCGGGTTTTCTCTGACCGCCGAGCGTAATGTCACTTATTATGTTTGTTTCAAAATTTGCAGTTGTATACTGCTTCCTCGGATCTTCAGTAACATACGGCCGGATCTTGTTTGCTATGCTGTCAACTTTAGGGTAAAGCCTCGAAGCCGAAAAATATCCGTTGTATAGATAACACAGCGATCTCAGATATTCATTCTTCAGTCCTGTTGTCGCATAAATTTTTGAAATAAGTGGCCGGTTGGCTGAATTTCCGACGTATGTGAGACTGAGGGTTTCTACTGATGAACTTCCTCCCGGATACGCTCCTATGCTAAGACCTGCATCCCATACTATCCATTCAAACTTTCCGGAAGTCGGCAGATCATATATGTAAAAATTCCTTCCGGAATTTACGTATGCATCAAGATTTCCGAAAATAATATCAGCTGCAAGCGCTCTGTAAAAATTGTTCAGATTAATTTTTGTCGGTAGTGCAGTCAGTGTGTTTACATTATTATTAAGCGTATCAAGAAATGTAACGAGATCCGTCCAGTCATTAACTGATTCATTTGTTTTGAGTTCATATCTGTTGTAATAAGAACTCTGTGAACTCCCGTACCATTTTAAATCTGATACGATTGAATTCCCGAATGCATCCACAGCTTTGAACAGATTTCCGTCATTGTCTCCGTACCGCGTTGAAAGGAAAGTTTTGTCAACCTGCTCCACAAGCGAATAGAATCCCCACAATGCGCCGTTAATATAAAGCCTGGCGTAATTTGCTCTCGGCGCAGGTATGCCTGCATCCCTGCAGAAATCAAGATGAATCTTTTCCCTCATAAAAGACGGGTCAAGATAACAGTTGCTTAAGTTTACATTTTTCATTTCGTTCCACCGCTGATCATCCCTGTATTCGTCAAACGAAATCTTAAACGGCTTCTTGTTATTCGGATGATTGTATGAAGAATTTCCCTTGAACCTGATTCCGACACTGTCCATTATCATTCCGTTAACGGTTACAGTTGCAGGTATATACTGCTCTCCGCCGTTATTGTAATAATAAGTCAGCGAGTCCCAGTAGTTTGCAATAAAAAATTGTATGTTGATATTATGAACCTGAAGTCCGGCAAATACTGAATCTCCGGGATTATCAGCTTTTATTTCCCGGGTAAATAAATGAAATGCAAACATTATAAAAAGTATGCTGAATGTTTTCATCAGAAGATATTATTGTTATAAATTTTATAATAATTTATACAACGAAATGAGATTTTGTAATTCAAAAATAAGGAATTCCGTTTAATCGCAGTGTAAATTTTTGTAAATGAAATTGTAAAAAACTCCGGCTGGAATTGTGTTTTCTGTAAACATCTTAATATTCAAATTTTATATGCGACTATTTTCATTCTTACGCGTCTGATTAATAAATAATAGATTAAACATCATGTGGAAAATAATATTTACTCTGATATTACTGTTAATTGTTCTTATGAATTCAAAAGCCGGTGATAAAACAGACAATATTCAGAACAATCTTGATTCATTTATGAACAAGTGTGCGGAGATTGACCTTTTTTCCGGAACTGTTCTTGCTGCCGTAAACGGAAACGTTATCTTCGAAAAATCTTATGGTTATTCCGACAGGGAAAACAATATTTTAAACAGCAGTGATACAAAATATAATATCGGCTCAATCGGAAAGCTTTTCACTGCCGTTCTGATACTGCAGCTTGCACAGGAAAACAGGCTATCTCTTGATGATAATATCGGTAAATACTTAAGTTTATTTAATCAGGATGTATCGCAGAATGTCAGCATTTCAAATTTACTCAAACACAATTCGGGATTCGGGGATTATATTAACAATCCTGATTTCATGCAGAACAGGGAAAAATACAGGGAGAATTCTGATTTGCTGAATCTGATATCAAGGGAACAGCTTCTTTTTCCTCCCGGACAGGAATTCAGTTACTCTAATTCAGGATATGTAATTCTTGGAGCAGTTGTCGAAATGGTTTCGGGTAAATCCTACACGGAAAATCTGAATGAAAGAATATTAAAACCTCTTGAAATGAATTCCTCCGGCTTTCTATATATTGAAGATACTGATCCGCTGAAATCAGTCGGTTATATTAAAAACATAAAAGGCATTCCTTCGGACAATAACAGATTCGCTGTTCAGCCTTCTCCTGCAGGCGGGATGTATTCGACTGCAGGTGATTTGCTGAAATTTGATCTTTCTCTTATGAATGACAATAATCTGCTTTCCGACAAATTTAAAATCATTCTTATAAATGGCTTTGACGAATTGAAAGATATTTCATTTGCCGAATTCAAATCTAAGTGCGGGAATGCATATGCAGGCGGTGCACCCGGAATTAATGCTGTTTATGTACAGTATCCTTCTGAAAATTTTACGGTGATAATTCTGTCTAATTATGATTTTGCCGCTGAAGCAATTGAAGGTCAGATAACAAACATTATGAAAGGAAATGATTTTGAAATGCCCATGCTTCCACTGGGTCAGTTTCTGTACGATACTCTGCAAACCAGAGGTCAGGAATATTTTACTACAAATCTGAATAAAATTATAAAAGAGAACGGTTATAAAATTCAGGGTGATCGCTTGCTTAATAATATCGGTTATCAGTTTCTGCAGAACAATCTCATTCAGGCTGCAATTGATATTTTCACTTTAAATGCCGGTCTTTTTCCGGAAACTGCAAACTGCTATGACAGTCTCGGCGAAGCATATCTTATCTCTGGAAATAAAGATGAAGCCGTTAAAAATTATAAGATTGTTCTCAGCCTTGAACCGGAAAATGAGAATGCAAAAAAGGTGATTGAAAAAATAAAATGAACCGGGGGGTATTTCTTCCAAATTGTTTAAAAGCTTACAATTACATTTACACTTAACGCTATTATGATCGTATTGAAACCGAATGAAGCAAGTGACTGAAACAATACAAGTTTTCTCATATATCCGGAGTTGACAATTACATCCGATACCTGAAACGTCATTCCGTTTGTAAATGAAAAGTATGCAAAATCCATATAATCCGGCTTGGCAGTTCCGGGAAATATCAGAATCTGCTTTCCCGTATTGACTGCATTGTAAAAAAGGTGTGCATAATGAATAGAATACAATGTCTGATGAAGAAGCCATGAAATCAATACTCCTGTGAAATAAATTGCTGTCACAATCTCCTTCTCAAGCAGCCATTCCTGTTTTGATTTCAAAAGCAGAATTATTGCAACCAGGCTTAAAATTGTTGCTGCAATTAGTATAAAGAACAATACAATGTGTCCCGAGTCCTGTTTAGCAGCAATCTTTCTGATTCCGTGCGAATCTTTTTTGTAAAAAGTTATCCAGCTTAAAATCAGAAAAGTAATGCCGAAAAAATCCCAGCATATCATTATTCTTGTCAGCGTTTCCATTTCATAAGGATTAAATGCAAATAATGAAATAAGAGATACGGAGACAGATATAAATAATCTTAAGTAAGGATTTGTTACAAGCAAATTCAAATCATTTTTTCTTTAATTTATATTTAATTTATACACGGTTCACTGCAAAATGTTATCTGGATTATTCCGTGATCGTCATTTATAATTTTCTTCTGTTACTTAATTTTTTCAGGTTTTAAATCAACAAGTTTGTTTCTGAGAAACTCAGTATTTAAGATGAAAATATTTTTACTCAGACAACTGATAACTTACATTAATTTTGATGAAAATATTTTACGATTAATCACTGAAACAGCTGTCTCTGGTTACTGCCGTCTTTATTCATAATATAAAGTCTTCCGTTTCCGGGAGTCCTGTTTGTATAAATAATCTGATCCGAATTATGCGGGCAGTTAGGAGACCAGCCCTGTGATGAAGTGAGTTTCGTGAGTTCTGAAGTCGCAGTGCTGTAACTGTAAATATAAGAATATCCTTCTGAATCAGTTGAACAGAAAATAACATCTCCTCCGGAATAATTTAAATAACTGTTCCTGAAATGTTCCTCTCCTTTGAAAACTTCAATTAAGCTTCTTGTTTTTTCCACTAAAGAGTATCTAATCAGTGAATCACCTCCCTGATTGCCAGCAGATTTAAAATAAATGAGTACGTTTCCGCTGTCGGTCCACTCCGGATAACCTGCATTCCTTTCAATGAAAATTTTATTATTTCCGTTGAAGTCAGTTACATAAATTCCACATTCAGATGAATTTCCGCAATCTGTTTGGCTAAAAGCAATTCTCATTCCGTTACCGCTCCATTTTGCATAAAGATTTCTGCCAGCGTTTGCAATTTCAGTCAGACTGTCGCCGTCTGTTTTTACTGTATAAAGAAAATTATCAAATGTATAAACAAGTCTTGTTCCGTCCGGCGACCAGTCGGGGCTTCTGGCGACTCCTGTTATAACAAGCGAATCTGTATTGTTTTTAATATTGAATAAATAAATTCCGGAATATTCCATATCCGGATTTGTATGAACATAAAGAATTGCTTCTCCATTGCCGGACAGCGAAGGCTCGTAATCAATCTGAGTATATTCTGCATATTCCGGGTTATTTTCATCAGCCGGATTTTCACTGCAGCGTGTATTAATCAGAAATAATGACGCAAAAATGAGTATATAAAATTTATTCAAATCAAAGATTCTTTTTAAAAGATACAACACATTATTCAAATGTATCAAGTTAAAAAATTTATTAAGCAGTGTTGAATCCCTAACCTTCAGAAGCATTTATAAATGGATTGTAAAAAGAATCTTCCGGATATAAATTTACAGCTTAATAATTTTAATGCCTTCAAATCCCGACAACAAGACCGAAAAAATTATAGTAAAAGGCGCCAGAGTTCACAATCTCAAAAACATTGATATTGAAATACCGAGGGACAGTCTTGTTGTATTTACGGGACTTTCCGGTTCCGGCAAATCATCCCTTGCATTCGACACAATTTACGCTGAAGGACAGAGAAGATTTATGGAAACACTTTCAGCTTATGCCCGGCAGTTTATCGGCGGAATCGAAAGACCTGATGTGGATAAAATAGAAGGTCTGTCTCCCTCGATTTCAATCGAACAGAAAACAATTTCCCAGAATCCCCGTTCTACGGTTGGAACTGTCACCGAAATTTATGATTTCATAAGGCTTCTTTTTGCCAGATGCGGCACTCAGTATTCTCCCGATTCCGGCAAAGCTGTTACAAGACAGAATATAGATCAGATAGTAGACAATGTTTTTAAATTTAAGGAAGGTACAAAAATTTCAATCCTTGCTCCGGTGATCAGGGGACGAAAAGGTCATTACAGGGAACTTTTTGAAGAAATCAATTCTGACGGATTTACAAAGGTCAGAATTGACAATGAAATTTCAGATATTATACCGGGAATGAAGCTCGAAAGATTTGTAATTCATGACATTGAAATAGTAATCGACAGGGTTTCAGTCAATGATAAATCTAAAATGAGAATTAAGGATTCAATCGAAACTGCATTGAGATACGGTCAGGGAATAGTCATTATAAATGACGGAAAAGCAGACAGACTTTTTAACGAAAAACTTTCCGACCCTGAAACGGGAAGAAGTTTTTCCGAACCGGCGCCGAATTCATTTTCATTTAATTCGCCTTACGGCTGGTGTAAAGACTGTTACGGTCTAGGGGAGAAAAAGGAAATAGATACGGCAAAGATTTTTCCCGATAAAAACCTTTCAATAAACGAAGGCGGAATTGCACCTTTAGGCAAACCGCGTAACACTTGGATTTATTCGATTTTTAAAAGCGTGGTTGATTCACTCGGTCATAATTTTGACACTCCTCTGAAAAATTTTTCCGAAAAGGATATTGATTTAATACTAAACGGCTCGGCAGACAGATTCAAATACACGCATTTAAATTCACAGGGCAGGTTAAATCAGTATATGCATAAGTTCAACGGCATAATAAATTACATCACTCATTATGCGGATGACTCTTCTTCCGAAACAATCCGCCTCTGGGCTGAAAGTTTTATGACAGTAACAAAATGCCGGAAATGCAACGGAGGCAGACTCAAGGAAGATTCTCTGTGGGTAAAGGTTGACTCAAAAAATATTAGCGACATTACACAAATGTCCATAAGCGACTGCAGGAAATTTTTTGATAAACTTAATCTTGATGAAAGAAAGCAGATTGTTGCCGAACAGATTATTAAGGAAATCAGATCAAGACTTGATTTTCTTTTAAATGTAGGTCTTGATTATCTGACACTCGACAGAAGCGCGAGGTCATTATCCGGAGGCGAAGCGCAGAGAATACGTCTTGCTACACAGATCGGCTCGCAGCTTACCGGAGTGCTTTATATACTTGACGAGCCTTCAATAGGTTTACATCAGAGGGATAATATTAAGCTTATAGATTCTCTGAAACATCTCAGGGACATCGGCAATTCTGTAATTGTAGTTGAGCACGACAAGGAAATGATAGAATCCTGCGATTTCGTCGTTGACCTCGGGCCAGGTGCGGGAGAACACGGAGGAGAAGTTGTAGCAAGCGGCCATCCGGGAAGTTTAAACGGACTTTCTGTTACGGCAGATTATCTTTCCGGCAAAAGAAAAATACATGTTCCTGCCGCAAGACGCGAAGGAAACGGAAAGTTTATTACTCTCAAGGGCGCATCAGGCAACAACCTTAAAAACGTTACACTCAAAATTCCTCTGGGAAAATTTATCTGCATAACCGGAGTCAGCGGTTCCGGTAAATCTACGCTTATTACAGAAACTCTTTTCAGAATCCTGTCAAAGTTTTTTTTAAAAACTCCTGAACAGCCTCTTAAATACACATCTATTGAAGGCATTACGGCAAAAGGAGTGAAGTACAGAGAAAAAATAATAGATAAAATTATAGAAATCGATCAGACACCCATAGGAAGAACTCCCCGCAGCAATCCTGCAACATACACCGGCCTTTTTACTTTTATCAGGGATATTTTTGCCAGTCTTCCGGAATCGAAAATCCGGGGATACAAAGCCGGCAGATTTTCTTTTAATGTAAAAGGCGGAAGGTGCGACGCATGCGAAGGCGGAGGTCTGCAGAAAATTGAAATGAATTTCCTACCCGATGTTTATGTTACCTGCGATGTTTGCAGAGGCAGAAGGTATAACAGGGAAACTCTGGAAGTTAAATACAAGAACAAATCAATAGCCGAAGTGCTGGAAATGACAGTGGAAGAATCGCTTGATTTCTTTGAAGCTGTGCCTTCGCTGAAAAGAAAGCTTCAGACACTCTTTGACGTTGGTCTCGGCTATATACGGCTCGGTCAGCAGGCAACCACTTTATCAGGCGGAGAGGCTCAGAGGGTAAAGCTTTCAACCGAACTGTCGAAAGTTCAGACTGGAAGGACTTTGTACATTCTTGACGAACCGACTACCGGGCTTCATTTCGAAGATATAAATATGCTGCTCAATGTTCTCTCCAAGCTTGTTGACAAGGGAAACACTGTAATTGTAATTGAACACAATCTAGACGTGATCAAATCTGCTGACTGGATAACGGACCTCGGACCTGACGGAGGAAATTCCGGAGGTGAAATAATTGCCGAAGGTACTCCCGAAGATCTTGTCAGGAAATTTTCAGATGTGAGCTACACTGCCAAATATCTGAAAAACGAATTAAACGCAGATTAATCCTCACTTTCCCAGCTTTAACTCTTCTATCTTTTTACCGAGTTCATTTTTCCAGATTTTATCAATACTGATAGCAGATTCGAAATCCTGAATTGCCTTATTTTTATCGCCTGCCTGAATATACATCATCCCTCTGTTATAATACGCAATATCATCCTTCGGGTCGAGTTTAATTATTTCCGAATAATCGTTTATTGCTTCATTAAATTTTTTGAGCAATTCATAGTCTTCAGCCCTGTTGTAATATGCATCGGTAAACTTCTTTTTATATTTTATTGCTTTTGTATAATCCCTGACTGCTTCGGCATATTTCTCCTGCCTGTCGTAAATTTCCGCCCTGCTGAAATATGCTTCGGAGCTTTTTGGATTTTCTTTTATTGCTTTGCTAATTTCTGCCAGAGCCTTGTCATAATCAAAGTAAATATAGTATACCATTCCCTTATACAGACAGACGTCATAATCCCCGCCGGTCATATTCAGGATTTCAGAAAAAAGCTTGTTCGCTTTGTCAAAATCATCTGAATAAAAAGCCTTCTTTCCTGTTTCAAATTTTTCCTTTAATGTCTGAGAATATGATAAATCAGCAGAAAGAAAAAACCCTGCGGTTAAAATTACTATAAGTATTGTCTTTTTCATTATCATTTATTTTTTAAAACGTTTTTTAAAAATTTTCCCGTATATGATTTTTTTTCACTTATGATTTCTTCCGGCGTGCCAGCAGCAACCAGATATCCGCCTTCATCACCGCTTTCCGGTCCCAGGTCAATAATATAGTCAGCGCATTTTATCACTTCAAGATTATGTTCTATCACCAGTACCGAATTTCCGTTCTTTATAAGCTCGTCAAAGCACTTTAACAGCTTTGATACGTCATAAAAATGCAGACCTGTAGTCGGTTCGTCAAATATGAACAGACTGTGCTTTCCTTCATCCTGAAACGTAAGGTGATATGCCAGTTTAACTCTCTGAGACTCGCCGCCGGATAATGTAGTTGCTGATTGCCCGACTCTGAGATATCCGAGACCTACTTCGTCAAGAATTTTAAGCTTCTTTGTAATGTTTTTATACGGCTTGAAAAAATCAATAGCTTCAAGCACCGTCATCTCAAGCACTTCGCTTATGTTTCTGTGAATCCCGTCATTTCCCTTCAGCTTTATATCCTGCACTTCCTGCTTGTATCTTTTTCCTCCGCAGGTTTCGCATTCAAGTATAATATCAGACATGAACTGCATTTCTATTTTAATAACTCCTGTTCCCTCGCATGTTTCACATCTTCCTCCCGGAACATTAAAAGAAAAATATCCGGAATACAGATTCCTTTTTTTTGCTTCCGGAGTTCCTGCAAAAGCTTCCCTTATAACATCAAATGCTTTTATGTAAGTAACCGGATTGCTTCTCGGTGTCTTTCCTATAGGATTCTGGTCAATCATTTCAACCGTATCAATTGTTTCATATCCTGTCACAGAATCATGCTCTCCGATTTTGTCACTGTAGCTCCCTTCAAGCTTTCTTTTCAGAACACCGTAAAGTATTCTGTTAATCAGAGTTGACTTTCCCGATCCGCTTACACCTGTTATACAGACAAACATACCCAGCGGTATACTTATGTCAATATCTTTTAAATTATTTTCCCGTGCTCCTTTTATGTTAATGTATTTTGTCTGCTTGTTTCTTAATCTTCTCACAAGGGGGATTTCTATTTTTAATTTCCTTCCGAGATATTTCCCGGTAAGTGATCTGCTGTCTTTTAATATTTCGTCATACGTTCCCTGAAAAATAATCTCTCCGCCTTTTTCTCCGGCAAACGGTCCCATATCCACGATCTCATCCGCTTCTCTCATCATGTCGCTGTCATGCTCTACGACAAGCACTGTATTCCCGAGATCACGCAGTGATTTCATAATATTTATGAGTTTATAATTATCCCTCGGATGAAGTCCGATGGAAGGTTCGTCAAGCACATATATTGATCCGACAAGTGATGATCCGAGTGAAGTGGAAAGATTAATTCTCTGTGATTCGCCTCCGGAAAGCGAGTTTGAAAGTCTGTCAAGCGACAGATAATTCAGCCCGACTTCATTCAGATATTTTAATCTTGAAATTATTTCCTCGAGTATCCGCTCTGAAACTTTTCTGTCGTATTCGCTGAGATTCAGTTCAAGAAAGAATTTATATGCCTCATCTATCTTCATTCTGACTATGTTAAAGATAGTCTTCCCGGCTAATTTTACATACATCGCTTCTTTTCTGAGTCTTGAACCTCCGCATTCGCTGCAGACTGTAAATGCCCTGTATCTGTTGAGAAGCACTCTGTAATGAAGTTTATATGCAGCTTCCTTTTCTATCATTCTGAAAAACTTCTTTAAGCCGATATACCTTTTCCCTCCGTTAAACAAATAATCAAGCTGCCTGTCTGTTAACTTGCTGAAAGGCATATGCACATCAAATCCGTAATCATCAGCCTCAATAAGTAAATCATTAAGATGTGCTGAATGTTTCGGAGTTGAAAAAACATTTATCGCGCCGTTGAATACAGACTTTCTTTTATCGGAAATAACAATGTCCATGTCTATATCCATTGTCTTTCCGAAACCCTGACACTTTTCGCAGGCACCATACGGATTATTGAAAGAAAATAGTCTCGGCTCGGGCTCTTCAAACCTGATACCGTCTGATTCAAGGTACCTGCTGTAATTATAATCAGTATATTTGTCATCGTTAAAAACCCTGACTGTCACATATCCGTCGCTTTCGTTGTAGGATAATTCAACTGAATCATTAAGCCTGTTGACAGATTCTTTATCCGAAGGATCAAAATTCATTCTGTCTGTAAGAACAGTTATTGTCTTCCTTTTTTCCTGATTTGATTCCGAAACTTCGAAATTAAGTTTTGCATAATCTTTTTCTTCGGTTTCATTCAGATCGGTTATTTCATTATTTACAATCAACCTGAAAAATCCTTTTGACATCAGACTTTTCAGTCTGGGAATAATCTCATCATCACTATTTACGTGAATTTTAATAAGCACGTAAATCCTTACTGGTTCACCTTTTCCAAGCTTAGTAATATCAGTTATAATACTTTCCGGTGAATCTTTTTTTACAATTTTACCGCTTAAGGGAGAATAAACTTTCCCGATTCTTGCAAAAAGCAGTCTAAGATAATCATAAATTTCCGTAGAGGTTCCGACAGTTGATCTCGGATTCTTAATCTGCGTTTTCTGCTCAATTGCCATCGAAGGCGCAAGTCCGGCAATGTAATCAACATCAGGCTTGTTGATTCTTTCGAGAAACTGTCTCGCATATGACGAAAGACTCTCCACATATCTTCTCTGACCTTCCGCATAAACCGTATCGAACACAAGGGACGACTTTCCCGATCCGCTTACTCCCGTAAATACTATGAGTTTGTATTTGGGTATATCTATGCTTACGCTTTTAAGATTATGAACCCTTGCTTCTCTTATTACAATAAATTTTCTCGGATCGGGAATAACTTTAAGATCTGATTTTCCGTTTTTCTTTTTCTGTTTTGCCAATATGAAATTTTATGAACAGTTAATTTAATTTTTTATAACATCAGAATCAGTTCATTTCCTAATACAATTCCTGTCTTTGCAAATTTACAGTGTATTAGAAAAAATATATTACTAATTTTACAAAAATTCAGGCTTTGATTAAGAAAGTATTTCTTACAGTATTCCTTTTGCAGCTGTCCAGCAACATTTATTCCCAGGAGCTTTATATTGTTTCGCATCCTGCTGCAAGTATTTCCAAGAACAGAATTGAACTTCGGAATATCGTGATGGGTTATGATAATTTTAATTATACTCATAATTCATTCGATATAAATTACGGAATTCTAGGAAATCTGACATTGTATAACGGCATTTTTTATACGCCGAATAACGGCTACAGCTTTGTCGGAAATTATGAAGGAGCTCTCAGATACCGTTTTCATGATATTGACAAAAAAAATTATCACCTCAGATTTGCTTTTCAGACAGGCGCACTGATTCCGGTTAATTCCAAACCCATTGTAGGAAATTCCGTTGAGTATGAACTCCATCCAGGACACGTCGTTTCGTTTTATAATTTCCTTAACAATATTACTGTTCCGTCTGTTGATTTCCATACTACTGATAATTATACTATAAAAAATGATATTATCGTGACTAATCTTATCGATAAGTTTTCCGTTACCGGTGAGATGGGATATAATGTAAATATTCCAAAGAATGACTTCAAATTCGGAAACTACTTCGACTGGACTCTTGCCATGGGATATCTTCTGATTCCGCGTCAGTACAAAAGTTATGATGACGTAAATGTTAATCTGTATTCAGAATCAAAGTTCTATTACTTTTATAAAAATGAATTGCTGGGTGAAGAAATTGCTTTTTCTGGCGGATTCAGATGCGATACATTTATTGGAATTCAGGCAATTTTTCTTTCTTCATTAATGGTTGAAGGTTCTTACAAAATTCCGGTATACTCAAATGAATATGCCGAAGTAAAAATCGGCAAACGTTCTCCGGCCCTTCTTTTCAGTATAAGATACCTGTTCTTTTTATAATTAATTCTTTCGGATTTTTCTATCCAGAATTACAGGCAGAAATATTCCGCAGATATTTGTAAATCTGTATTTAAAGAATATGAAAACTTTATTCATTTTATTATCAGTACTTTTTCTGAATTCCAGCAGTGTTTTTGCACAGGTTTGGGAACAGAAGCTCAACGGCAGAAGCGTATGGTCGCTTGCCGCCGACAATCAGGGAAATGTTTACGCAGGCGGTCTGACAGGAGCTAATTCGAGAATCTGGAAATCCACCGACGGCGGAAATAACTGGGATACTGTTTATACTGCCTCCGGTCAGTCAGTATGGGATTTTGCTTTTGATGAACAGGGCGGAATTTATGCAGCTAATTATTCGGCAGGAATGATTAAGTCTACAAACAACGGCGGAAACTTCTTCGTCATTCCTCCTTCCGTATTCAGCAATAAAAATCTTCAGGGTGTTCGGTGCGGAAGCAGCGGATATGTTTATGTCACAACTTCAACCGGATTTCTCAGAAGTACGGATTATGGTCAGACTTTTAACGAAACTGCACTTTCAGGATTTAACTGTCTTCCTGTTGTTGTTGATAAAGACAGCTCTAATATCGTTTATGCTGGCGTTAGTTCTGCATCGGGTACGGGTATAGGATTTTACAGATCAACTGATTTCGGTCTTACTTTCGGTCAGAATCTCAATCCGGGAAAAAACTGTTACAGCATTATGCAGAGATTAAACGGGGATCTGTTTATGATATCGACAACTTCACCCTATAATATTGATATTTCCGTAAACAAAGGACTTACATGGACAACGATCGGAAACCTGCCTTCTGCACAGAGAGATATTTCCGAAAGTCTTTACGGTCTATACACAGCCGGCAATGGAGGAGTTTTTAAATCCCTTAACGGCGGAGCTAATTTTACAAATTATAATTTAACCCTCAGCGCGACTCCGGTTCTTAACATTAATTATAACAATACTCTGAAACTCCTTGCCGGTGTC